>CALDSI010000384.1 GCA_937911395.1 uncultured Labrenzia sp.
AGGACAAGCGCGGCTTACACGGCAAAGGCAGCTGCACCTTCAATGTGTGCGGCACCGTTCGAGGCTGACCAACCGAGTTGAGGCCGCGGGCCGGCACATTTAAGGCAAATGGAATATGCACTCCATCCTATCGAGCTTTATCGATAATCGGAAACTGATATGGCGCCTGGTCAAACGGGATCTGCAGGCCCGCTACCGGGGCTCCATGCTTGGCATGGCCTGGACCGTTTTAACTCCACTGTTCCTGCTGCTCGTGTTCACATTCGTTTTCAGCGTGGTCTTTCAAAGCCGCTGGAATGTAGAAGTCACCGGAAAGGGCCAGTTTGCCCTGATCCTGTTTTGCGGGCTGATCATCTATCAGATGTTTGCCGACTGTGCGAACCGCGCGCCGACCCTGCTTTTGGAAAATGTCGCTTACATTAAGAAGGTCGTCTTTCCGCTCGATACACTTGCCTGGGTGTCGGTTGGCGGGGCGCTGGTCAACTTTCTGATCAGCTATGTATTGTTGCTGATCGGTCAGCTTGTCCTGATTGGAACGCTACACTGGACGATGATCTTCCTGCCGCTGGTGCTGCTTCCGCTCATGCTCTTTGTCGTGGGGTCGGTCTGGCTGCTGTCGTCCGTTGGAATGTACATCCGGGATCTGAAGCAGCTTGTCGGTGTTGTTGTGACGATGCTCATGTTTTTGAGCCCGATCTTTTACCCGATCCAGGCGATCCCGGAAGGTTTCCGGATCTTCATCTACCTCAACCCCCTCGCTTTCATGATGGAACAGCTGCGCGCCATCACGCTCTTCGGAATTGTTCCCAATATCCTGGGCCTTGCCCTGATCACGGGCCTGATGCTGGCGTTCTTCCTGTTCAGCGGCTGGTGGTTCAACAAAGTGAAGAAGGGCTTTGCAGATGTCGTCTGATGAGGTGATGCTGGAAATCTCCAACCTGGCCAAGTTCTACACGATCTATGAACGGCCGGAAGACCGCCTGAAGCAGATGCTGTGGCGGGGCCGGAAAAAGTACTTCCGCGAGTTCTGGGCCCTCAGTGACGTATCGTTCAAGGTCAGCAAGGGCGAAACGCTCGGCCTGCTCGGACGCTATGGCGCTGGCAAATCCTCGCTTTTGCAAATTGTATCCGGCTCGCTGGAAGCGAGCGCGGTAACTGTGAAACGCAACGGCCGGATTGCGGCGCTGCTGGAGCTGGGCGCTGGGTTCAATCCGGAATTCACGGGCAGTGAAAACGTCTACCTTGCCGCCTCGATCCTTGGGTTAACCGAGGAAGAAATCGAAGACCGGTATGATGACATCATCAATTTCGCTGGTATCGGCGATTTCATAGATCAGCCTGTCAAGCTCTACTCGTCCGGCATGTATGCCCGCCTTGCCTTTGCGGTTGCTGCCCACGTGGATGCCGACATTCTCATCATCGACGAGATCCTGTCTGTTGGCGATGCGGCCTTTACGCAAAAATGCATGCGCTTCATCAACCGCTTCAAAGAACACGGCACGATCCTGTTCGTGACGCACGATATTGCAGCCGCCACGAAGCTCTGTGACCGGGCAGTGTGGTTGGAAGGAGGACGTGTCAAGGAGATCGGACCGGCAAAGGATGTCTGCCGCCATTACATGGCGGGCATCAACTCCGCCAACGACGAGCAGGGCACGTTCCAGATCAGCAGTCGGTCCGGCGATGCGGAAAAGGATGAGCCTGAGTAATTCAAGCCGCAGGTTGTGGTGGACCCTCGTGACGAACTCTTGCGCAACTCTGAATATGCCAACCAGATCTAGGTCTTCGATTTTGATCCCGGCGCAGAATGGTCCGGGCACAAGGGGGCGGAAATCGTCGATGTCTGTGTCGTTGACCAGGAAGGCACGCGCAAGACCGTTGTTTATGGCGGAGAGGTCGTAACGCTGCGCGTCACAGCCAAGGCGATCAACGAGATCGGCATGCCGATCATCGGCTTCTACATCAAGGACCGGTTGGGCCAGAACCTTTTTGGCGATACCACCTTCCTGACCCTGAAAGATCAGGATGCCACGATCAAACCGGGTAAGGACATGGTGGCAAATTTCACCTTTCAACTGCCATATCTGCATGCAGGTGACTTCTCGGTCACGGTTGCGATTGCGGAAGGCACGGAAGCCGATCACATCCAGCACCACTGGATTGATGACGCAATGTTCCTGAGCGTACCGACCAGCCACTTCTCGCATGGGCTGATGGGCGTTCCGATGCTGGACATCAAGGTCGAGACTAATCGTTGACCGGCCCGGCCGGCAAAACATAAAACTGCGAGACCAGCTTCGACCATCTTAATACAGGATGGGTCTGCGAGGTTCTTTTAAGAGGTGCAAGTTGGCTAGAATCCAAGACGCTGAAGCGCTCAAGTGGGGCAAGGGAAATTTCGATCTTGATCGCGAAACCCTCAACCACCTGGTGTCGAGAGACGCTGACGCGGGCCTCTCATTCGACATCTTTCTTGATCTTAAGGCGTATCAGAGCGCGCCGGAAATGCTGGTGGAGGTGTTTGACCGCCTTCTCAGCCAACCCTTTCAGGACTGGCATCTGGTTCTCCTGCGTGGAGATGAGGCCGCTGAAAAAATCTCAGAAATTGCCGATTTCTACGAGGTGCAAGACGACCGCATCACAGCGCTTGCTCTTGGGAACCATGGCATTTGGTCGCTCGCGCTGGCCGAAAGGTTCCACGGCAGTGACGCTGACTTCTCCGTCTTGATCGGCAAGCCGGTGTATCCGTCCAAGGGTTTCCTGCAGGCCATCGTTCAGGAGCACCGGCATTACCGGAAATCGATGCTTTACTACTGTGATGCCGTCGAAGTAGGCGACGCGCTGAACATTGAAGCGCTTCTCCTGAACAAGCCGTGGGATCAAACACTGTTGCAGCAGCGCGATGCCACTGGAGGCATTGTTGTCGTTGACCGGGACATTCTGGCACGCGTCCAGCCGGACGGCCGTCGGGGCGATCGTTGGTATCACGATCTTCTGGTTCAGTTATCGCGTGTTATCCCGGCTCCTCAGGTGACCCACCTGCCCTATCCGCTGGTCGCGGTTAAAGGCAGCGAGGCCGTAAACCAGGAGAGCGGTGCACTGCCAGCTGTCTCTGCCCATCCCATGGTTTCCGTCATTATTCCAACGCGGGATGGTTTGGCGCTTATGCAGAAGGTCTTTGAAGGCCTTGAGCAGGTAACGAACTATCCTAATTTGGAAATCATCGTCATCGACAATGGCAGCGAAAAGCCGGAAACGCTTGGGTTCTTCGCCGAAAAAGCAAAACAGGCACATGTCCGTATCCTGCGCATCGATGTGCCGTTCAACTTCTCAAGTCTGAACAATCAGGCGGCTGAAGCTGCAAACGGTGAGCTGTTGCTGTTCCTGAACAACGACATTGAGATGACCGATCCGGAATGGCTCGGGCATATGGTAACGGCGCTGCAATCGGCAAATGCCGGGGCTGTTGGCGCGCTGCTTTATTATCCGGACGGCCGGATCCAGCACGCCGGCGCGGTGATCGGCGCTGAGGCCGGAGTGGCCACACACCTCGGTTTGAAAGAAGAACCGGTGTGGATGCACACCTCCGGCATGGGCATGGAGGCCCAGGAAATCTCTGCCGTGACAGCCGCCTGCATGCTCACCCGCCGCGATCTGTTCCTCTCCATGAAGGGGGTTGATCCGGCCTTGCAAGTCGCCTACAACGACGTTGACTATTGTCTGCGCTTGCGGGAGCTTGGCCGCAAGGTTCTCATAGAGCCGAAGGCGACCCTCATTCACCATGAATCTGCCACCCGGACCGATGACCTGAACCCGGAAAATCGGGAACGGGCGCTGGCGGAAGTTGCCAGAATGCAGACACGCTGGTTCAACTCCCTGCGCCGCGACCCGCAGTTCCATCCGTGTTTGTCGATGGCCGCCCCTGGTTTTACGGTGCGTGAAGACCTGAGATATCTCCCGTATTGGCATGTTGATCGGGTGCCGGACATGCTATAGACCGCCGTCCGATTGTTCCAAATTTCTTAGTTCCTCCCCAGACCGAGTTCCAAATGTCCGCTGACCAGTTCCTGTCTTTTGAGATTACGGCGCCGCTTTTTGCAAAGCCGAAACATCTGACGCAAACAACGGCGTGGCACGGTCACCTGCCGTTTGCGCGCTGGATTGTTGCCGCGGCCAAACCGGGGGTGCTCGTTGAACTGGGCGTCCATGAAGGAGCATCCTACTGCACCTTCTGTGAGAGCGTGGAACGCTTTGGGACCAATACGAAGTGTTTTGGCGTTGACGCCTGGGAGGGGGATCACCAGGCCGGGTTTTATGGAGATCAGGTTCTAAAGGCGCTGTCTGCCTATCACGACCCGCTTTACAACCATTTCTCCACGCTGGTGCAGAAATGGTTTGCCGATGCTGCCCAGGATTTCGACGAGGGCTCCATCGATCTTCTGCATATTGACGGCCTGCACACCTACGACGCGGTGAAGGCGGACTTTGAGGCCTATTTGCCGAAAATGAGCAAGTCAGGCGTGATCCTGTTTCACGACACGGTGGTGCGCCACGGCGACTTCGGCGTCTGGGCGCTGTGGGAAGAACTGACCAAGAAGTATCGACACTTAGAATTCACCCACAGCAACGGCCTAGGAGACCTGTGTGTGGGTGAGAGCCCGCCACCAGCCCATACCTGGCACTGTGGCCTGAAAGACCCCTTGCGCGGCGAAGTGCACGACTTCTTCGCCAATATCGGCAACCGGCTGATCTGGGAAACGGAAGAAAGCCGCATCCGCGATCGTCTGACCGTGATGGAAACATCAGTCAATGACCAGCAGACCAAAATGCGCTGGGAAAACGAGTTCTTTAACTCGCTTGTTCAAAGCCGGATGGATCAGGTGAAAGCCCTGCAGGAGGAAAACCGCCGCCTGTTCGGTGATTACAAGGTACTGGAAGCCAAAGCTGCCGAGATTTATGTCGAACTCGACCGGGCCAAGCAAATCGAAGCGCAACTGGCTGCCGTTTTGGGCTCCACCAGCTGGCGGATCACAAAGCCACTTCGTGATGTGAAATCACGTGACTGGGCAGGCCTAAAGGCCAGCGTGAAACCGGTCGCCAAATACGGTTGGGGCATCGCACGGAAGGTCCTGCCATTGGTTCCGGGTGGCAAGAAGCTGGTTGACCGGGTCACCGCCTCACGCATTGCGAAGTTCGAACAGCTTGAACGTGAAAGGCTCAAAACCGAACACAAGCCGCGCTACTTCGTCGGCCAGGATCTGACCACCGCGGACATGAGCCAGGTGACGCCCCTGGTCACGCAGGCCCTTAAAGGCGCTCAGGTAACGACGCAGGCGATCGCTCCGATCATCACCGAAATCGCGGCCCAAAGCGGTCACGGGACAAAAGATCTGTTCCGCCGCTTCCAGCAGGATGTTCTGGACAAGTTCCTTGACAGGGATGAAGAAATCCGGCTGCAGCATGCCTTTTCGCCCAAAGTGTCCATCATTTTGGTGCTCTATAACAATGCCGAATTGACCCTGCCCTGCCTGAAGTCCCTCCAGTCGGAGCGGGACATCACGCTTGAAGTGATCATCATCGACAACGCCTCTTCGGACCGCACCCATGAGCTTCTTGACAAGGTCAAGGGCGCAAAGATCGTCAAGAATGAGGACAATGTCGGCTTCCTTCTGGCGGTGAATCAGGCCGCCGAGATGGCGAATGGTGAGCACATTCTGCTCTTCAACAACGATGCCACCATGCGGCCAGGCACTCTTGAGGCCGCGATCAAACGCCTGGACTCGGACCCGGGCATTGGCGCCGTTGGTGGCCGAATCATGCTGCTGGATGGCCGTCTGCAAGAAGCCGGAAGCATCGTCTGGAACGACGGCACGTGTTTGGGCTATGCGCGCGGCGATGAAGAAGATGCGCCGCATGTCATGTTCGTCCGCGATGTTGACTATTGTTCCGGCGCTTTCCTGCTGACGCCCAAGAAAGTTTGGGAAGAGCTCGGCGGTTTCGACACGATTTATGCGCCGGCCTACTACGAAGAAACCGACTACTGCATGCGCTTGTGGGAGAGGGGGTACCGGGTCGTCTATGATCCGAAAGCCATCATCGACCACTTCGAATTCGGCAGTGCGGCCAAAAGCGACTGGGCGATCGCGCAGCAGCAGAAAAACCATGTCGTATTCAAAGAGCGGCACAAAGACTCTCTAGCTGCGCAATATACACCGACGGAAGACAACATCTCCAAGGCCCGGATCCGCGGCCGGAAAGATGCGCTCTCTGTTCTCATGGTCGATGACCGGGTGCCTTACCGGCATATGGGCGCTGGATATCCAAGGGCTGCGGACATTGCCGAGACCATCGTCTCGATGGGTCACAAGTTGACCTACTATCCGCTGCAGTTTCCATTTGATGCCTGGGAAAACATTTATTCCTCGTTGAACGACACGGTTGAGATAGCGCGTGGTTTTGGCGTCAACGGGTTCGAGGAGTATCTGGTCCAGAATGCTGCGCGCTATGATGTTCTGATCATCAGCCGGCCACACAACATGGCGATGTTCAAGCGGATCTTCGACAAGCACCCGGAGGTTTTCACCGGGGTCCGCATCGTCTATGACGCGGAGGCCGTCTTCGCCAACCGGGATATTTCCAAAGCCGAGATGTTGGGCAAGCCAATGTCTTCTGACCGCGCGGCAACGCTGGTAAGTGAAGAGATTTCATTGACGGCGCCGGCGAGCATCATTGCAACGGTTTCCGGCGAAGAAGCCAACAGCTTCCGGGGCGGCGTTCAGGCGCCGGTCGAAATCCTAGGGCATAAATTGGAAGCAAAGCCGAGCGATGTGCCGTTCTCAGATCGCCGCAATCTCTTGTTCGTCGGCGCCCTTGTTGCCGATGACACGCCGAACGTCGACAGCCTTGTCTGGTTTGCCAATGAGGTTCTGCCCAAGGTCAATCTCAGCCTTGAGCAACCGCTCACCTTACAGGTGGTTGGCAAGGTGGAATCCGGGACGGTCCAGACGCTCGCCTCCGAGCATATTCATCTGCTTGGGCGGGTGGAGAACCTGGACG
>CALDSI010000385.1 GCA_937911395.1 uncultured Labrenzia sp.
TGACGCCATCCTACATGCTGTCCATTTTGGACGAGTACCGGCGCCGTGGCCTCGACGCCCGGCAAAGCTCATTGAAGGTCGGTATTTTCGGCGCAGAACCCTGGACAAATGCCATGCGTCAGGAAATCGAACAGGCCTTTGACATGCATGCTGTCGACATTTATGGCCTCTCGGAAATCATGGGTCCTGGTGTTGCGCAGGAATGCGTTGAGACGAAGGACGGCCTCCACGTCTGGGAAGATCATTTCTATCCGGAAATCATTGATCCGGTGACGGAAGAGGTCCTGGCAGACGGTGAGATGGGAGAACTGGTTTTCACGACACTGACCAAGGAAGGCCTGCCGATGGTCCGCTACCGGACCCGCGACCTGACCCGCATCCTGCCGGGAACTGCCCGCTCCATGCGCAGAATTGAAAAAATTACCGGCCGCAGCGACGACATGATCATCCTGCGCGGCGTCAATGTCTTCCCAACCCAGATCGAGGAGCAGATCCTGAAGTGTGAGGGTCTTGCCGCACATTTCCATATCGAGCTCGTCCGCTCCGGCCGCATGGATGCGATGATTGTTCACGGCGAAGCGATGCCGGATGCCAGCAGCAGCGAGGCACGGGAAGCGTCTGCGCAAGAGCTGGCGCATCACATCAAGTCGACGATCGGAATTTCTTCGAAAATCGAGATCCACGAACCCGAAACACTGCAGCGCTCAGAAGGTAAAGCCAAACGTGTTGTCGACAACCGGCCCAAGGAATAATCCGGCAGACGCAACGAAACACCCATGATAGAGGCCGCAGGCCATCAACTGGCTGGCCAATTGACTTGATTTAGGCTTTAGGATGCTATGGCGGCACCTTGCCGAGAAATGGAGTTCCGAACATATGGCGAGAACCCGCGCCAATGATTTTGAGGAAAAACAGCATGGCCTTTTGCTGACCGCAGCGAATGTCTTTGCAACACAAGGCATGGAAAAGGCCTCCATGGCGCAGATCGCTCAGGAAGCCGGCGTTTCAAAGTCCCTGCTCTATCACTACTACCCGTCGAAAGACGCGCTGATTTTCGAAATCATCCATTCCCATCTGACAATCCTCGACAAGGCTCTGGAAGTTGCTGACGATCCGAAGCTTGCCCCGGAAGACCGGCTGCAAACTCTCGTGATGACTGTTCTTGATTCCTACCGGGGAGCAGACGATCAGCACAAGGTTCAGCTCAATGCCGGCCCCGCGCTGTCGGACGAGCAAAAGAGTGAAATCGTCGCCATCGAGCGGCGCATTGTTCGGCATTTTTCAAATGCCTTGAAAGACATACATCCGCATCTCGACACCCAGGACCGCCCTCTGCTGATGCCCGTGACAATGTCGCTCTTCGGGATGATGAACTGGGTCTACATGTGGTTCAAGGAAGGCGGACCGATCTCGCGCGACGACTACGCCAAGGTCGCCACCACCCTGATCCTGGAGGGCGTCAAGGCCGTCCGCTGAATGGCGTGCCGGTCATCAGCTGACCGGCAGCGCTCCATCGCTTTCTACGCCGCCTGCGGCCAGGTCTTGGCAACCATGGTCAGGACATCGTATTGCGCGACGACTTCGTCCTTCTGGTTGGTCACCTGGCAGTCCCATCGCACCTCGCCGTGGTCGGCGTTCTCTCGTGGATTGATCTCCTTGCAGGTTAGCCGAACTTTCAGGCTATCGCCGAAATAAACCGGTGTAAGGAAGCGCAGGTTGTCTAAGCCGTAGTTGGCGAGAACCGGACCCGGCTCCGGATCCACGAACAGCCCCGCCGCAAAGGATGCGATCAGATACCCATGGGCAACCCGGTCTTCAAAAAACGGGTTTGCCTTGGCCGCTTCGCTGTCCATGTGCGCGTAGAAGGTGTCACCGGTGAAATTGGCGAAATGCTCGACGTCTTCCAGCGTCACTTCGCGCGCCCTGGTGGCGATCTGATCACCAATCTTCAGCTCGGCCAATGACTTGCGGAACGGATGGACGTCGGTGCGCACCGGTCCGCCATCCACCCATTGCCCGGTCACCGCGGACAACATTTCCGGTGTGCCCTGGATCGCGGAGCGCTGCATGAAATGCTTCACGCCGCGCATGCCACCCATTTCTTCGCCGCCCCCTGCCCGGCCCGGGCCACCGTGAACGAGCGGCGCCAAAGGCGAGCCGTGCCCTGTGGAGGTTTTCGCGGAACCCCGATTGCCGATCAACACGCGCCCGTGGAACGGCGCAAGTCCTGTGACCACGTCATGAACCAAGGCGCCATCATTGGAGAACAGAGAAGATGCAAGCGAGCCCCGGCCCTTGCGGGCCAGCTCAACAGCTTCCTGATTGTCTTCGTAAGACATGACGGTCGCAACCGGTCCGAAGGCTTCAACGGAGTGGACGATCTCGGCGGTGAGCGGTTTCGCGCAGTGGAGCAACACCGGCGCCATGAAGGCACCGCGATCCGCTTCGCCGGAAATCAGATCTACCGTGTCCAACGACCCGGATACAATCTCCGCTTCCGTCGCCAGTTCGGCGACCTTTGCCTTGACGCCATCGCGGTCCTTCAGGGAGACGATTGCCCCCATACGCACGGCCTCATCATCCGGCAAACCGACTTTTGTCCTGGACAGCCGGGCGGAAATAGCTTCGACGGCTGCCTGCTCGTGCATCTTTGGCACGATGATCCGGCGAATGGCCGTACACTTTTGGCCCGCCTTCACAGTCATCTCGTTTGCGACTTCGCGCACGAAAAGATCGAACTCCTCCGTGCCGGGACCGGCATCTGCACCCAGGATCGATGCGTTCAGACTGTCGGCTTCCATTGTAAAGCGAACTGAATGTTTCAGGATCGCGGGACTGGATTTCAGTTTCTGACCCGTCGAGGCAGAACCGGTGAAGGTGACCACGTCCTGTTCATCGACATGGCCGAGAAGATCACCGGCTGACCCGGTCACAATCTGGAGCGCGCCTTCCGGCAAGAGACCGGTTTCCAGCATCCGCCGCACCACCAACTCTGTCAGATAGGCGGTTTGCGAGGCCGGTTTGACGATGCAGGGCATGCCGGCGATCAGGGACGGCGCGATCTTTTCCAGCATCCCCCAAACCGGGAAGTTGTACGCATTGATGTGCACGGCAACGCCGATGAAGGGCGACAGAATGTGCCGGGCAACGAAGGATCCATCGCGGGACAGGACTTCCACGGGCCCTTCGGTCAGGACCCTGGTGTTCGGCAATTCACGGCGCGCCTTGGAGGCGAAGGTCAGCATTGTGCCGATCCCGCCTTCGATGTCGATCCAGCCGTCCCGGCGGGTCGCACCAGTCGCAAAGTTCTCCAGATAGAACTCTTCCTTGAGTTCCATCAGCTTCAAGCCGACCGCTTTCAGCATCAAGGCCCGTTCGTGGATGGTCATGGCTCTCAGCGCCGGTCCACCCTTGGCCCGCCCCCACGCAAGCGCCGCCTTGAAATCGAGTCCCGCGGTCCCGATCAGCGCGTGAACGTTTCCGGTGGCAGCATTCAACACAGGTTGGCCTTCGCCGTCTCCGCGGCGCCAGGCGCCTTCCACATAGCTTTCCAAACGGCGCGCCGTCGTCCCCATGGCCATTCTGGATTTCCCTTTATGTTTTTTTATTTGGTGAGCTTCAATTCGTTGAGCCGCTCGTTGGCGTCAGCTTGCCAGGCGGCTCGAAGCGTTTCGTTATCCGTCTGGCGCAAGCCGATCTGCTTGAGCCGGTCAAACCGCTCCGACTTGGCCGGACCAAAGGTTTCAGAAACCTTGGGCAACCAATAGGCAACAGACGACTGCGCTTCCTGGCGCGCTGTCTCGTCGACTGCCAGAACCTGAAGCCCCTCCAGACCGAGTTCCATGTGACGCTGTTCCCGCGGCAAGATCTTGCGGAACACTTCGCCAAGCGGTTGGTAAGAGGTCTGGTTGAGATCCTTGAGTTGGTGCACGGTCGCCAGCCCCATCAGGAAATTCATGACAACAGCATCTGTCCAGCCTTGCAGCGGGTAATGAAACACCGACAGGCGCATATCTCCGCCCTGGCGTTTTGCATCCACCTTTGCATCGCGCGGCTGACGGGCCGACCACGAGTGCGCCTTGTTATAGAGCGCCTTGTCGGTCCCAAAGTCGCTCATCAAGTCCAGAACCTGTTCGGCGTGGTCGACCTTTTCCAGCGTGATCCTGCTGGCCGCGATCCGCTCTTTCAAGCCCGGTGCCCAATTGATGGCGTCCGCGAAACCAGCTGAACCGGCAAGTTCACTGTCGACGAAGGACGACATCAAACGCAGGAGTTCGGCGCGGTAGCGCGGCGGGACGTTGTTTGGCGACGTCAACTTGCCGCCCCGGGCGAGGTAATCGGCCAAGGGCATGGTGTCTTCGTCCAGAACGGCTTCATTCGTCATAGCTGATCACCACTTTGTCCGAGACCGGGATGCATTGGCAGGAGAGCACGTAACCTGCACGGACTTCATAGTCCTCCAGCGCATGGTTCACTTCCATCTCCACCTCGCCTTCAATGACCTTTGCCCGGCAGGTCGAACACACCCCGGCCTTGCAGGAATAGGGGGCGTCCATTGAGTTCGCGATGGCCGCCTCCAGAACAGAGCTGCCGTTTTTCTCCATCTGGAAATTCCGGGTGCTGCCATCGAGAGTGACCGAGACCTCGCACGTCCCGGCACCCGTTGCAGCCACTTGCGACAGCGTTCGCGCTTTTGCCCGGCCGGGCTGGGAGGAGGCAAACAATTCGAACCGGATCTGTTCGTCGGCAAGGCCGTGCTTGCGCAGGCTGTCCGCGATGGTCAGCATCATTGGCTCCGGGCCGCAGATGAAAGCCGTATCGACCTCCTCGGCGTCGACCCACAGACGGAGCAGAAGCTCCATCTTCTCCGCATCGATCCTACCGGTGAAGAGATCGATGTCCTGGGTTTCCGTCTCCAGAATATGGATCACCGAGAACCGGCCAAGATAGGAGTTCTTCAGGTCTTCCAGTTCCTCACGAAACATGATCGAACTGGTCTGGCGGTTGGCATAAATCAGCGTGAATGTGCTCTTCGGCTCGCGCGCCAGAACCGTCTTGATGATCGAGAGAACCGGTGTGATGCCTGAGCCGCCGGCAAAGCCGAGATAGCTTTTGACCTTCTCTGGTTCCAGTTCGGTAAAGAACCGGCCCATTGGCGGCATGACGTCGAGGCGGTCGCCAACTCTCAGTTCTTCATTGGCCCAGGTCGAAAACGCACCGCCCTCGACCCGTTTGATCCCGACCTTCAGGCACCCCTCATCCTTGCCCGCGCAAATCGAATAGGATCTGCGCAACTCCTCGCCGTCGAAGTCGCGGCGAAACGTCAGGTACTGCCCCTGAATGAAGTCAAAGGTAGCTCGGTCTGCAGCGTCGGGCTTGAGCGTGACCACAACGGCATCGCGGGTATCGCGGCGGATATCGGTAACTTGCAGCGCATGAAATCGTGCCATGGGCGCAACCCTCCTCCTGGGTGTCAAATGCACTTGAAATAGTCGAACGGCTCCAGACAATCCTTGCAGCGCCAGGCGGCCTTGCAAGGTGTTGACCCGAACTGGCTGACCCGCTCGGTATGAGCGGAGCCGCATCTTGGGCAGGCAACCACAAGATTTGTCTGACCCGTCAGACGGGCCGCCTTTGCGCCCATGCCGTCGGCAGCGGTTCCGTCGATCGGCGGCGCGATGCCAAACTGCTTCAGTTTCTCGCGCGCTTCAGCCGTCACCCAGTCCGTCGTCCAGGGCGGAGAGAGACGGCGTTCCAGACGCACATTCTCCATGCCCTTTTCGCGCAGCTTGTCCTCAATCATCAGATCGATGACAGCCGTTGCCGGACATCCCGAATACGTCGGGGTGACCGCCACCACGAGAGTATCGCCGTCATAGCGAACATCGCGGACAATGCCGAGCTCGGTGACCGAGACAACGGGGATCTCCGGATCCGGGACTTCGGCAAGCCAGTCCCAGACCTGCTCAGCCGGCGTGGTTTGGGGTGCAGGCATGACAGACTTCCTTACCAGCTCGCACCGGGATAGGCCCGTTGCAGGAATTGCATCTCCGCAAGGATGTAGCCTAGATGCTCCGTATGCCGGCCCTGCTTGCCGCCCTTATGAAAGAAACCAGCGGTCTCAGGCGCTTTCAGCGTCGCCTCATCCAGGATTTCCTGCACGGACGCTTCCCAGTCCGCTTTCAGATCCTCTGGTTGCGGAGCAATCCCGGCTTCAGCTACAGCCGTATCCAGTGCATCACCTTCGAACATTTCGCCCGTGTAAGGCCACAAGAGGTCCAAGGCGTCCTGCATTCTGCGATGGCTCTCCGGAGTCCCGTCGCCCAGCCGGACAACAAGATCAGATGCCCGCTCCAAGTGATAGCTCACTTCTTTCAGAGCTTTTGCGGCAATTTCGGCAACGCGCGGACTGTTTGAGTTCTCTGCAAGCCAGGAGAGCAGCAGGTGATGATAGGCGTCGAACAGGAACTCTCGCATCACCGTAACAGCCATGTCGCCCTTCGGAAGTTCAACGAGCAAGACATTGCGGAACTTGAAGGCATCGCGCAGGTAAGCGAGCTTGTCCGCGTCGCGCCCCTCATCTTCAACCTCACCTGCAAGACCAAGCCACATCTGCGTGTGGCCGATCAGATCGAGCGCGGTGTTCGCAAGAGCGATGTCTTCTTCCAGAACCGGGCCATGACCGCACCATTCGGACGTCCGGTGGCCAAGAACCAGCGCATTGTCGCCCATGCGGCAGAGCCATTCAAAGAAGGCCGGTTTCAGCGCTGCGTCAGAAACGAACGGATCCTGAGGGGCACCAGAAGCTGCAATTTGGTCGCTCATCACATTTTCCCCACTTCTTCCGGAATATCGAAGAAGGTCGGATGGCGGTATGTCTTGCTTTCAGCCGGATCGAACAACGGGCCCTTCTCGGACGGGCTGGAGGCCGTGATCTCCTTCGACGGCACCACCCAGATGGAAACGCCTTCCTTGCGGCGGGTGTAGACGTCCCGGGCGTGGTTGATCGCCATTTCCGCATCCGGTGCATGCAGGCTGCCGACATGACGGTGGTTCAGGCCATGCTGACCGCTGATAAACACTTCCCAGAGCGGCCACTCTTTCTTGCTCATGACTGTCTCTCCCTCAATCGTCTTGTCGGTTACTCCGCGGCCACGGAGGCAGCTAGACGGCGCGCAGCAGCCTTCTCGGCAAAAGCGTTCAAGCCATCGCGGAACCATTCGCCGTCGTCCCAGGCCTTGACCCGAGCTTCGAGGCGCTCGCGGTTGCAAGGACCATTGCCCTTTATCACTTCAAAGAACTCGTTCCAGTCCGGCTCGGCGAAGTCGTAACCCTGCTTCTCCTCGTTCCAGGCAAGCGTTTCGTCCGGAACGGTCAGTCCGAGGTATTCAGCCTGTGGCACGGTCTCGTTGACGAACTTCTGGCGCAGTTCGTCATTGGTGTTCATCTTGATTTTCCAGGCCATCGACTGGGCAGAATGCACAGAATCCTTATCTGACGGCCCGAACATCATCAGCGCTGGAAACCAGAACCGGTTCAGGGAATCTTGCGCCATTTCCTTCTGCTCCGGCGTACCGAAGGCCATCTTCATCATGATGGAATAGCCCTGGCGCTGGTGGAAACTTTCCTCTTTACAGATCCGGATCATCGCCCGGGAATAGGGCCCGAAGGATGTCCGCTGCAACGGCACCTGGTTCATGATTGCAGCCCCATCGACCAACCAGCCAACCGCGCCCATGTCGGCCCAGTTCAGCGTTGGGTAATTGAAGATCGACGAATATTTCATCTTGCCGGAATGCAGGGCCTCAAAGAGCTCGTCCCGGCTAACGCCCAGAGTCTCAGCCGCAGAATAAAGGTAAAGCCCGTGCCCGGCCTCATCCTGCACCTTTGCAAGGAGGATGGCCTTGCGCTCCAGGGTCGGCGCGCGCGTGATCCAGTTGCCTTCCGGCAGCTGGCCAACGATTTCGGAATGCGCGTGCTGCCCGATCTGACGGATCAAGGTCTTGCGGTAGCCTTCCGGCATCCAATCCTTCGGCTCAATCTTTTCACCGTTGTCGATCCGCTCCTGAAAAGCCTGCTCTTCGGGCGACATTTCTTCGCGGGACTTCAGAGCGTCAGATTTCACAAGCTGTGCGTACATGCCACTTCCTCCAACTCGGCCGGATGTATCCGGTGCATTCCGTTCAGGCTTTCCTCAATGCGACCGGCTGCTCTCAAAGCTGCCGGCACCCTCCCAAGCCCGCCAAATCCAATTTACACCCGCTCCAGAACGAGTGCGATCCCCTGACCAACGCCGACACACATGGTGCAAAGCGCGTATTTTCCTTGCGTGCGCTGCAGCTGATTGGCGGCGTGCAAGACCAGACGCGATCCGCTCATGCCCAGCGGGTGACCGATGGCAATGGCCCCGCCATTGGCGTTCACATGGGGCGCATCGTCAGGCAAACCAAGCTCCCGCAACACTGCAAGCGATTGAGATGCAAAAGCCTCGTTGAGTTCAATCACATCCATTTGCTCAAGCGTCAGACCGGCAAGATCCAGCACCTTATGCGTTGCAGGTACCGGCCCAATGCCCATGACACGCGGCGGAACGCCGGCAGCTGCCATGGCTACAATACGGGCCTTGGGAGTCAGTCCGTTCGCTGCTGCTGCAGCTTCCGAAGCGATCAGCGCGGCGGCTGATCCGTCGTTGACCCCGGACGCATTTCCAGCCGTCACAGTCAGATCAGGCGCGTTCACGCCGCGCAAATTAGCCAAGGCGTCAACGCCCGTTCCAGGACGCGGATGCTCATCGGCGTCGACAACAACAGGATCGCCCTTACGTTGCGGGATCGTGACCGGAACAATTTCCACTTTAAAGATATCAGCTTTGTGCGCGGCTTCCCAGCGGCGCTGGCTTTCAGCGGCAAAAGCGTCCTGGTCTTCGCGGGAGATGTTGTAGTCCTCCGCCACATTGTCTGCCGTCTCCGGCATGGAGTGGGTCCCGAAAGCCTTTTCCAGCTTCTTGTTCTTGAACCGCCATCCGATGGTGGTGTCATACATTTCGGCATTGCGTGAAAATGCCGTTGTCGCCTTGCCGACAACAAACGGAGCACGGCTCATGCTTTCAACACCGCCTGCCAGCATCAACTCAGCATCTCCTGCCCGGATTGCGCGTGCGGCCATGCCAATGGCATCCATCCCGGATCCACATAGCCGGTTCACTGTTGTGCCAGGAACGGAGACCGGCAACCCGGACAAGAGCACAGCCATACGGGCAACATTGCGGTTGTCTTCGCCAGCCTGATTGGCACAGCCGAGGATCACATCAGCAACAGCCTCCCAATCGACATTAGGGTTGCGCTCCTTCAGCGCCTTAAGAGGAATGGCTGCCAGATCATCTGCACGTACTGAAGACAGGGCTCCGCCATACCGGCCGATAGGCGTGCGCACT
>CALDSI010000386.1 GCA_937911395.1 uncultured Labrenzia sp.
CAGGTGCTGGAGATGCTTTGACCGCCGGCACGATTGCCGGCCTCAGCCGAGGGTATCTTCTGAACGATGCCGTACCACTCGGGCTTCGGGCCGCCGCCATCACACTGAAAAGCACCGGAGCTCTGGCGGAGGGATTATCATGGGACGCCCTGGCAACCTCGAATGAAATTTGACCAGACGGACAAATACCGAACTTGGCTGCTTCGACTCCAATGTCTATAAGGCGCAAAATTCTCCCGGCTTCGGCCGACTTGCCACACATCTAAAAGGCTTTTGCTTGTGACACTAACAGCCCAATCCGCCGCTTTGAAAAGCCTGATCGTCTACAGCGACGAGGTTCGTGACGCGCTCGCTGCCGACAAGCCGCTCGTCGCGCTGGAATCGACCATCATCACTCACGGCATGCCGTTCCCGCGGAACGTGGAAACAGCCCGGCAGGTCGAAGCTGATATTCGGGAAAACGGTGCTGTTCCGGCAACGATTGCCATCATGGACGGAAAGATCCATGTGGGCCTGTCCGATGCGGATCTCGACCGGCTTGCCCAGGCCGAAGATGTCATGAAGTGCTCACGGGCGGATCTCACTTTTGCACTTGCCACTGGCCGCTACGGTGCAACAACGGTGGCCGCGACGATGATGGCGGCGCACGCAGCTGGCATCAAAGTCTTCGCAACCGGTGGCATCGGCGGTGTGCACAAGGGCGCAGAGCAAAGCTTCGATATCTCGGCGGACCTCGATGAACTCGCCCGCACGCCAGTCTGTGTCGTATGTGCTGGCGCCAAGGCGCTTTTGGACATTCCGAAAACCCTTGAAGTTCTGGAAACAAAAGGCGTTCCGGTTGTTGCCTATGGGACTGACGAATTGCCGGCCTTCTGGTCCCGCGAAAGCGGCCTCAATGCTCCCTACCGTCTTGATACGCCAACCGAGATCGGTGCGCTTTTGAAAGTGCGGGAGAACTTTGCAGATCATGGCGGTGTGCTGATCACCAACCCGGTCCCGGAGACGGATGAAATTCCCCGCGATGAAATGTCAGGCTTCATCGACACGGCCATCAAGACAGCAGCCGAGCAGAATGTGACCGGCAAGGAGGTAACACCATTCGTCCTAGGCAACATCCTTGAGCTCACCAATGGCCGCAGCCTCGACACCAACATTGCGCTGGTGCGCAACAATGCGCGTCTCGCCGCAAGAATTGCCGCTGAACTGGTCTGATCAGGCTTTACGAAGAGGCCGGTGTTTCATTGGCCTCTTCCCGTTTTTCCAAGGCTGAAATCAGCTTTTCCATACCCTTGAAATGAACATCCTGTTGCGGGAACGGGATTTCGATGCCTTCCTTGCCGAGCTCGTTGTAGATCGAGAAGTAGAGGTCCGACTGGGTGGTCAGGATGTTGTTCACATCCTTCAAGTAGCAGCGCAATTCCAGATTGAGCGCACTGTCTCCCATACCGATGAACAGGACGAACGGATACGGATACCGGGCAATCGTGTAATGCGCCCGCGCAGCACCGATCAGGATTTCTTTCACTTTCTCCAGATCGCTCCCGTAAGCGACCCGGATGGGCAGGATCAGACGGCCTGTCTTGTTGCTCAACGTCATGTTGCGCACTGTGCCGGCAATCAGATCAGAATTCGGAATGATGACATCATGCCGATCAAACGTTTCGATCCGCGTCGACCGAACCGATATTTTCCGCACGTATCCCGACTGCCCCGAGACTTCGATCCAATCGCCTTCCTTGATCGGACGTTCGACCAGCAAAATGATGCCGGAAACAAAGTTGGAGACGATTGTCTGGAGGCCAAAACCAATACCAACGGACAGCGCACCGGCGACTACAGCGAGACTGGAGAGATTGAGGCCGGCGGTTGAGACCGCAATCAATGCCGCAAGCGTCAAGCCGACATACCCGGTTCCGGTGACGATGGCTGTCTGCGCGCCGATATCCATACGCGTTTGCGGAAGAACAGAGTTTCTCAAAAGGCGTTTCAGCCAGCGCGTGACCAAAACCCCGGCTCCGAAGACCACGATCAAGATCAGCAGCGTGTCGAGCGACAGCCGGATGTCACCCAGCTGGACGCCCCCCATGAACAACCGCCAGGCAGCTGCAATATCGGTTGGCCGCGCGCCCCAAGTCATGGCGATCAGCGGAGCAAACACAATGACCAGGGCAATAATCAAGCCGAGCGAAATGAGGATGGGAACCGGCTCCGTTGCATCCCTTTTGGTCGCCGTCCGCACCAAGGCAAGCGCAAGGTGATAGAACATGAAGCCAAGCCCGAGCTGAGCAAGCGTCACGATCATCGGGATAATTGCCGCCCGGGCCATCAAGACATAACCGGCCAGGGTCAAAATGAAGGCAATCACAGCGGATGCCTTCATCAGTACGGACATTGAAAACAAAAAACCGGAGTCCCGCGGATTGACCGAGGCTTCTTCCAACCCGGATTCTTCCTCCTCGTCCGGGTCTTCTGCTTCAGGCTGACCAGCATCCGTAGCCGGCGTGTTCGGCCTCAAAACCCCAGCGAGCGACCATAGAAAAATGGACGCCGCAGCGATCAGGGGCAAAGAGATCACCGACAGCGCAGCTTCACCAAACGCATTGTCTCTCTGCAGAGCCTCCAGAGTGATTTCCAGCATCAGGAAAATACCGAGGCCCAAGCAGAACCACAGCCCGCGTTTCGCACTTCGCTCTTCAAGATCCAAAAGGCGCCATCGGGTTTGCTCCGGCGCGAACAGTGTGTGTCCGAGCCACATGGC
>CALDSI010000387.1 GCA_937911395.1 uncultured Labrenzia sp.
TGCCTGAAGACATCGAGAAAATTGAAACGCAGCTTGAAAAACTTCAAAGCGACATGAACGACCCGGAGCTTTACGCGAAGAACCCGGACAAATTTGCCAAGTTATCCGCACAAATCACTGATCTTTCGACCAAAAAAGATGAAATGGAAGAACAGTGGCTCGAGCTGGAAATGCTCAACGAGGGCTGAGCGGTGGTCTGTGGCACGGAGAGCAGCCGTTGCCCTCCGGGTCCTGAGCCGGGACCTACGCTCCCACCAGCAGCCTAAAGCTTTCACGCGAAACGCAGAGCTCTGCAAGTGAGTGGGTCCCGGATCTCCGCTTTGCCGCGTCCGGGACAGCGCAGCTCTTCTTCCCACCGTCCTCCCCGCCCTTGAGCGGGGATCCATGCCGTAACCCATCCACTCGATGAGACGCGATTTGGGCAAGGTCACGGGATGGATTGGCCGAGATCGGAACGTCGCGCGCTCAGGCGACCTTGCGCCCATGAAAAAGGGGCGCCCGGGCCTCTCGGACGCCCCTTCAGAGCCCCCCTGGATTATGGTTCGGTTTGGCTCTGATCTCAGTATTTCAATTTGGCCGGCTTAAGACCGGTTGCCGCGATGTGCCCATCCCGTCATTCGCATTTCCAGCCATGCCATTAGTGCGTACATAATAATACCCAGAACAGCGAGAGCGACAAGCCCTGCCCATACGAGCGGTACGTTAAACTGGGACTGGGCCAGCTGCATCATGTAGCCAAGACCTGAGTTGGCCGCGATGGATTCAGAAATCACCGATCCGACGAAGGCTAGCGTGATCGCAACCTTCATCGAACCGAACAAGTAGGGCATCGCCCGCGGAATGCCGACCTTCAGCATGATGTCGTGTTTCTTGGCCCCCAACGCCCGCAACACGTCCTCCATCTCCGGCTCAATGGTTGCCAGACCGGTGGCCACATTCACAACGATCGGGAAGAAGGCGATCAGAAACGCGGTCAAGACGGCCGGGATGGTGCCGATGCCGAACCAGATGACGAGGATCGGAACAACGGCGACCTTCGGGATGGAGTTGAAACCGATCATGATCGGGTAAAGACCCGCATAAATCGACCGGCTCCAGCCGATCGCAAGGCCGAGCGCCATGCCGCCAACAACGGCCATGATGAAGCCGACAACGGTCGTATAGAGCGTCTGAACAGAGTTCTTCCAGATCGGCGACCAGTACTTCACGGTTGCCACCCAGATATCTGAGGGCGCAGGCAGGATGATGACCGGGATATCGAGAACCTGAACAGACCCTTCCCAGAGAACAAACAGACCGATGGCCCAAAGCCAGGGCGCAGCGGTAATCCAACGGGAGTCAGTCATGCAGCAGCCCTCGCATCGGCGATCAGGTCGCGCAGTTCGTGAACAATGTCATTAAAGGCGCTCTCATAAGTCAGCTCAATCGGACGCGGACGCTCAAACGGCACTTCGCGCTCACGGATGATCGTGCCCGGGCGAGCGCTCATGACAAACACCTTGTCTGCCAGGAACACCGCCTCGCGAAGGTCATGGGTCACAAGGATGGTCGTGAAGCCTTTTTCCGCGTGCAGATCGCGCATGACCTGCCAGAGTTCTTCGCGGGTGAAAGCGTCGAGCGCGCCAAAAGGTTCATCCAGCATCAAAAGAGCCGGGTCATGAATGAGCGCGCGGCACAGATTGGCACGTTGCTGCATGCCACCCGACAGCTGCCAGGGATATTTGTCGCCAAAGCCTTTCAGCCCAACAAGTTCCAAAAGAGCTTCCGCCTTGGCCGTGTAGGCCTGCTTTTCGGAGCGAAACTTGGATCTGTGCGGCTGCACGATCTCAAGGGGCAGCATGACGTTCGCAAGTGAGGAGCGCCAGGGCAGCATGGACGGGTTCTGAAAAGCCATGCCGGCAACGGAAACCGGGCCGTCAACCTCATGCCCGGCAACTTCGATGGTGCCGTTCTGCGGGGCGATCAGGCCGGTGGCCAGTTTCATCAAGGTCGACTTCCCACAACCTGACGGGCCGACGACGGCGGCGAATTCACCTTTTTGGACGCTCATCGTAAGTCCGTCGAGAGCGAGCGTCCCATCTGCTGCACCACCATAGGTCAGGCGGACATCTCTTAAATCTACAAATCCGGTCACTGAATGATCCGTTGGAAAAGGAAGGAGACCGCAGCCGGGTCGGCTGCGGCCAGAACATCGCGGAGCGTCAGGCTTACTTCAGCATGCGCTCTTCTTTGGGGGGCAGATAGCTCGCATCGAAGACGCGCTCCGGTGCCGGAGGCGTGGCGCTGACACCCATGGAGCCCTGGAGGTATTCCATGGATTTCGTCAGCTTATCCATATCGACACCACCAAAGCCGTTTTCCTTCACGGCCGGTGTTGCGATTGAGCCTTCGACAGCCATGGTCAGACGCTCGATCTCAACGGCTTCATCAAGAATTTCGTTGCGCTTCATGACGTACGGGATCGCAGCGGCCGGATCGGCAATTGCGTCCAGATAGCCCTTGGTCAGGGCCTTTAGGAAGCCTTTCACGGCCTCCGGGTTTTCTTCGGCAAAGTCCGTGTTGGTGATCACCACGTTGCCATAAAGACCCAGACCATTCTCACCCATCAGAATCAGTGAGATATCGTCTTCCGGAACCCCTTGGGCTTTCAGGTTGATGACTGAGGAGAAGGAGAACCCGAAGATCGCATCGACCTGGCCTTGTGCCAGCATCGGTTCACGAACCGGGAAGCCGACACTTTCAATTGTGATGCCGGAGGTGTCGAGGCCTGTGACATCAACAAAGGCCGGCCACTGGCCAAAGGCTGCATCCGGCGGCGGGGCGCCAAGGGTTTTGCCTTCCAGGGATTTCGGATCTTCCGTTACCCCCTGGCTTTTGCGGCCAATCACGGCAAAGGGCGGCGTTTCATAGGCCATCATGACGGCCTTCACCTTGAGATCGGGCTGGTCGTCCAGGACCTTGATCAGGGCGTTGATGTCGCCAAAGCCCATGTCGTACGTGCCAGTCGCAACGCGCGGGATCGACTCGCGGGAGCCCGCTCCGGTGTCGATCGTCACGTTCAGATCTTCGTCGGCGAAGTACCCTTTGTCGAGCGCGATGAAGAACGGCGCTGCCGGTCCTTCGAATTTCCAATCAAGCGTGAACTTGATGTCCGTTGTCGCAAGAGCCGTTGAAGATGTTAGGGCCAGAGCGAGGGCCACCCCTGTGAGAAGACGCATATTTTTCCCCTGCATTTGAAGAAGGTTTCGGTGACGTTGAAATCAATATGCTCAAAAATCAAGCAGTACTTTCGACTGCTCATCATCTGCGCAGAGCGTGCCCAATAGTTTTGCTGCGGGTTCCCAGGACAACAAGTAACTGAGTTTGCTGACTTTCCATTGGCTACCAGCCTTCATTTGGCCGCAAGATAAGCCGAAACAGATCACAAAGAGCGACGTCAGGTGCTCAGAATATCCGCGCCATAATTAGACCAAGCGGTCAAGACACGCGGGCATACGGGCGCATGACGCAAGGCTGGCAGGAGCGGGCCCGCTAAGATAAAGACAAGTGACACGGCAATTTTGCGGAGCGGCAATGTTCGATTGGGCCTACAAGAAACGGCTGCGGGACGATCTGGAGACATGGGTCAGCAAAGGTTGGCTGACCCCGGAAGGCGCAGCAGCCATTCTGGAAGACCAGGATCAGGACGACGGACGCTCCAGACTGCCCATGGCCCTAGCCGGTATCGGGGTCGTCTGTGTTGCTTTGGCGTTGTTTGCCTTTATTGCCGCGAATTGGGGTGCAATCCCGAAATCCATCAAGCTGGCCGGCATTGCCGCCTTGATCCTTGGCGCGCACCTTTTGGCAGCCCTCGCCTCCCGGGCCGGCAAGAAAGGTCTTTCGGATTTGGCGACAGGTTTTGCCACCTTGGTGTTTGTCGGCGGGATGGCGCTGGTCGGACAGATTTTCCATATGCCCGCCGATTGGTCCGGGGGCGCGTTCCTGGTTTGCATGGGCGCCCTTGCAGCTGCCTGGCTTTCCGGATCCGTCACATCCCTGACGGTGGCTGCAATTGCCGCTGTTACCTGGCAATCGTCGAGGGTGTTTACAGAGCACGCAGGCGGGGCGGACGCTGTTATCAGCGTCGTGTTCCTGGCTGCGATTTTCCTGCATCCCTTCTTCCACCCCGCCCGGCTCAGCCGGTTTGCAGCGATTGCTGTCTTACTCATTACTTATGGACGCTGGTTTGGAGACGTGGCCGACCAGATGCCGGGTGGAGATGATGCCGTCGGCGCCATGATCCTTGCAGGGTTTGGCGGCCTGTTCGCGACCATGATCCAGCTCGGCCCGATCGGCGATCTTTATGTGAAATGGTCGAGCTACAAACCGGTCAAGACGCATGCGCACTGGCTTATG
>CALDSI010000388.1 GCA_937911395.1 uncultured Labrenzia sp.
GTGCCTTCGAATTTGGGGTCCAAATGAAACTGTTCGGATTTGATCGCCACGTCTGGATCCATTGTAGATATCAACTGGACCGACAGACTGGCACCAAAGCGGCCGTTGGCCAACACATACTTTTTGGAACAGAAAAGCATCGGGCCCTGCTCTAGGAATGCGGTCTATGCCGCACACCCGAAACAGGGCCCGATCTGAAATTGCGTTCTCTAACGACTTAGCCGCCGAAGTCGTCCAGCATGATGTCTTCGCGATCGACACCGAGGTCGAGCAGCATGTTGATGACGGACTGGTTCATGATGGGAGGACCGCACATGTAGAACTCACAGTCCTCAGGTGCCGGGTGGTCTTTCAGGTACTCGTCGTAGAGCACATTGTGAATGAACCCGGTGTAGCCCTTCCAGTCGTCTTCCGGCAACGCGTCAGACAGCGCCACATGCCACTCAAAGTTTTCGTTCTCACGCTCCAGCATGTCAAAGTCTTCGACATAAAACATTTCACGCTTCGAGCGCGCGCCGTACCAGAAAGTGACCTTACGGTCGGTTTTGATCCGGCGCATCTGATCGAAGATGTGCGAGCGCATTGGCGCCATACCGGCACCACCGCCTACGAAGACCATTTCCTTCTTGGTATCGCGCGCAAAGAACTCACCAAACGGACCGGAGATCGTAACTTCATCGCCCGGTTTCAAATTGAAGATGTAAGAAGACATCTTACCGGCTGGAATTCCCTGGGAACCGGGGGGCGGTGACGCAATCCGGACGTTGAGCATCACGATGCCCTTCTCCTGAGGATAGTTGGCCATCGAGTAGGCCCGCTCAACCGGTTCGGCCACCTTGGAGTTTACATCCCAGATTTTGAAACGGTCCCAATCCTCGTGATACTCCTCGCCGACATCGAATTCCTTATAAGAAAGCTCATAAGGCGGGCATTCGATTTGGATATAACCACCTGCGCGGAAATTGACATCCTCGCCTTCCGGCAGTTCCAAAACCAGTTCCTTAATGAAGGTCGCCACGTTGTCGTTCGAACGAACCTTACAGCGCCATTTCTTGACACCGAAAACCTCTTCAGGAACTTCGATATCCATGTCCTGCTTCACGGCCACCTGACAGGACAAGCGGTCTCCACAAGCAGCTTCCCGCTTTGTGATATGGCCTTCTTCAGTTGGAAGGATTGATCCGCCGCCGGAGTGAATCTTCACCCTGCACTGGGCGCAAGTTCCACCGCCGCCACACGCAGACGGAACAAACAGTTTTTGTTCGGCAAGTGTTTGCAGCAACTTGCCACCGGCCGGCACCGAGATCGTTTTCTCACCGTTGATCGATATATTCACGTTTCCCGTTGAAACGAGTTTGGAACGGGCGGCAAGGATGATCGTGACAAGCCCGAGCACGATGAGGGTAAAGAGAAGTATGCCTAGTCCTAGTGTGGCCACAGGGCGCTCCCGTTACAGTTTGACGCCGCTAAAGGACATGAAGGCAAGCGCCATCAAGCCAGCGGTGATAAATGTGATGCCCAGGCCCTGCAGGCCATCCGGGATATCGGAGTATTTCAGCTTCTCCCGCACGCCGGCCATGGCCGTAATCGCCAAAGCCCAGCCAAAGCCGGAGGACAGTCCGTAAGTTACGGATTCGCCAAAATTGTAGTCCCGCTCCACCATAAACAGCGAACCGCCAAGGATAGCGCAGTTCACCGTGATCAACGGCAGGAAGACGCCGAGGGCGTTATAAAGCGGCGGAAAGTACTTATCGAGCACCATCTCCAGAATCTGGACCAGAGCCGCGATCACTCCAATATAGGAAATGAGGCCGAGGAAAGTCAGATCAACATTGCTGAACCCCGCCCAAGCCAAGGCGCCAGGAGCTAGGAGATAGGTCAGGATCAGGTTGTTGGCCGGTACCGTGATCGCCTGAACAATCATGACCGATATGCCGAGGCCAATCGCGGTTGAAATCTTCTTCGAAACAGCGATGAAGGTGCACATTCCCAGGAAGAAGGACAGTGCCAGGTTCTCAACAAATATGGCCTTTACGGCGAGTGAGAGCATATGTTCCATCAGTGCGCATCCACCGTTTGGATTTTGTACTCGCGCTCTTCAACCTGCTCCGGTTTCCAGGACCGGAACGCCCAGATGATCAGGCCGATAATGAAGAAAGCGGACGGCGGCAGCAGCAGCATGCCGTTTGGGACATACCAACCGCCATTGTTGACGGTCTGGAAAATCGTGATGCCGAACAAGCTGCCAGCACCGAACAATTCGCGAATAACACCGACAAGCATGAGGATAAGGCCATACCCGAGACCATTGCCTGCACCGTCGATGAAGGAGGCAATCGGCGGGTTCTTCATGGCAAAGGCTTCTGCCCGGCCCATCACGATGCAGTTGGTGATGATCAGGCCCACGAAGACCGAAAGAGTTTTCGAAATCTCGTAGAGATACGCCTTCAGCACCTGATCAACGAGGATCACGAGAGATGCAATGATGACCATCTGCACAATGATCCGGATGGCTCCCGGTATGTGATTGCGCAACATCGAGATGAACATGGAGGAGAATGCCGTGACGAATATCACCGCAAGGGACATGACAAACGCCACCTGCAGTGAAGATGTCACCGCAAGGGCAGAGCAGATCCCAAGAACCTGAAGGGTAATCGGATTGTTATCGACCAGCGGATCGATAAGCATGCTTCTCTTGGTTTGCGCCATCAGATCTCTCCTGCTTTCAGATTTTCCAGGAAGGGTGCAAATCCGGCCTCGCCCATCCAGAACCGTACCAGGTTGTCGACACCAACCGTCGTCAACGTCGCGCCAGCCAGCGCGTCGACATGGTACTCTTCGCCTTCTGGTGGAACGGTCTTGGCAACGGTGATCAGCAGATCCCCACTGTCACCGGCAAGTTTCTTGCCATTCCACTGTGATTTCCAGCGTGGGTTATCAACCTCGGCACCGAGACCCGGGGTCTCACCATGGCTGTAGAACTGAAGGCCAAAGATGTCATTGGCGTTTTCTTCGAGCGCAATGAACCCATAAAGCGTAGACCAAAGTCCGTAGCCGTGGATCGGCAGAATCACCTTGTCGAGACTGCCGTCGTCATTCCGCAGCAGATAAACAGTGACGTATTTCGACTGGCGTCCAATGGAGGCCGGGTCGTCCATCAAAGCAATCGAGGTCTCCGGATCATCTGCCGCAGCGCGATCATCGAAGGTTGCCGGATCGAATTTGTCGGTGAATTTTCCGGTCGCAATCTCAAGGACCTGCGGCTCAAACACCTCAAATGCCTCAGCGACATTCGATCCGGGTTCATAAAGGCCGGCAACCTGAAGGATGTTGATCTGCTTATCCTTCAGTTTGTTGACTTCCTGCAGAGGGCGCAGAGAGACAGCCGCCGCAGACACCACCATGGACGCAACCAGACAGATCGACACGGCCACAAAGATCGTCTTCGGGACGGAATCCACCGGCAGATCAAGGAACCGGCGGATGAGGCCTTTGTTTTCTTTATCTTCAGGCATGTCTCTTCGCCCTGCGCTTGATGTTTGCCTGCACTACGAAATAATCGATCAGCGGTGCAAAAACGTTACCGAACAAAATTGCAAGCATCATTCCTTCCGGAAAGGCTGGATTGATAACGCGGATCATCACAACCATCACACCGATCAAGGCACCGTAGATGTAGCGGCCAAGATTGGTGTGCGACGCTGAAACCGGCTCTGTGACCATGAAGGCCAAACCAAACGCGTAACCGCCAATCACCAGATGCCAATACCAGGGCATTGCAAACATTGGGTTAGTGTCGGAGCCAATCAGATTGAGCAGCGTCGAGAACGCGATCATACCAACCAGGCAGCCGACCACCAACCGCCAGTTGGCAATCTTTGTGATCAAAAGGAAGGCAAGTCCGATAAAGCACGCCAGTGCCGAAACCTCACCGATGCTGCCCTGTATCGTACCAAGGAACGCATCCATCCAGCTCACCCCGTGAGCCGCCAATTGCTGGTAACCGTCAGATGCACCAACCGACAAAGCGGTCGCACCTGAGAACCCATCCACCGGTGTCCAGATGGTGTCGCCGGACATTTGCGCCGGGTATGCAAAGTACAGGAACGCGCGGCCTGTCAGCGCCGGGTTGAGGAAGTTCTTACCGGTCCCGCCGAACACCTCCTTGCCGATTACAACACCAAAGGCAATGCCAAGGGCAACCTGCCATAGAGGTGCAGATGGCGGCAAGATCAACGCATAAAGCATGGACGTTACGAGGAAGCCCTCGTTCACTTCGTGACCGCGTATCGTTGCAAAGATCACTTCGCAGATACCACCGACGACCAGCGTTGTGATGTAGATCGGAAGGAAATAGAGCGCTCCGTGCAGGATATTCGCAAGTGGGTTGGCCGGAGTGAAACCGATCCCCAGCACCTCAATGATCCATGCGCGCCAGCCGGATGCCCCATATGTAGCAATTGCGGAATTAACCTGGAAACCAACGTTGTAAAGGCCGACGAGGATACAGGGGATTGTCGCGATGACCACGTAGGTCATGATCCGCTTCATATCGATATAAGAGCGCGCATGCGGCGCGACTGTCGTCACGGTCTTTGGGGTATAGAGAAAGCTCTCCACCATTTCATAAATGGGGAAAAATTTCTCGTATTTACCGCCCTTGACGAAGTTTGGCTCGATGCGGTCGAAGAAGTTGCGCAGACCCAAGGCCTAGCCCTCCTTTTCGATTTTGGTGAGGCAATCGCGAAGCGCCATGCCATATTCATACTTGGCTGGACAAGCAAAGCCCACCAGACCCAAATCTTCTTCATCCAGTTCCAGCGCCCCAAGGGCCTGTGCTTGATCTGTATCCATAACCAGCAAGGAACGCAAAAGCTGGGTGGGTAGAAAATCCTGCGGCATCAATTCCTCAAAGGTGCCAATTGGCACCATGGCCCGCCGTCCGCCGTTCAAATTGGACGTCAACGCGTAGAGCTTTTTTGAGAAAGCCGAGCCCAAAACAGGTTGGAGTGCGAACTTGGACGGCATTGGCCGGATCCAGCCCATCGGGATCTGTTTGTGATCTTCCTCGATCAAAGTCATTTGCCGTGCATAGCGTCCAAGATAGGCGCTCACGCCGTCCCCCAGTCGGCCGCTCAATACGGACCCGGAGATGATTCGAGCCGGAACATCACCTGAAATTTCACCGTTACTCAATTCGGTCATTGAAGCACCGGAAACAGTGCGGATCAAACGTGGCTTGGCACACAACGGTCCGGACAAGGCTATGATTCTGGAGGAGTCCAGCTTACCGGTTTCCAAAAGGCGTCCGATCGCGATGACGTCTTGGTATCCTATGGTCCAGACCGTCTTTTCTGCGCTCGGCGTGTCCAAAAAGTGAATATGCGTTCCCGCAAGTCCGGCGGGGTGCGGGCCGGAAACTCCGGCGACTTCGATCCCCGGCAACATGAGGCCGGGAATGTTGGCTCCGGTTTCGCAGCACAGATAGGTCTTGCCCGAACTTAACGTTGCAACAGCGGCTAGGCCTTTTTCGAACGCTTCAGCTTGGTCCGCGATCACGACCGTCGGATCGGCGGTCAGCGGCTCTGTGTCCATGGCTGTCACAAAAATGGCAGCTGGACGCGATTCCGAATCGGGAACTTTCGAATAGGGACGCGTGCGGAATGATGTCCAAAGCCCGGACGCGCACAGACGTTCTGTCAGACCTTCCGGCGTTGCGACATCACCAACGTCTGAGAAGTCAAGCGGATCGGCAGCTGACGCATCAACTTCGATTTCGACGCTAATGAGAACACGGCGTGCACCGCGGTTGACAGCCTTCACACGGCCCGAAACTGGCGCAGTGACCATGACATCGGGCGTGTCCTTGTGGAATAATACAGGCGCCCCCGCCCCGACTACGTCACCTTCTTGAACAAGCAGACGAGGCTTCAATCCGATATAGTCTGCCGCAATGACTGCGGCGTTCTGGATCTTGTCCTTTGCGTCAATTTCTTGAACCGGCGCTCCCGTGATGGGTAGATCAAGACCTTTTTTCAGCTTAAAACTTTGCACGCATCCGGCCTCCAGAATTCGTTAGGGCGCCATATGCTATGTTTTCACGAGTTGAAAAAGCATTTTTTTGCACTGGCAGTCCATTTTTTTGTTGAATCGGTCCTGAAAACCAATGAAAAGCGCCGCAGAACACGCGACACTTTTCGCACATGATCAATCGGAGATGCTTACCGTGCCAAACAATATCGTATTTTCCCGGCGCAGCTTCATCCTGATGTCGCTGACCTTGGCGGCCTGTAAAGGTGGTTCGGATATCGTTGAGCTTTCCGGCTCAACGATGGGAACAAGCTACACTGTTACCGGCGTTGATCATAATCGGAATGTTGATCCGGCAGCGCTTAAGAAAGCGTTGGAGGCAAGCTTGACTCAGGTCAATTCTCAAATGTCCAACTGGGACGCATCCTCGGAAGTTTCGCGCTTTAACGCCCTGCGCTCCTCTGAGCCAGTAACAGTCTCCGAAGGCTTCGCAGAGGTTGTCCGCACCTCTCGTGAGATCAACGCTGCGAGTGCAGGACAGTTCGACATCACTCTTGGCCCGGTGATCGAAGCCTGGGGCTTTGGTTCCAAAGGTGAAGGCCGCCCGGCAACCGCTGACGCGAACGCCTTGGCAGCCGCGCGCAAAGTTTCCGGCCAAACAGAAGGCCTCCAAGTCAACGGGACGCGAATCAGCAAAAGTCAACCGGAAGCCGAACTCTATCTGCCGTCCATTGGCAAGGGTTACGGCGTCGACCAGATGGCCAAAGTCGTTGCCTCCTTCGGCATCACCGATTTCATGGTTGAGATCGGCGGCGATCTCTATGTCTCCGGGCGCAATGCGGACAGCATGGATTGGCAAATCGGTATCGAGACGCCGACCGCTTACACCCGTTCCGCATACCAAGTCGCCAGCGTCACCAACATGGGCATGGCAACATCCGGCGACTATCGAAACTACTTTGAACGCGAGGGTAAGCGGTTCTCCCACATCATCGATGCGCACACTGGAGCGCCGATTACCCACAACACAGCATCCGCGACAGTACTGGCTGAAAACACCATGCTTGCGGACGCATGGTCAACCGCCATGCTGGTCCTCGGAACAGAGCGTGGTTTGGAAATCGCGAATCAACGTGATATTGCTGTTTTGTTTATTGATCGCAGCGTTGATGCAGAAAACGGGTTCGCTTCAATCGCCAGCGACAAATTCAAGCAACTTCAGGCCTGACAACCGAATCAAAGGGTATCCATCGTGGAAACATTTGTTCTGGCTTTCGCGCTTTTATTGACCGTCATACTTGGTATGGCGATCGGCGTGATTTTTTCTGGCCGAACAATAAAGGGAAGCTGCGGTGGATTGAACGCAATTTCCGGCGCGGACCATTGCATGGTCTGCAAAAAGGAAATCGACCCGGACAGCCCGCTCCGCGACCGCCTGCAGTGCCCACGGGCACGTAAGCAACTTGCTGAAATGGAAGGCTAACCGGCGAAACCCGCGAGTTTCTTTGATCTACTGCACCGGAATGAAGGCGACCAACGCCAAACACCCGCCGGCAGCGAAACCGTAGGCCCACAATTGCCAGCGCGGTCCTTCGTTGACCCAAACCCGCCGATATTGGTACCCGGAAAAGCACGCGGTGACGAAGATGATCGTCGCGACCAGCGGCGTAAGCGTGAAGTCAGCCAATTTCTAGAGTTCCTTAATCCGCTGAGTTTCGGGTAAGCTGTTTGTCCATGTCACACTTGGACATAGCAATAGGGAGCGATATTCATGCCGAGCTCTTATCAGGCCCCGAGCCGAAAAGACAAGATTCAAGAAAAGACACACAGCCAGACCTCTGTAACAAATGCGTCGTCAGAAACGGCGACCGTCGGCAAGATTTTGGAGTCCAAAGGCAAGGACGTATTTTCCCTAAGGCCCCAAAACACGCTTCATGAAGCCGTTGTGCAGCTGAAAGAAAAGCGGATTGGTGCCTTGATCGTCAAAGATGCTGCCGGAAAGCTCCAAGGCATATTATCTGAACGGGACATTGTTCGGCGTCTTGCAGAAACACCCGGCCAAACACTTTCACAGAAAGTGGAAGACATCATGACCCGGGACGTGAAAACCTGCTCCCCGGAAGACCGATTGATTTCAGTCCTTCAAACCATGACCAAAGGCAAGTTCCGGCACATGCCGGTGGTCAACGGCGATATTGTGGTCGGGATCGTGACGATCGGCGATGTGGTCAATTACCGGCTGCAGGAACTTGAGTACGAATCGCTTCAACTAAAACAGCTGATCGTCGGCTGACGCTCTTGAAAAAGGCCTCGCAGGGACGTCAAGTCCCGCGAGGTCGATCTGTCGAATGAACAAGCTCTCGTACTGGGAAAGCTTTCGAGACGGCCTAGGCCGGCATTTTGATTTTACGCAGGTAAGGCAGAACCGCATCAAACGTACCGAACTTTGCCTTCGCGTCTTCATCGCTCACGCTCGGCGGAATGATCACATCCTGGCCAACTTCCCAATTCGCCGGCGTAGCAACACCTTTCGCAGACGTTTGCAGCGCGTCGAGCGCGCGCAGAACTTCGGCAAAGTTCCGGCCCACAGTCATCGGATAGGTCATGGACAGCTTCAACTGCTTGTCCGGACCGATAATGAAAACGGAGCGCACAGTTGCGCTGTCAGCCGGTGTCCGGCCATCCGGCAGGTAAGCTTCAGCCGGCAGCATATCGAACGCCTTTGAAACGGCCAAACCTTCATCTGCAATAATCGGGAAACCGGCTGCCGCGCCGCCCACTTTCTCAATGTCGGTCTTCCATTTCTTGTGATCTTCGGCGCTGTCCACAGAAACGCCGATGACTTTCGTGGCGCGCTTTTCCCACTCAGCAGCCAGCTGCGCTACAGCGCCGAATTCCGTGGTGCAAACCGGTGTAAAATCTTTCGGGTGGCTGAAAAGGATGGCCCAGCTGTCGCCAATCCAGTCGTGAAACGTGATTTGCCCCTGATCCGTTTCAGCGGTGAAATTCGGAACAACATCATTGATTCGAAGTGACATGACAAAGGTGTCCTTTCAGCAGAAAACTAAAACATAGCCATCAGCGACACGAGGCTGAGGCCGCTCTGTGTTACGCCTATGTAAGCGGGAAGACAAACAGAACAATGAAACAGCTTCAAGCTTTCGGCAAAAACTGAAGCAGCGACGTTTTGGCGCCCTCGATATGAGCCTTCGTCAGCTCGGCCGCCGTGTCAGCCTGACCGTTCTCACAGGCGTCAAGAATAGCGAAATGCTCCCGGCCGGCCCGTTCCATGCCGTTGCTCATAACAAGTTGAGCCCGGATCTGCCGCTCAACCCGATCGATCGCATTGCCGGCAATTTCCAGGAAGTAACTGAGGTTGCTTGCGCTGTAGAGAGTCTCATGAAAATCCCTGTTCAGGTTGCCCCATTCCATCGGGTCTTTGGATTCTGAAAATGCGGAACACTTCGCGCGCGCCTGGTCCAGCACTTCTCTGGACATCCTCGGCACAGCGTTCTTGATGATCTCAGGTTCGACAAGCGCTCGAAGGCTGAAAATCTCTTCGGCCTCCTCCGGCGACAGACCGGCGACCACTGCACCTTTGTAACGCTGCGTTTTCACCAGGCCTTGTTCCTCAAGCCGTGAAATCGCTTCGCGGACAGGGATCCGGCTTGTGTTGAAGAGGCGCGCAATTTCATCCTGGCGAAGGGGTTCACCCTCCTCCAGCTGCCCTTCGATAATGGCGTTCCGCAAAGCATCAAAGACAATCGACGAGGCCGATGCTGTGGCGGAAATATCCATTGATTTCAGTTTCATACCAACGCCTCTCCATTCCCTGCCTTTTTTAATCGAACGCCCCGGCCCGGTACAGCAAGAACTTTTTTGAATATTTTATATTGAATATTGGATCCAATATATATTATCAATTTGGCGCTGACTAAAAATCTTCGAAAAGAAGAGGGGAAAATCATGTTCAGGAATTTCACGGCCGCCGCGCTATTCTCACTCGCTGCTGCGTTTCCAACCCAAGCAGATACGCTCGATGATGTCGTCGATCGCGGGGAGCTGCGCTGCGGCGTTGTGCTCGACTTTCCGCCAATCGGGTATCGCGACGCCAACAACGAACCGGCTGGCTTTGACGTCGACTACTGCAAGGACCTCGCTGCCGCGCTTGAGGTCGAGGCCACCATTTATCCGGTCACCTGGGCCGAGCGCCTGCCGGTCATCGTGACGGGCCGGGCCGATGTTGTCTTTGGCGCGACATCCGACAGTCTGGCGCGCGCACGCACCGTCGGTTTCACAATTCCTTATGCGATCTACTACGCGCAAGGTGTCGTCAACGCTGACAGTGGCATCGAATCCTTTGAAGACATTCGCGGCAAGCGCGTTGCGGGAGCGATTGGCACAGTCCCGGAACAAGAATGGCTTAAAATCGCCGAGGAATGGGGTGAAGAGCACCTCTACCAGGGCTATCAGTCCGAAAACGAAGTCTTTCTTGCCGTTGCACAGGGCAAGGCTGATATCGGCATCACGACGAATACGGCCGTAAAGCCGATTACCGAACAGTATGACACCGTTCTCGCGGGGCCGCGCATGCCCTGGACTACAGACTACACATCGGTTGTCGGCAAGCGCGAAGATGTGACTTGGTTAAACTTCCTCAACCTCTTTGTCACGCATCAAGTCCGCTCCGGCCGTTATAAGGAGCTCTGGGGCAAATATGTCGGCGGTGAAGCGCCTGAACTGCGCATCCCCGGCGTTATGTACTAACGCCCTGCAGGGCATACCGCTTCTCCCACCGCGGTGCGCCCTGCAACCTTTCGCTTTTAAGCGTTCGCGGCCATTGACCTGATGGCTCCGCAAAACCTCAATCCGCAGCACACCAGTCCACTTTGCGCTGGTACTGCCGGAGCATCCTGAGAATGTTGGACTACAATTTCCATTGGCGGCCAGTGATGAAAAGCCAATGGAAAT
>CALDSI010000389.1 GCA_937911395.1 uncultured Labrenzia sp.
GCGCCTGGCGTGTTTTCCTGCGAGGTGCCCTTTTATCCAGTGTGACTGTTCGCAAATTCTCCGCAGATCTTCATTGCGGAACCCGCGTTTCTATTTATTGCAGGGTCTAATCCCCCGGAACGGAGCCTTTGATGACCATCGCAGTTTTTATTGGTGTCGTTTTTCTGGCTGCGGCCAGCGGTGCTGTGTTCAAGCCAGGACCGTGGTACGAGGAGCTTCGCAAGCCCAGTTGGACACCGGCGAACTGGGCCTTCCCGGTGGTCTGGACGCTGCTCTATATCATGATCGCCTATGCTGGCTGGAGTGTTTGGTCCAAGGTAGGTTGGTCGCTGCCGATTGTATTCTGGGCCTTGCAGATCGTGCTCAATGCGGCTTGGTCCTGGTTGTTCTTCGGACTGCGTCGGATGGATCTGGCGCTTGTTGATGTCGGTCTTCTTTGGCTGGCAATTGCAGGGTTTATTGTTACTGCTTGGCCGGTTTCGCCGCTCGCAGCGCTGCTTTTCGTGCCTTACCTTGCTTGGGTGACAACCGCCGGGCTTCTCAATCGCGCTGTCCAGCAGCTGAACCCAGAAGCGTAGAGCGTTTCGATATGACCATGAAACGCTCTAAACACGCAAACGCGTGATCAGATCCCAAATGTGGGCGATCAGGGCGAGGCTTAAGAACAGCAGGACAAGAAACAAGGTATCGCCGCGCAGGGCAAACCCGAGCGCGGCCATCAGGCAGCTGCCGGCAAGAACATTGGCGAGCAACAACTTGAACCGCGCGCCAGGTGCGTACGAAAACTTGCAAAGAACTGCGAACTCTATCCAAAGAAACAGAATTGCGCCCAACGGCAACAATCCGGACTGCAGCCACGTCAAAAGCAGGTTCATTTCTGGCTGGCCGGCAGGCCTGCAAGTTGTGCCAGATCTTTGAAGAACACCCGGACATGTCCGAGCGGATCGCGGCGCACCAGACGCTTGTTGAGATAAGATTCCCAGGTCAGGCGCTGGACGTCCGGATCGGCGCACATCGTAACGAACCGCTCCCGCAGACCATCACTGCGGTACCAAACGGCCTGCATGATGCCGAGAATGAAAAAGATTCGGCCATGGTCCGCCATGAACCGCCGCCGGGCCTGGCGCAGCGCTGATGCCTGTCCCGTCGCAAGGCATTCAGCAACGGCATCGGCACTCAGATTGCCGCACAGCATGGCGTAGTAAATGCCTTCGCCAGACGATGGGGCGACAGTGCCTGCGGCATCGCCAGCAAGCAGGACATTTTGTCCGTTGTCCCACCGCCGCATAGGTTTGAGCGGCAGCGGAGCCCCTTCGCGCCGGATCGTCCGTTGTCCGGTCAGCCCCGCACGCTCGCGCAGGTCGGACGTGGCATCCCTGAGGTTATGCCCCTTCAGCGCGGAACCGCAGCCGACCGACGTTTGTCCGCCATGCGGAAAGACCCAGCCGTAGAAATCTGGTGAAATCCGGCCATCATAGACAACGTCACAGCGGTCGCGCTGGAAGGCCTCTGGGTCCGGAGCCTCCGGGCTTTCCACGATTTCGTGATAGGCAAAAACGTAAGGAGGCTTTTTCTTTGCGGGGAACATCAATCGTCTGACAGCGGAATTGGCACCATCGGCACCAATTACAATGTGCGCATTGAGGTGTTCTATGGTTCCCGGATTGTTCGGATCGGTCCCGTCCACTTTCAGGTCCAGGCTTCCATTCGCTGCTGTGTCCATGCCAGCGAGCTTGCCTCTGACAAATTGGGCGCCCGCCTGTTCAGCCCGGGCACGCAAATATGGATCGAAGGTTTCCCGGTCGACCATGCCGACAAAACCTATGTCGCCAATCCGCATTTCCACCGCATTCCCGGACGGGGCGATGACACGTGCCGCGTTGGCCCGGGCGACCAGCTGATCTTCAGAGATCTCAAAGTCTTTCAGGGCGCGGGATGGGATAGCCCCACCACAGGGTTTGATCTTGTTGTCCGGATCGACCAGAACAACCGAGTGACCGGACCGCGCCAAGCGCTCAGCAGCGATTGCACCGCAAGGACCGCCTCCAATGACAGCAACATCAAAATTCGATTTCATTGCAGGCTCCCTGTTGTGAGGTTTTGCGCCTATTCGGCGGGCACTGCCGATGGTTCCTGGTGTCCGGGCAAACGAGGTTTCGCAATTTGACCACCGCCGATCCGCAACGCGATGGCCGCAGACATGAGGAAGAGGACGGCTTCCATTGAAAAGACGATTGCAAAAGCAGTGCTGTCCTGGGCTGTTGCCCATCGCCCGAGTGTTAGAGCGACTGTTCCGGCCAGTCCCCCAAGACCGAAAGAGATGGCCTGGGCTGCGCCCCAAACGCCCATCCGCATACCTTCATTGGCTTTTTTTCCAGCCCCGGCAAGAATCATCATGGTGCCGATGGCCGCGACAGCAAAAGCGCCATTCATAAAGCCGAGCACAAAGATGTTGATCTCAAGCGGCCAGGCCGGTGCAAAAGATGCAGAGACTGCGAGGCAGGCGAGCGCCACGCCTGAACCGACACAGCCGGTGACGATGAACATCTTCATCAGGCCGGGCTTGCGTTTTGAAAACAGCCATCCGGCGATCCCGACAAGTGCCATGCCTGCAAAGATACCGCCGTGCTGAGTCCCGGACAGCTTTGTTGTCTCGCCCGGAGACATGCCGAACAACAAGCCGGCAAACGGTTCCAGGATCAGGTCTTGTGTGGAATAGGCCAGCATCGACAGGAAGATGAATACGGTCAAAAGGCGCGCTTCCGGATCGCTCAAGACTTCACGGACACTTTCGCGGAAACTGCCCGGCTTCTCGCGACCCGTCTCACCCACCATGGTCGGTTTGCGTTCAATTCCGGCAACGGCGATGGCCGACAGAACCAGAACCACAACACCTGTGAGGGCGGTGACTGTAACGAGCCGGAGATGCGAATAGGGTTCAAGGTTGATGCCGGTGACAATTGAAGTCACCACGATGCCGGCGATCATCAGCATCCAGGTGATCGTCGCCGCCGACGCCCGGCGCTCCGGTGCGGTTTTGGTTGCAATCAACGTGAGAAGGGACGTGCCGCTTGCGCCAATGCCGACCCCGATGAGCGCGTAGGCAAGAACCGCGGCTGCCAAGCCAGCCACAATATTGATTTCAAAGAGGAACGTTGTTGCCGCCGCAGCTGTCCCACTTGCAGCGAGGAGTGCCAGGCCGCCGAGGATCCAATGGGTTCGCGAGTTTCCGATATCCGACCGGTGACCCCACAAGGGTCTGGAGATCTGCACACCGTAGTGGAGCCCGACAAGCAAGCCAGGAATGACCGCTGCCAGGGCCAGTTCAACGATCATGACGCGGTTCAGCGTGGAATTGGTAAGCACCACAATGGCACCCAGTGAGGCCTGTACAAGCCCCAGACGCAAAATCGAGAACCAGCTCAGCCCTTTGGCGGCTGCTGAGTTTTGGTGATTGGCGGCTCCCCGACCGAACATGGGGATCTCCCTTTCCAAAAGCCTATGAGATGGCTTGCACCAGTGTGCGCAGCCCAAATGCCGTGATCATCATTCCTGTAACGTAGAGCCCGACACCAATGGCGGAGTACCAGACGGCGAACCGCACGGGATTGCGGGCGAAGCGGACCATGCAGACCATCTGCAGCAGCAGAACAATAAGGATTGCCAAGGCATAGACCGGCAGTCCGAGCATCCAGAGTGTAAGGACAACGCCCGCTTGAGCCACGGTCATGACGGCGCAGGCGATGAGGGCTGCGGATCGTTCCCCATGCAGAACAGGGAGGGTCCGGATGCCCATTTCTTTGTCGCCTGCGATCGCCTTGAAATCGTTCAACGTCAGGATGCCATGGGCACCAAGGCCATAGAGCAAAGCAACGATCCAGATTGGTGTCTCCGGCACAAGGCCGGTCATTGCGGTCGCTGCTGTCAGCCACGGCAAGGTTTCGTAACTGAAGCCGACAACACCATTGCCGAGCCAACCGTTTTGCTTAAAGCGGCACGGCGGCGCACTGTAGGCCCAGGCGAAGGCAAGACCGAGAAGCGCTGCCGCAAATATGAACGATCCCATAAGTCCGGCGACAACAAGCGAGAGCGCCGACATGATGACAGAGATATATAGACCCCACTGTCCAGGCATCCGGCCGGACGGGATCACCCGGTCCGGTTCGTTGATGGCATCAACATGTCTGTCGAACCAGTCATTCACCGCCTGGCTGGTGCCGCACAAAAGCGGACCGGCCAAGAGGACGCCGAGCACGATGAACCCCAGCCGGCCATCCATACCATGACCTGTGGAGATCGCTCCGCACGCATAGGCCCACATCGGTGGAAACCAGGTGATCGGCTTGAGTAAAGCAACGATCGCGCCGGGCATGGGCCAGCTGGCCTGTGGTGTTTGGCGGGTCAGTTCCATACCAAACATGCTAGGCGTCGCCCTAAAAAGTGTCAATTAAAATTGACACATTGCGCGATGATAAAATGCGACTGTAAATGAGAGTTGACGGTTGCTTGGAAGTGTCAATTGCCGGGACGGTAGTTTTCAAGCCCGTGCCGGCGCAGTTTAATGTAGAGGCTCTGGCGGGAAAGACCCAGAATCTCAGCCGCGCTGGCGCGATTGTTGTTGGTCTGGTCAAGGGCGGCTTCAATGCAAATCCGCTCAACAACATCCAGCGACTCGCGGATTAGCTCCTTTAAGGGCACTTTGCCAACGAGGCTCGCAAATCCCTCGGCCTGATCTGGTGTCGCAGGCGGCGGCAAGGTCATTTTACCGGCACTGGCCGCTGGAGGAATAACCAGCAGCTGTGTGGTGTCGGTTTCTTTGTTGTAATGGGCGGAGAGACTGACATCCTGACCCTCGCCGAGCGTATCGGTCAGAACAGAAGAAAACCCACTGAGTGTCTTTTCGTCCCGGACGCGGGTGAAAAGGACACTCAATTCGACGGTGGATTTGCCCAGCCAGTTTGACACATTCCGTCCAACCACTTGATTGAGGGTCGGTGCATGAACACGATCCAGAAACAGGGTATTTGCCGACAATACGGTGCCTTCGCCATCAATCGTCAACGCGGCTTCGGGCAGCAATTCCAGATCAACACGAGCGCCATTGAGCTGATCGCTTGAGCGTTTTGCATCAACCCTGTCCGGTTCCTTTGAGTTCTCAAGTGTAATGACAAGGTTTGTGGTGCCGTGTTCTCTATAGGCGCGCAGCTTTGCGTCGAACGTACTTCCTGCGCTGCTTTGAAGATTGGCAAGCTGGACAGGTTCTCCGCTGTGGCGGGCTTCGCCGATCGCATCCGCAAGACGCTCCCGATCCCCTTTCTTAAAGAGATCCCGTATCGCCTTTCCGGTCAGGTTGCCCGAGGCGCCGGTCAAAAGAGACACTGCTGCCGTATTTGCTTCCAGAATTGTCCTTTTTTCACCGTCCAATACGACATGGGCTGTTTCGGACATCTTGAAGACAGTCCGGTACCGCGCTTCGGCCTGCCGGAGTTCGCGGTAGTCGGCCTCCATCGCGATCTGCGCTTCCACCAACCGCTGCTGGTCCAGCATCTGCTGCCGCATTTCGTGTCCGACAACAATGGTGAAGGGAAAGTCGTCAGTCCTGCTGGCCGTGTAGGCGACCGGAAGATCGGGGTGGCCGCTGGCACTGTGGTTGACCTGATAGCCACGGGGAGGGCGTTTTTTTGCCGGAGCAAGGAGGGCGTCAATTTTCGGAACGGATTCCACAGTCACGCAGTCGCGTAAGGGCTTTCCGACAATCGCCGACAAACCATACGCATCCAGATCGGCGTTGCGGTAATGAAGGCGATTTACGACACCTTTTTCATCGACTAGTGCGACGATATCGGCACCCAATCCGATCAAGGCTGTTAAGGCGTCTGCACCCAGCAAATCAAGCAAATCAGTCCCAACCCCGATATCTTGCAGCGCACCATGTTTCGAGGGAGAGGTCATTGGGAATGCCGATCGATGCCGCTTTTTCTTCTTTTTGCATCGCGGCCTTCCTGCGCGGCAAAGTGATTGATTTTTTCCAAATTGTAGAAACTCTCGGCGATTTTAACCGCTGAAAGCGCACTATCGCAAATACAATCGACGCCCATTTCCACGAGGGGGGCGATAAAGTCAAGGGTAGCGGCTCCGCCTGCAATTATAGGTAGTGTTTTGTGTTGTGAATACAATCTAATGTCGTTAATCAGTTGGATTGCGTTGCTTTTTAGGTATGTGGTGCTCCAAGCAACACAAACAACATCTGCCTGTGTTACGACTTTGGCGAGTTCAAACTCACTCAGTGATTCGCGAGGAACAACCTGTTGCTGCCATCCAAGCGCCTGAAACAGGGCACCTGTGAGGTAGGACATCAGGCTGTGTTGTTCATCGGCGGGTAGAAAGATGACGGCGAACGGGGCTTTCGATCCAGAGCGCTCCCGAGCAGCTTCTGTTGTCAGGGCTTGAGCAATGGCTTGCAGCCGGGCTGAAGCGATTGTGACATCGATGAAGCTGGCTGCATCGCAGCTCCAGTTCTTGCCCAATTCGCGCGCAACCGCTTCTAAAAGCATAACTTTCATCGCGGTGGGCGGAAGTGCTGCCGGGGTGCCATTTGATCTGAACCTGGAGCGGACTTCCGCGTCCAGAAAGGCGAGATGATCCTGTATGCGGGCATCTGGTGCCAGGATACGTTCGTACATTTCTGCGATAACAGATTTGTAGCGGGTGTCGGTTTCAAGACCCGCATCCAGCAGGCCAGATAATTGCTCTGCGGCCATTGCTGCTACTGGTCCTTGAATGAGGTTGCGAAGCGTCTCTTGTTCGCCGCTGTTAAGCCGGGATGTCTTTAACATGGTTGCCTGATCAGAAACAAAAATATTGCCGTTGACAGGCTCTGTCCGGCGCTCGTCCGCGGTTTCATCGGGCAATTCAGTTGTGCCGTTCGTCCTCATTTCGCGGTCGGCCTCCCTGGCCTTACGGAAAGGGGTCTCGCTCCGACGTGCGCATTTATTGTTCTTATTCGCACCGTGAGCCCTCTAAGCATGACTCTCAGTCGACGTGATGTAAACAAAAATATACGTCAATCAAAGTTGACACTTTTGCAGTTGCGGCGTTACCCTCACTCATCTGCTGAACTCAATGTCGAGTTCGGGGGGAGGGTTGAATGTCCGCGAGTGGAAACAGGAATTCGATAAAGCCCGGTTTTCTTTACACCGAGGAAGAAAGACGCCGCCGTGATGAAACCGTTTGGACATTGGTCCAGGGCATCCTGGCACCGGTTCAGTTTGTCGTCTTTCTGATCAGCCTTGCTCTTATCATGGTTTTTTTGATCTCAGGCGAGATGCGGGGCGCAGCCGAGCTCTCCGTCGTTATCAAGACGATCACGCTCTATGCGATCATGATCACTGGATCGATCTGGGAGAAAGAGGTGTTCGGGTGTTACTTGTTCGCCCGGCCGTTCTTTTGGGAAGACGTCTTTTCCATGCTGGTTCTGGCCTTGCACACGGCCTATCTCGCAGCTCTTTTCACCGAGGCTCTGACTGCCAATCAGCTGATGGCTTTGGCCTTGGCAGCCTATGCAGCATATGTGGTCAATGCCGGACAATTCGTTTGGAAACTGCGGCTCGCCCGGATGGATCAGACGGCCCGCAAGACTGGTCTTGAAAGTGATGTCCGGTCTGCCGGTGTTAGCGACTTGCAGATCGCAGGAGGTTCTCAATGAACCAGGCGTTTTCTGCAGGATGCGGGACGGGACCCACAATCCGGGAGCGGGGACAGCATGAAGTCTTTTGTGGCCTGACGTCCATCATCTGGCTGCACCGGAAAGTCCAGGATGCATTCTTTCTTATCGTCGGATCCCGTACCTGCGCCCATTTGATGCAATCGGCTGCCGGTGTCATGATCTTCTCCGAACCGCGTTTTGCCACCGCGATCATGGAAGAGCGGGATCTTGCCGGCATGGCGGACATGCATGACGAGCTTGACGGTGTTGTCGACAAGCTGCTCGCGCGCCGGCCGGACATCAAAATGCTGGTTCTGGTCGGTTCGTGCCCGTCTGAAGTTATCAAGTTCGATTTGTCCAAGGCAGCTGAGCGGTTGAACCGGGTTCATGCGCCCAAACACCGTGTGCTGTGTTATTCGGGCAGTGGAATCGAGACGACCTTCACCCAGGGCGAAGACAATTTTCTCACAGCTCTTGTGAATGAAGCACCAGCCCCAGGTCCACAGAACGAAACCAAACTGATTGTCGCCGGGTGTCTTCCCGATGTTGTTGAGGATCAGTTCGCGCGTCTTTTTGATGATCTGGGTATTGAGGGTGTTCAATTCCTGCCTGGGCGTTCAAGTGCAGAAATGCCTTCAATTGGCCCGGGAACCCGGTTCATTCTGGCCCAGCCATATCTTGGCGCCACGGCAGCTGCTCTGGAGTCGCGCGGTGCGGAACGCGTTAATGCCATCTTCCCACTCGGTGAAGAGGGGACAACGGCGTGGTTCAAGGCCATCGCCGACAAATTCGGTGTGCCGGAGGACCGGTTCGAAGCGGCAACAGCCGCGCCGCGCAAGCGCGCCAAAGCCGCGCTCCAATCCTATTTGCCGTGGCTTGAAGGACGCAGGATGTTCTTCTTCCCAGATTCCCAACTCGAGCCGTCGCTGGCGCGTTTCCTCTATAGCGAAACGGGAGCAGAGATCATCGAGGTCGGAAGCCCATATCTTCACCGGGAACATGCGGCGGGCGAGCTGGCGTTGCTTCCGCCCGGCACCGCGGTTTCGGAAGGTCAGGATGTTGATCTTCAGATCGATCGCGCCCGGGAGGCCGATCCTGATCTGATCGTTTGCGGTATGGGTCTTGCCAACCCGTTTGAAGCGGAAGGACGCTTGACCAAGTGGTCGATCGAATTCGCTTTCACGCCGATCCAGGGATACGAGCAGGCCGGCGATCTTGCAGAACTCTTCGTACGCCCGCTGCGGCGCCAGTCCGTTTTGAAATCCGGTCTCGGACTTGAGGAGGGCGTGCCATGCAGCTGAGCATGTGGACCTACGAAGGACCGCCTCATGTTGGCGCCATGCGGGTCGCCGCCTCAATGCAGGATGTGCATTACGTTCTGCATGCGCCGCAGGGTGACACCTATGCCGATCTCCTGTTCACGATGATCGAGCGGCGGGATAGTCGGCCACCTGTAACCTACACAACGTTTCAGGCGCGCGATCTGGGCGCGTCAACGGCCGACATTTTCAAGACGGCCTGCCACGATGCGGTCGACCGGTTCAAGCCGCGTGCATTGCTGGTTGGGGCATCGTGTACCGCGGAACTTCTTCAGGACGATCCGGGCGGTCTCGCCAAGACACTTGATCTCGATATCCCGGTCGTGCCGCTTGAACTGCCATCTTACCAGAAGAAAGAAACCTGGGGCGCAGCGGAAACCTTCTACCAGCTGGTCCGGGCGTGCGCGTCCAATCGGCAGCGGTCTGAGAACATTCCAGCCAACACCTGCAACATTTTGGGACCGACGTCCTTGGGTTTCCGGAACCGGGACGATGTACGCGAGATCTTAGTATTGCTGGATGAAAACGGTTTGAGTGTCCGAGTGGTCGCCCCGCTTGGCGCAAGTCCTGAAGATCTGGCCAGGTTGCCGGAGGCTGCCTTCAACATCGTGCTTTACCCGGAAATCGCCGATACCGCAGCCCGTTGGCTAAAAAAGGCGTACGGCATGCCGTACATGTCTACGGTGCCGATCGGCGTGTCCGAAACCCGCAGGTTTGTTACCGAAGCACGGGCCTTGGCCGGTCTTGAGCCGGTGCCGTCATCGTCGGAAAACGAGGACCGGCTCACCTGGTACTCCCGGTCTATCGACAGCACCTATTTGACAGGCAAACGGGTATTCATCTTTGGCGATGCCACACATGCAATCGCCGCAGCCCGGATTGCCGCGAACGAACTTGGCTTTGAGGTCTGCGGTCTTGGGACCTACATGCGCGAGTTTGCGCGCGATGTGCGGGCTGCAGCCAAGGAGTACGGCGTTGAGCCGCTGATCACAGATGATCATTTGATCGTTGAAGATGCCATCATAGAAGCACGCCCGGAGTTGGTGCTCGGCACCCAAATGGAACGCCATATCGCCAAGCGGCTGCGTGTTCCCTGTGCTGTCATTTCATCACCCGTCCATGTCCAAGACTTCCCGGCGCGGTATTCGCCGCAGATGGGCTTTGAAGGTGCCAATGTCATCTTCGACAGCTGGGTTCACCCGCTGATGATGGGGCTGGAAGAGCATTTGCTGTCCATGTTCCGCGACGACTTTGAATTCAATGACGGGGCGACGGCCTCGCATCTGCATGCCCACAGTCCGGCAGCAGCCTCAAACCAGCAGACAGCACCGGCAGGCACTTCAGCGGAAGACCAGATCACCTTGCCAGCGAGCGCAACACTCTGGACTGATGAAGCTGAAAAGGAACTGAAGAAAGTCCCGTTTTTTGTGCGCGGCAAGGCGCGGCGCAACACCGAGAGCTTTGCCGCTGACAAGGGCATTCACCCGATAACCGTGGAGACGTTATACGATGCGAAAGCGCACTTCGCCCGATAACGACCTCCCGATCCGGGTGGTCTTTGTTACGCTCGACAATCATGTCGCAGCAGCGGTCGATGACGCGCGCAGGGCTTTGCAAAAAGAGATGCCAGGTCTGACTTTCACGGTGCATGCAGCAACCGATTGGGCGGACAATCCGGACAAGCTTGCCCGCTGCCGTGACGCCATCCGGGCAGGCGACATCATTGTTGTTTCGATGATCTTCGTCGAAGAACACGTCAAGGCGATCGCTGATGTTCTGGAAGAACGGCACCTTGAGTGTGACGCCATGGTCTGCTGCATGTCTGCCGGCACGATCATGAAGTATACGGCGATGGGCCGCTTCCGCATGAGCGGCGAACAAAAAGGTCCCATCGCGCTGTTGAAAAAATTGCGCGGCAGCAGCTCCAGCAACGGCAAGGAAAGCGGCAAAACCGCCGGTGAGCGCCAGATGGCGATGCTGCGCCGGTTGCCGAAACTTTTGAAATACATCCCTGGAACGGCGCAGGATGTCCGGAACTATTTTCTGACCTTGCAGTACCGAATTGCGGCATCCGATGAAAACATTGCCAACATGGTCCGCCTGCTGGTTGCCAAATACGCGTCGGGCACCCGCAAGGCGTTGCGGTCTGCGGTAACGGTAAGGCCGCCAAGCGACTATCCGGATATGGGCCTTTACCACCCACGCTCTGCGACGAGCATCATGACTTCTAAAGACGAACTGGCAACCGTGAAGGGTGCCAGGGGAACGGTCGGCCTCCTGTTGTTGCGCACATATTTGCTGTCTGGCGACACAGGTCACTACGACGCTGTAATCGAAGCGCTGGAAGCGCGCGGTTACAATGTTGTACCGGTCTTTTGCGCGGGGCTTGATATGCGGGCGGCAATCGACGCCTACATGATCGACGCTAGCGGCAAGACCACCATCGATGCCCTGTGTTCGCTGACCGGATTTTCGCTGGTTGGAGGCCCCGCTTACAGCGATGCCTCCGCAGCGGCCGAAGCGCTTGAGAAGCTCGATGTTCCGTATCTGTCTGCCTGTGTAACCGAGTTCCAGAGCCGGGAGGGGTGGCAGGCCTCGACACAAGGCCTGACGCCGATTGAAACCACTTTGATGGTTGCAATTCCCGAGCTCGACGGAGCAATCGGGTCAATGGTGATTGGCGGACGGGGCATGGATGCTGCTGCCGGTCCCGATGCCCATGACGCAGCTTCCGGCCCATCGGAACGCGCGGCGATGCGCCCCGATGACGAACGTGTCGCTTTGCTTGCGGACCGGATCGCGGCAATGACCAAGCTGCGCCAGACCCCACGGTCAGACCGCAAGATCGCAGCCACCTTGTTCAATTTCCCGCCCAACGGCGGCAACATCGGAACCGCGGCTTTCCTGTCCGTTTTTGAAAGTCTTCTGGAGACGATGAAGCGCTTGAAAGCGGAAGGCTATCATGTCGACGTGCCTGCCGATGTTGAGACACTTCGGGACATGATCCTCAAGGGCAATTCGGAACGCTTCGGGACCGAGGCGAATGTCCACGCAACGGTGACGGCCGATGACCATGTCCGGCAGGAAAAATTCCTGAGCGAGATCGAAACCCAGTGGGGACCGGCCCCGGGGCGTATCCTCAGCAACGGCCGCGGGATTCATATTCTTGGCCGTCAGTTCGGCAATCTGCTCATCGCCATTCAGCCGTCCTTCGGCTATGAGGGCGATCCGATGCGGCTCTTGTTTGAAGGCGGGTTTGCTCCAAACCATGCCTTTGCCGCGTACTACACGTATCTCCGCGAAACGTTTTCTGCCGATGCTGTTCTGCATTTTGGAACGCATGGCGCGCTGGAATTCATGCCGGGCAAACACACCGGACTGTCCGGCACCTGCTGGCCCGACCGGTTGCTGGGCGCCTTGCCGAACTTCTATTTCTATGCGGCCAACAATCCGTCCGAAGGCTCGATCGCCAAACGCCGGTCTGCCGCAACGCTTGTGTCCTACCTGACCCCATCAATCACAGAAGCTGGTCTTTACAAGGGCCTGAACAGTCTGAAAGCCAGCCTTGACCAGTACCGGTCCATGGCGCCTGAGGCCAGAAGTGAGCGCGAACGTCTTTTGGACGTGATCCGCGTTCAAGCCGACGAGCTCGATCTCACGGGCAAAACGGCGGAGCTATCCGAAGACCAATTCATTCAACATCTGGTCGCGGTCATCACCGAAACCGAATATGCGCTGATCCCGCACGGCCTGCACATCGCCGGGCGCGGTATGGATACGTCCGAGCGCTCGGAAATGCTCGCCAAGATGGCACTCAGTGTCGAAACAGACTCTGGCTTTATCGCTGATCCGGAGCTGTGCCAGACTATTGCCAAACGAGATCGCGATGCCCTGGCTGCAGCAGCTGAGACCCTCGACGAAGAGGCAAAGTCTGTTGTTCAAAAACTCGTCCAGATCGATCAGGACCTATCTGACAATCGGGAACTCGATGGCCTGGTGCAGGCGCTCGATGCACGTTTCGTGCCGCCAGCGCCGTCGGGCGATCTGTTGCGCACCCCGGATTTGCTGCCAACTGGTCGCAACATTCACGGCTTTGATCCGTTTGGTATTCCAAGCAAGTTCGCGCTTGAAGATGGCGCCCGCCAGGCGGCCCTCGTTCTAGAACGGTATCTGGAGACCGATGGCAAACTGCCAGAGACCGTTGCGATCGTTTTGTGGGGCACGGATAATCTGAAAACCGGCGGTGCGCCGCTGGCACAAGCCATGGCGCTCATGGGCGCGAAGCCTCGGCTGGACTTCTACAACCGGGTCTGCGGGGCAGAGTTGATCCCGCTTGAAGAACTGAACCGGCCACGCATTGATGCCGTGATGACCTTGTCCGGCATCTTCCGCGATCTCTTGCCGATCCAGGCAAGCATGCTGGCTGAAGCGAGTTATCTTGCCGCCACGGCCGATGAGCCGATAGAACAGAATTTCATCCGCAAACATGCGCTTGCCTATTGTGAGGCCCATGGCTGTGATCTGGAAGAGGCGGCCTACCGTGTCTTTTCCAATGCGGACGGCACCTACGGGTCGAACGTCAACATGTTGATTGCCTCATCGGCCTGGACCGATGACGAGGAAATCGCAGAGACTTACTCGAACCGGAAGAGCTTTGCGATCAGCCGAAAGGGCAAGACCAGCCGCCAGACCGAGCTTCTCGATTCTGTTCTGGCAGACGTCGATATGGCTTATCAAAACCTTGAATCGGTCGAAATCGGCGTCACCACGATCGAGCATTATTTCGACACGCTTGGCGGGCTTTCAAAAGCCGTTTCAAAAGCCAAGGGTGGCGCGGAACTTCCCGTTTACATTTCCGACCAGACCCAAGGTGAAGGCAAGGTTCGCTCCATTGACGAGCAGGTTGCCCTGGAGACCCGGACCCGGACCCTTAATCCGAAATGGTATGAGGGCATGCTCCAGCACGGTTATGAGGGCGTGCGGCACATCGAAGCCAATGTCACCAACACCTTTGGCTGGTCGGCAACAACCGGCGGTGTCGAGCCCTGGGTCTACCAGAAAATCACGGAAACCTACGTGCTCGACGAGACGATGCGCCGGCGGCTCGCCGATCTCAATCCAGCCTCGGCTGCGCGGGTCGCGGCAAGGCTCATGGAAGCGCACGAACGCAACTATTGGCAACCGGACGAAGAAACGCTCGAGGCTCTGCGCCGGGCGGGTGAAGAACTGGAAGACCGGCTGGAAGGCCTGGCAACGGAGGCAGCCGAATGAACATCTACACCCATCCGAAGACAGCCGCACAAGAGGCAAAAACCGCTCAGAAACTCCGTGAGCGTGCGGATGGCGACGGCAGTGTCCAGGTTCATCTTGATCCGACGATGGAGATCGACGGCGCAAAGGTTTTTGCGATTTACGGCAAAGGCGGCATTGGCAAGTCGACCACCTCGTCCAACCTGTCAGTGGCTTTCTCCAAGATCGGGAAGCGGGTTTTGCAGATCGGCTGCGATCCGAAACACGACAGCACCTTTACGCTGACAAAGAGCCTGATCCCGACAGTGATCGACATCTTGGAACAGGTCGATTTCCACACAGAAGAACTGCGTCCGGAAGACTATATGGTCGAGGGCTTCAATGGGGTTCAATGCATTGAGGCCGGCGGGCCGCCAGCAGGCACCGGTTGCGGCGGTTATGTGGTTGGCCAAACTGTCAAGCTCTTGAAGGAACATCACCTTCTGGATGACACGGATGTGGTGATCTTTGATGTCCTTGGGGACGTCGTTTGCGGCGGCTTTGCCTCTCCACTTCAACATGCCGAAAGGGCGGTTGTTGTCGCAGCCAACGACTTTGATTCCATCTTCGCGATGAACCGGATTGTGGCCGCAATCAAGGCGAAGGCGAAAAACTATGAGGTGCGTCTCGGCGGAGTGATTGCCAACCGGTCCCGCGAAACGGACCAGATCGACCGCTACAATGACAGTGTTGGCTTGAAGCGCCTCGCCCACGTGCCGGACTCCGATCATGTGCGCCTGAGCCGCCTCAAAAAAAGCACGCTTTTTGAAATGGGCGACACACCTGAAATCGCAGCTATCCAGAACGAGTACCTCCAGCTCGCCGAGCAACTTTGGGCGGGCACAGAGGCACTTCAGGCAGAACCCATGAAAGACCGGGAAATCTTCGAATTTCTCGGCTTTGAATAAGAAGGTTTGAACCGGATATGACACGGGCCAGCTACACACAGCGGATCGGCGAGATCGAACACTACTTCGATCGCACGGCGCTTGATGCCTGGAAAAAGCTGACTGGCGATCAGCCGGTAAGCGGGATCCGGGCAACCGTGCGCCAGGGCCGCGAAGACATGCGGTCAACTCTGGCAAGCTGGCTTCCGCAGGATCTCACCGGTTGGCGCATTCTCGACGCCGGCTGTGGATCTGGCGTGTTGTCTTTGGAACTGGTCGCACGTGGGGCAGACGTCGTTGGAATCGATCTGTCTGCACAAATGGTCTCTTTTGCTCGCCAGCGTGCCGCTGATCAGATGAGCCGCCTCAATGACCATCCGCATGGAACCGTGACGTTCAAGAGCGGGGATATGCTGGATCCGCATTTGGGACAGTTCGATGCGATTGTTGCCATGGATGTTCTCATTCACTATGCCCCCGAGGACGCCAAGAAGGTGCTGGAACAGTTCGCCGAGCGGACCAGCAAGAGCCTTTTGTTCACGCTTGCTCCGAGCTCGCACCTCCTGAGAGCCATGCTGATGATCGGCAAGGCATTTCCGCGGGCCGACCGGGCACCAGCCATCTATCCGGCCAACCCGGAGCGGCTGGTAAACCAGCTCGTGCATCAACCACACATGTCGGGTTGGACGAGTGGCCGAACGCATCGGATTTCTGTCGGTTTTTACACCTCTCAGGCCATGGAGGTGGTCCGGCCATGATGTTCAAGTCCGCATCAGACAGGATGATCGGCTTCTGGCAGACCGCCGGGATCCACTTCATGCCGTTTGCGGACGCGGCAACAAAAGACGTGCCGCTGTCACGCCTTCTTCGCCTTGCGCTCTTCCAGGTGTCTGCGGGCTGTGTCCTGGTGCTTTTAACCGGAACGCTCAACCGGGTTCTGATCGTCGAGCTCGGGGTTTCCGTTGCATTGGTTTCTGCTGTTGTGGCAATCCCTGTGCTGGCAGCGCCGTTGCGGCTCTTCTTCGGCTATCGTTCTGATACCTATAAGTCAGTGCTCGGCTGGCGGCGTGTTCCCTATCTGTGGTTCGGCACCATCTTGCAGTTCGGCGGCTTGGCCTTCATGCCGTTCGCGCTTTTACTGCTTGAATCGCAAAGCGTTGGACCAGCCTGGGCCGGAACTGTGCTCGCAGGTCTTGCCTTTCTCTTTGCCGGCTTTGGTTTGCACATGTCGCAAACCGCAGGCCTTGCGCTCGCAACCGATCTCGTTCCGCAGGACAAGCGGCCCCGTGTTGTCGCGCTGCTTTATGTGATGCTGCTGGCGGGTATGATCGCCGCATCAATCTTTTACAGCATCTTCCTAGCCGATTTTTCGCCGAAGCGGCTCATCCAGGTGATCCAGAGCACGGCGCTTTTGACCCTGGCGCTGAACGTGGTTTCCGCCTGGAAACAGGAAGCGCGCAATCCGGCACGAACGTCTCATGACCGAAAGATTGCCGGTTTCTTTGAGGCTTTGGCTGACTATCGGCGCGAACCAGGCACTGTACGCTTGTTGATCGCCGTTGCGGTCGGGTCGGCAGCGTTTTCCATGCAGGATATCCTGCTGGAACCTTATGGCGGCGAAATCCTCGGCATGACAGTTGGGCAAACCACGCTGCTGACGGCGCTTTGGGCCGCTGGCACGATGACGGGATTTGCCTGGGCCGCACGCAGCCTCAATCGGGGTGCGCACATGTACCGGGTGGCTGCCCGGGGCCTTTTGATTGGGATTGCTGCCTTTTCCGCCGTTGTTTTTGCAGCGCCGCTGGAGACTGACTTGCTGTTCTACGCCGGCGCCGCGGGTGTTGGGCTTGGCGGGGGACTTTTTGCAGTCTGCACCATGCTGGCGGCCATGAGCATTTCGAAACGCGCTGACAGCGGCATTCTGGTTGGCGCCTGGGGCGCGGTCCAGGCAACCGCCATCGGTGTCAGCCTGCTGCTCGGCGGTCTGATCAAGAACGGCGTCAACATCCTTGCACTGGATGGGGTGCTCGGGACTGCAATGAACAACGAGGCCGCCGGTTATCTGGCTGTCTATCACATTGAAATCGCACTTCTTTTTGTCTGTCTTGCAGTGTTGGGGCCACTTGCGGGCCAGCACTACGGGCAAGAACAAGAAACCGGCAAACGTTTTGGACTGGCTGAAATGCCCGGGTAATCCCGGCGTGGCCATGAAATAGGGAGTAGACACCATGACCGAAGTTGTTGGCAGCATAGATGTCGCCCAAGTGGTGCTCTATGTGTTTTGGCTCTTTTTTGCGGGACTGATTTTTTACATCAGACAAGAAGACCGGCGGGAAGGATATCCTCTGGAAGACGATGTTTCCGGCAAATTCAACAAGGATCCTTGGTTATTTGTGCCTCCGAAAAAAACTTTTGTTCTTCCGCATGGACGTGGGACTGTAAGTGTTCCGGACTTCAAACGGGATGACCGTCCAGTAAATGCCAAACGCGTCTCCCCGGCCCCTGGCTATCCGAGCGTGCCGGAAGGAAATCCGCTTTTGTCCGGGGTTGGACCGGCCGCCTGGGTTGCGCGGGAGGACATTCCGGATTTAACCGCCCATGGTGACCTGCGCATCGTGCCTTTGCGGTCGGACACGGAGTTTGGCATTGCATCCGGTGAGACGGAGCCTCGCGGCTTGCCAGTATTCGGTTGCGATAAAAAGAAGGTCGGCACCATCCAGGACATCTGGGTCGATCGGTCCGAGCAATTGATCCGTTATTATGAAGTCGCACTAGACGGAGATAAGACGGTACTCCTTCCTAACAATTTTGCTGTCATCAAAGTTGGCCGTGCGAAACGCAAGTGCATTTACGTAGATGCGATCCGTTCCGACCAGTTTGTTGACGTTCCAACAACGGCAAAGCCGGACGCCATAACCCGTTTGGAAGAGGATAAGATCACCGCGTATTACGGCGGCGGCATGCTCTACGCCATGCGGCACAGACAGGAGCCGCTGGTGTGAGACAGTTTGTCGTAAGAGAGCATGAGATCGAGCCTGTTCCCGGCCTCCCAGGCCACCTTCCAGATGATGAAAGGGTGCTATGGCAGGGCAGGCCTTCTTGGAAACTCATCGCTCGGCATACGCTGAAAACCCGCTGGATTGCGGCCTACTTTGCACTCATTTCGGCTTGGTCTATCGGGACAGGTTTGACCGAAGGTGAAACAGCAGCCGGGATGGCAGCATCGATCGTCATTTTCTCAATAATGGCTTTTGCAGTGTTTGCGCTTGCCTCGATTTATGCGTGGGCTGTTGAAAAAACCACCGTTTATACGGTCACGAACAAACGCGTGGTCATACGGTTTGGTGTTGCATTGTCGATGAGTTTGAATCTGCCGTTCAAACAGATAGAGACGATTGCGTTCGGTAAACTCAACGGCGAAGCCGGTAATCTGGCTTTTGCTCTCAAACCCGATCAGCGCGTTTCCTGGTTAATGCAGTGGCCACACGTTCGAGGCTGGAGGTTCGCACGGGCTGAGCCAAGCATGATTGCGTTACAAGACGCTCAGAAAGTTGCCGATTTGGTAGTCTTGTCGTTTTCTCAATTTACCGCAGAGAACTCAGGGCATGCGCGCGTAACCCGTCGTTTTGAAGGCGAAAGTGCCCGCAAACACCCGATCCCGACGGAGGAGGTTCGCTCGATTTCATAAATGGCCGGATCCGTTTTGGTTGAGACCAGCCAGAGCATCATGTCCGCCGATGAAATGTAGAACGCGAATGGATATGCCACAGGAAGGAATGTGACATGAACTCGGTTTTTAGCATTTTGAGCCGGAAGGAAACCGTCAGCTGCACGGTGGAAATCAACAACACCTTCGATCAGCTCGGTGCGCATCTGCGCTTTGACAATGGTGTGGTTGTGCATCCGGGCGACGAGGTCTTCGTTCATGGGGCTCCAGTGTCGATCCCTTACGGAGAAAGTCAGAGTTTCCGCCGTGAGGCAACCATTCACCGGGCCGGACCACTGGAACGTGCCTGGACCCGCGCGACCGGTGATTTTGAAATGATGGAACTGTGTGAATTCAGCTTCACGGAAAGGGTGTTGTCATGAACAAGACCGTATCGCCAGCCGATTTGGCCTCTAACGAGCCGACCCTTGAAAAGCGTCGGGCAGCCGTTAACGACACAACAAAGAGCGCCTTGGTCTCAACGATGTTGACACCACGTTTTTATACCACCGACTTCGACGAAATGGACAAGATTGACGTCGAGCCGGTTCGTGAAGAGTGGGATGCTTTGATTTCGCAAATGCGCTCAGACCCCAATCGCGGCCACTTTAAGCGCAGTGAAGCGTGGGACAATATTGATCTGGACGCTCTGCCGGACGATCTGCGCGAAGAGCTGATCGATTTTCTCGTGTCGTCTCTGACCTCCGAGTTTTCCGGCTGCGTGCTCTACAAGGAGATGAAACGGCGCGGCAAGAACCAGGAAATCTGCGAGCTCTTTGGCTTCATGAGCCGGGATGAATCGCGCCATGCAGGGTTTATCAACGATGCGCTGAAAGATTTCGGCATCGGCGTGAATATGGGGTTCCTCGCCAAGGCGAAGAAATACACCTACTTCAAGCCGAAATTCATCTACTACGCGACTTACCTGTCAGAGAAGATCGGCTACGCCCGCTACATCACCATCTACCGTCACCTTGAGAAGCATCCGGAGCAGCGCTTCCACCCGATCTTCAAGTGGTTCAAGGAGTGGTGCAACGACGAGTTTTCGCATGGTGAAGCGTTCTCCTTGATCATCCGCTCGGACAAGCGGTTGCTTGAAGGACGCAACAAGCTCTGGATCAAGTTCTTTTTGCTGGCAGTCTTTGCCACGATGTATGTGCGTGACCATATGCGTCCTGCTTTCCACAAGGCACTTGGGATTAACATAGAAGACTACGATATGCGGGTGTTCCGCTTAACGTCTGAAATCTCCCGTCAGTGTTTCCCGCTCGAACTTGATCTCGACAATCCCAAGCTTCTGGAAGGTTTCCGGCGCATGGAGCGGATAAGCCGCAAGATGCAGGCTGCAACCGAAAAAGGCGGTCTGTTCGGTCAGCTGGGAAGGGCATGGTGGGGTGTGGCTGCAGGGATGAATTTCGTGCGGATGTACATGATCCCGACAAAGAAAAATACTTTGCCGGAGACCTCTCGCTTGCAGCCTGTTTGGTAGGGCAACGTTGATGTCACTCGCTAACCCGGTCATCGCTATCTTAATTGCCTCATGCGTGTGGTGGCTTTCGACCGGGCTTGTGCTTGTATTGGTGCATTGGGC
>CALDSI010000390.1 GCA_937911395.1 uncultured Labrenzia sp.
GCAAGACCTAGCCCCAAAACCCCCAAATACCGTTCCAGGCCATGAGTGGACCTAACAGTTGCATCGATACCGTTGCCGGCCTTGCGTCCATTGGCTTGCCAGGATTGGGCAACCACCGCCATCAACTGGTCACCGTCAACTACGTTTCCGTTTTCATCTACGATAATCACACGGTCCGCATCGCCATCAAGAGCGATGCCGATGTCGGCGCGTACTTCATGAACCTTTTTGGACAATGCATCTGTGGAGGTCGACCCGCAGTCTTTGTTGATGTTGAACCCGTCCGGAGACACACCCATCCGAATTACATCCGCACCGAGCTCAAAGAGGGCATCCGGCGCGACTTTGTAGGCGGCGCCATTGGCGCAATCGACAACAACCCGCAGGCCTTCAAGGCTCATCTTACGCGGCAGGGTACGCTTGGCCGTTTCAATGTAGCGCTCTTGAGCCCCGTCAATTCGTTTGGCCCGCCCAAGCGCCTGAGCGCTTGCAAGATGCGGAGTTAGATCGCTTTCGACGAGTTCCTCAATGGACTTCTCGATATCGTCACTCAGTTTGAATCCATCAGGCCCAAAGAACTTGATGCCATTGTCCTGGAAGGGATTGTGAGACGCGGAGATCATAACTCCAAGATCCGTACGTAAAGAACGGGTCAGCATCGCAACAGCAGGGGTTGGAAGAGGTCCAAGCAGGAAAACATCCATACCGACCGATGTAAAACCCGCCACCAAAGCATTTTCCAGCATGTAACCGGACAGTCTCGTGTCTTTTCCGATGACAACACGATGGCGATGACCGCCATTCTTAAACACCAAGCCCGCCGCCATGCCGATCTTAAGAGCCATTTCCGCGGTCATAGGATAGGCATTCGCCTGTCCGCGAATACCGTCGGTGCCAAAGAACTTGCGCATAAACCAAACCTTGTCGTTTTCGAAACTTTGTCGTTGTAACCGAGATTACCGGCGCCGTGTGTCACATCTTATGAGCAAATGTTACCACCGGCAGCCGGGTTATATCTATCCAAACACATGAAAAGTGCCCGGTGAGACACCGGGCACTTTTTGTTGTTCAATCGTAGAGCGTATTAGGCCTGTGGCTGAGGCTCCATGCCGCCACTCGGCTCATCGCCTCCGCGCTTGGCTCCCGCTTTCGGCACCGCAGAGGACCGGCCAATCGGTTGGTCGTCATCAGTGTCCCGCACCGGCGGCTTGCCATCGAGAAGATCCTTGATCTCATCGCCGGAAAGCGTCTCGTATTCGAGTAGACCCTTCGCAATGCTGTGCAACTGGTCCTCGTGATCACCAAGGATCTTCTTCGCTGTCTCGTATCCCTGGTTCACGAAGGATTTGATTTCAGCATCGACGATCTTCTGGGTCTCATCCGCCACGCTTTGGTTTTTCGCAACGGAATGACCGAGAAAAACTTCTTCCTGGTTTTCGCCGTAGAGCAACGGACCAAGCTTGTCGGACATACCGAATTGTGTTGCCATCGCGCGGGCAAGTTTGGTCGCCATCTGTATGTCGCCAGATGCACCTGAGGTCACTTTTTCATATCCGAAGATCATTTCCTCGGCGACGCGTCCGCCCATAGCAACAGCGAGATCCGCTTTACACTTGGCGCGTGTCAGCGACACCTGATCTTTTTCCGGGAGCCGCATGACCATGCCAAGCGCGCGACCGCGCGGGATGATTGTCGCCTTGTGGATGGGATCAGAAGCTTCCTGATGAAGAGCAACCAGAGCATGTCCCGCTTCATGGTAAGCAGTGAGCTTCTTCTCTTCCTCAGTCATCACCAAGGTGCGGCGCTCCGCACCCATCATGACCTTATCCTTGGCGTCCTCGAACTCGGCCATCGTGACCAAGCGCTTGGACCGGCGCGCCGCAAGGAGGGCGGCCTCGTTGACAAGGTTCATGAGATCTGCACCCGAAAAGCCCGGTGTGCCGCGTGCCAGTGTGCGCACATCGACATCCGGAGCCAGTGGCACTTTCCGCATGTGGACTTTGAGGATCTTTTCGCGGCCAGTCACGTCCGGGTTCGGAACGACAATCTGACGGTCGAAGCGACCAGGACGCAGCAGCGCAGGATCAAGGACATCCGGGCGGTTGGTGGCCGCGATGATGATGATACCTTCATTCGGCTCAAAGCCGTCCATTTCGACGAGAAGCTGGTTGAGCGTTTGCTCACGCTCGTCGTTACCACCACCAAGGCCAGCACCGCGGTGACGGCCAACGGCGTCGATTTCATCGATGAAAATGATGCAAGGTGCGTTCTTCTTGGCTTGCTCGAACATGTCGCGCACGCGGCTTGCTCCTACGCCAACAAACATTTCCACGAAGTCAGAGCCGGAGATCGTGAAGAACGGCACGTTCGCTTCACCCGCAACCGCACGGGCGGTCAGGGTTTTACCGGTACCCGGAGGACCGACCAGCAGCACGCCGCGCGGAATCCGACCGCCGAGCCGCTGAAATTTTTGCGGATCGCGCAGGAACTCGACGATTTCCTGGAGGTCTTCCTTGGCTTCATCAATGCCAGCAACATCTTCGAATGTGACCCGGCCGTGCGCTTCAGTCAGCAGTTTCGCTTTGGACTTGCCGAAGCCCATGGCTTTGCCGCCAGAGCCTTGCATCTGCCGCATTACGAAAATCCAGATGCCAAGAATGATGAGCATCGGAAGCCAAGAGAACAGTGCGCCGAGTAGCGGTGAACTTTCAGCCGGGGGACGCGCGTTGATCAAGACGCCTTTGGTGCGGAGTTCTTCGACATATTGCGCACCTTCGGGCGCGTACGTCTGGAACGGACCCGTCGTCGAGCTGCCAGAGATCTTCTGTTCCTGAATTGTCACCGATCGCACATCGCCGCGATCGACTTTATTCATGAACTCGGAGAAAGCGATCTCGTTCGTTGCGCTGTTTTGTGTTGGGCTTTGAAACAGCTGGAACAAAGCGATCAGCAGGAGGGCGATTATCACCCAGAGCGCGAAGTTGCGAAAATGTGCGTTCATTTCTATCCCTTAACCGCCCGACGCGACTTTATTGGAATGCGCGCGGTTACGTTTCTTTCAGCGAAGATAGGTCGCCCATAGCCCTATGCCAAGGTGGTGCGCCATATTGCGCATGCACACTGACTATTTTCTTAAGACACACCCCTAACAGATGTTTGCGCTCGCGAAAACCGCAGAAATCCTAAGACCCCTCAAGATCTGTCCTATAGTTACCGGCCATTTTTGCCGGGACGGGGATTCGCTGAAGCGAAATTTTGCACCCGCCATGCCGCGCATCATGCCAAATCAAAGAAGCAGCAGACCGGACACCCACCGGTCCGTTTCCGATCCAGAACACCGGCGCACTTTCAAACGCCTCTTTTGGCCACCCATTTGGCCAGGAAACTTGCCGCCGATCGACCGGCGCATTGAACAACGGGCCGAGGCTGACTGTCATACCGTTCGGCGGCGCCCCCTCTGTGGCTTGAACATCGAACAGAAAGCGGGCGTCCCATTTCCCTTCTCCGCAGAGGTTCTCAAGAACCACAGGCGGCGATCGGCCGATTTCTTTCCAAACAAATAGAGTATCCCGTTTCATTTCCAGAACGGCTCCACCCAATGTTTGGCGCCCCACCTTGTTGTTCAAAATCCAGTGATCGAGGGCTTCAATCTTCCGCAACTTCGGCTGATGAACCCGGCCAGTCACCCGCTCGATCATGAGAATAAGCAAACGCAGCCTGAACTCTTCTGACTGGGCGCGAAACATCAGCGTCGAAATCTTGACTGGTCCTGCCGAATGTTCCTCGACATGCCGACGAAAAAGCTCCGCTAGGACCGCTTCCAGAGCTTCGCGCGCGCGCCTCAACTGCCGTGCTGTTGTGGCAATCCGGCTCGGCGACAAACCCTCTTCAGCGAGACTGCTCGAAATCGACCGCAAACGGCTGCGCTTGTACTTCAAATTCTTATTTGAAGGATCTTCAAACCATTTTTGACCTCGGTCTTCCAAGGTCGCCAATAGACGGCTTTTGGGCACACCTAAAAAGGGACGCAGCAAACGAAGACCGGCAGGTCCTTCATGTTCATCTGAAGCCATGGCGCCAAGCCCGTTCAATCCGCTTCCACGGGTCAAACGATCGAGAAACGTTTCAGCCTGGTCATCGAGATGATGCGCGAGAAGAACGATCTCAAAACTCGACACAGCTGTCTGTTTTGCGATCAGTTGGTATCGCGCGTCGCGCGCCGCCACTTGGAGGCCTGTATCCGGATTGTTATCCGTCCATTTTAAAATATGGCAGTGCAAACCATGTTGTTCGCTCAACTCCCAGACAAATTGCGCTTCTTCAGCGCTTTCTGGGCGCAGCTGGTGATCAACAACCATCACCTCACACACGCCGTTCCAGTTTCCTCTTAACCGCCATTCACAAAAGGCGATCAACAGACAAACAGAGTCTCCACCACCGGAGACAGCAAGAGCAATTTTTGAAAAGTCATTTACGGAATGAAATAGCTGATCAATTTCCTGATCAGTGAGCCCGGAGAAAGGATCCGGCTGATTAGGAACACTGGGCACTTTGGCGCTCATCCCGGGCTTGTGACAAAACCGCCGGCGCAGCATTTGGGAATTTGTTCAAGAGTTCGGAAAACGTCGCGCAAGCAACATCGGTTTCACCGAGCCCGCGCAACGAAACTCCGAGTTTCAGCAAACTGTCCGGGCTTTTTGAATTGCCGGGATGATCCCGGTAGGTTTTCAAAAACGCGTCCGCAGCCTCGCGATAGTTCTGCTGGGCCAGGAGGCTTTCGCCAAGCCAATACTGCGCATTGGCCGCCAGCTGATTGTCCGGATAACTTTCCAGGAATGTACGAAATCCGGCCTCAGCCGCAGCATAATCTCCATTTACTGCCATGGAATACGCGCGGTCATAGTCCGTCCGCGGGTCACCACTTCCAATGATACTTGCAATCTGGTCATCGTCTGTAGAGAACTCCGGGCTGGGTGTCGAATCTGAAGCTGCTCCCGGTGGCACGACTTGACCTTGCGCCAGAGACGACAAATCAATCGGTCCATTCGAGGGAACGCCTGTACCGGCTTCATATCCGCCAGATTGGGACCAATCACCGTCTCCAGAGCCATCAGCAGGAAGGGTCGCAAACCCACCGCCGGGGGCGACAAGGCTTCCAGACTGAGGTGTGCCATCCGGTGCCAGCCCAGGTGAAGCATCCGACCGTTTGCCAGGCGTCCCACCTTCAATTTGCTGAAAACGGTATTCGTTGTCTTCCTGCATCCGGCGCATTTGATCTTGCAATTCACGCATTTGAAACGCCATTTGCTCGATTTGACCGGTCAAGACCCGAATTTGCTCTTCCAACTGTCCGATACGGACACTGGAATCGTCATTCCGTTTTCCGAAAAGCTGCGCATGAGATGCCGTTGCCACTGAGATGAGCATTACGGCCAATACAGGGCATACCAGCCTGTAAAATTGTTTCATTCGTCCCTCCGCTGTGCAGCCACTTGTCATATACCAATACCGATAAATGGAAAGCCATCTGATTGGCAGGGAGAGGTACTCACCCGGATGGCCACACGCTGAACTCTAGCGCAAATGGCGCTCTGAGTTCGGCCAAATTTTGACAAACGAACCGGGAAACGGCGTGTTTTTGCTCCGGACGAACAAAAACGCCGGGCTAAACCCGGCGTTTGTAGCGTTGTTCCGGCGCTGATCAGTTGGTCGCGTTGTTCAGCACGGTTACTGCCCGCCTGTTCTGAGACCAGCAGCTGTTGTCGTTACAAACGGCAACTGGCCGTTCTTTGCCATACGAAATCGTTTTGATCCGGGAGGCAGAAACTCCCTGGGATACGAGGTAATCGCGTGCAGCCTGCGCACGCCTTGCACCAAGTGCAATGTTGTATTGGCGCGTGCCGCGCTCATCAGCATGGCCTTCAACGGTAATTGTATATTGCGAATACCGGTTGAGCCACTTTGCCTGGTTGGCAAGCGTGGCCTGCCCTTGCGAATTCAAGGTGGATTGGTCTTCTTCGAAGAACACCCGGTCCCCGACATTCACCACAAAATCCTGCCCGGTCCCCGGCTTGACGTTGGTCGCCAGCCCGTCCGGCTTGGTTTGCGCGCACGCTGCGGCAAATAGGACTGCAAAACAGACTGCAATCCAACGCGCCCCATTGGAGGCACTCACCATATTGAACATTCCTGTCTCCTTACCCCAGCCTGCTAAACCGGCTTTCCAAATGCGCCCCCACATTTTGGTAAACGCTTTCTAGCCAAAGTCGGTTAATGCGCTCTCAATAAGGCTGGTAAACACTTCGTTATTCGTTGTCTTAGTCGATCAATGGCGACCAAGATGGATCTGAAGCAAATGCTGGTGTTTCCAGCCTTTGTTCGTTGTAGCCGGTCAAATCGACGGTCCAGACCTGCGGACCACCGTTTGCGCCGGGTGTATCACGGAAGAACACCAGAACCCGGCCGTTCGGAGCCCAGGCTGGTCCTTCGTTATGATATCCCTCTGTCAGGATCCTCTCGCCTTTGCCATCAGGCCGCATCACACCGATCATGAACCGGCCCTGGTGCTGCTTGGTAAAAGCAATCAGGTCGCCCCGAGGAGACCAGACCGGTGTCGAGTAGCGCCCTGGGCCGAAGGAAATTCGCTGAGCTTGGCCGCCAGCTGCACTCATCACGTAAAGCTGCTGTGAGCCTCCCCGATCGGATTCAAAAACAATACGGCCGCTATCCGGAGAGAAAGACGGGCTCGTATCAATGGCGGCTGTGTTGGTCAAGCGTGTTGTCTGCCGCGACCGCAAATCCATTTTGAAGATGTTTGCGTTGCCACCCTGTTGCAAGCTCATGACCACGCTCTGTCCATCGGGTGAGAAGCGCGGCGCAAAGGTCATCCCCGGAAAATTGCCCACGATCTCGCGCTGCCCGGTCTCGATGTTCAAGAGGTACACACTTGGATCCGCACCAGCATAAGACATGTAGGTGATTTCCTGGCTTGTCGGCGAAAAACGCGGTGTCAAAACCAGATCATCACCTCGAGTAAGGTAACGAACATTGGCGCCGTCCTGATCCATCAGTGCCAAGCGCTTTACGCGCTTGTCTTTCGGCCCCGTCTCGTCGACAAACACAATGCGCGTGTCGAAATAGCCTTTTTCGCCGGTGAGACGCTCGTAAACGGCATCCGCAATGATATGGGCGAGCCGCCGCCAGTTTTCCGGTGTCGTATAGAATTGTTGCCCAAGCATCTGCTCTGCCGCAAAGACATCCCAAAGCCGGAATTCAGCGCGCAAGCGGCCATCCGCCTGCTTTGTCACGGTTCCCGTCACAAGCGCCTGTGCACTGATCGTGCGCCAATCCCCGAAACGCGGGGTGGAATTCACGCTCATGTTCTTCTGAATGAAGCTTGCTGGATCGAGAGGATTGAAGAGACCGGACCGTTTGAGATCCGCCGCGATCACCGCGGTCATGTCGGCGGCCAGTTTGCTGTCGCCACCTTCTGCAGAGAACTGCGGCAAGGCAATCGGCAGCGGCTCGACATTCCCTTGAGTGATGTCGATTTCAACCAGCGCAGCGGCCGGGATCGGACTAAGTACTGCAAGGAGTGCAACAAACCCACCGCGGACGCGGGCCGAGGACCCGACGAACCCTAAAAAATGTTTCCAAATCTGACGCATGAGCAATACAGCTCCTTCACCTTTGGGTTCCGACTGCGAAATCGGCTTAGCCCCCGAGCATCTCTCTCGGGTCAAAATTGATAATCACTTCCTGCCACGCATCATATTTCGCAATTGGCAGGCTGTATGGCTGGCAGCGCATCACAGCACGGACCGCACTGCTTGCTGCCGCGCGGAAGGCCGGAGTTGCATTGGAATTCATGACTTCCGGACCATTGGACACTTCGCCGTTCTGCGACAGGTTGAAACGAACCCGCACATTCAGATCTTCCGCACCCACTGCCCCAACAGGAGGGCTCCAACACATGGCAACTTGGGAGCGTAAAGCATCCAGCTCCGATTGGGTCATACGGATGTTCGGCGCACCTTGCCGTGTTCCCAGCGATGCAGGCGTATCGGGTTGTCCCCCGGTCTGGCCGGCTGGCTCCACCTTGTTGAGCAGGGCCGCAACGTCGGTGACGATAGATTCATCCCGCGGCTCCTGTCGCTGTGGCCGCGGCGGTGCCGGTTTCGTCCTTGGTGCAACGCTTGTCAGAATCGGCTGTACGGCCGGTGCGGCTTCCTGTTGAGGTACAGGCTCCGGTTCAGGAGCCGGCTCTGGCTCAGCAGCTGGTACCGGTTCGGGTGCAGGTGCAGGTTCCGGAGCATCTTCAGGCTCGGCGACTGGTTCCGGTTCAGGCGGCGCCGGGGTTGGCGCTGGCGCCGGCGTGGGAGGCGAGGGCTGCTGAACTTGACTGTCACCAGGTTTGTCGGCCGGTTGCGGGGTCTCTTCAGCCGGTGTATCGCTCGGCTGGAGCGCCGCAACGTCCCGGACTTCAGCCGTTTTTTCACCCAAGCGAAGCTGCGTAAATTCCTCGATTGGAACGAGATCCACCGGCAGCGTTTCGACTTGAGGAACGGAAAAACTCTTCGCGTCCGGAAAGGCTATCAAGCCCCAGACCAAAAAGACCGAGTGACCGGTCAAAGACGCAATGAGACCTGCGCGCATTCTGCGTTACGAGTCCCGTTCTTCCAGAGTGACAAGGCCGAGCCTTTTAAAGCCCGCCGCGTTGATCCGGCCCATGAGTTTCATCATGGTGCCGTAATCAGCATCCTGATCTCCACGCACGTAGATGCGTTCTTCGTACCCGTTGGCCGCAATCGCCTCCAGTTTGGGAACGACCTCATCAATGAGGATCGGAGTATCCTGAATAAAAATTTCGCCTGCCGAATTGATGGAGATCGTTATCGGCTCGGTGTCTCCTTCAAGGGCCTTCGCACGTGTCTCCGGCAAGTCAATCGGCACACCAACCGTCAACAAAGGTGCTGCGACCATGAAAATGATGAGCAGCACCAGCATCACATCGACGAACGGTGTGACGTTGATCTCACTTATCGGAAGACTGCGGCGCCGGCGCCGTCCGCGGCGGCCGCCACCTGCTTGTCCACCACCGGCCTGCATGCCCATGGATCAGCCCCTCTCGTCGATCTGCCGCGACAAGATCGCGGAGAACTCGTCAGCAAAGCCTTCCATTCGAGCAACGGCCCGGCCGACATCCGAGGAGAATTTATTGTATGCGATAACTGCAGGAATAGCAGCCAAGAGACCCAGAGCCGTCGCAAACAGAGCTTCCGCAATACCGGGAGCCACGACCGCAAGGTTCGTGCTCTCAGACGCCGCGATCGCCTGAAATGCGGTCATGATGCCCCAAACGGTTCCAAACAGTCCGATGAACGGAGCAGATGACCCAACGGTCGCCAGGATCAGCAACCGGTTTTCCAGCCGCTCCTGCTCGCGCTGGATCGTAACATCCATAACGCGGTCGATCCGTTGCTGGAGGCTTCCAATCGCCGGGCGCGCGCCCTCATGACTGCGCTTCCATTCCCGCATGGCCGCAACAAACAGTGCCGCCATGGAATGGTTCACACGATTGTGCAGCGTTCCATAAAGCTCTTCCAAAGACTGACCCGACCAGAACACGGTTTCGAACCGGTTCATTTGCCGTTTTGTCTTCCCAAAAATCATGATTTTGTCGACAATGATTGCCCAGCACCAAACCGATGCAGCAAGCAATCCCAACATTACGATCTGTACGACAATGTGCGCTTGCCAGAACAAGCCATAGAAAGAAAGGTCGCCTTTCGGCGCCGCCAATGTCGTTTCGACTAGTGTTTCCATAAACCCGATGACCTCTCGGCCGAATGATGCGTGTTGCATTCAGAGTACCGGCGCCCCGATTGCACCGATCACGGGGGAATTCGCCCCTATTCGCCGACCGCTTCTCTGACGTTTGATTTTGTCAAAACTGGGACTTTTTACGCGCAATTGCGCGCTTTTCTAAAAGAATCAATTAAGGTTACTGCAAGATTAACGCGACCCGATCGCGCCGCTTATTTTTACCGCTGGTGCGCTCAATTGTGCGTCAGCGTTTGCCCGCAAACAGGGAAGTCAGTCTTGCTCTGAAGGCCTGTGTTTTAGCAGCTTCTCCGAAAGGACTGACGGAAGACGAGTCGGTCGGCCTTCAGAAGAAATCACAGCAACGGTCACAGCCGCCGAAACAAGCAGCTCGTCGCCTCTGTAAACGAGTTGATCAAGTTTTATCCTTGCGCCTTTATACTCGGCCAGAGACGTCTGCACTTCCAGGACATCATCGATCTTCGCAGGTTTCTGGAAATCCAAGGTCATTGTGCGCACGGCAAAAGCCAGCGATGTGCCATCGTCCCCTTCTGCCAACTCACTGTGGTGAATACCGATCAGCCTCAAAAAGTCGGATCGGGCCCGCTCAAAGAAACGGACATAGGCACCGTGGTAGACGATTCCGGTGAAATCGGTGTCCTCATAGTAGACGCGTACGGGCAGAACGTGACCGCTTTGGTCCAAACGGCCTGCGAGATCGGGCCAATCACTCACGATAATGTCTCCACAAATCCAAAAAGGGCTCTCCGATCAAAAACCGGAAAGCCCATAACGCTACAGATCTAGGAAGACGGTCAGGCCGCTGCAACCTCATTGAGGAATTTTTCGACAGATCCTCTCAAGCGATCCGCCTGCTGTTTCATCTCAATCGTCGCGGACAACATGTCGTCAACTGCTCGCGAATTCTCAGTCACACCGTCGTTGAGAGACGCAACCGTGGTGGCAACAGAACGGGTCCCATCGGCAGCTTCGGCGACGTTTCTGGAGATTTCGTTCGTCGCAGCGCCCTGTTGCTGAACCGCATCCTGAATGGTGGATGTGTACTCATTGACTTCACCAACGGACTCCGAAACACGCGCGATTTCCGCGACCGCCTCTGTAGTCGACGCCTGAATGGCTGCAATCTGTGTTGAAATCTCTTCGGTCGCCTTGGCCGTTTGCCCCGCAAGCGACTTCACTTCAGAGGCAACAACAGCAAACCCGCGGCCCGCCTCACCGGCGCGTGCGGCCTCAATCGTCGCATTGAGTGCAAGTAGATTGGTCTGCTCGGCAATCTCGGAGATCAAGGAGACAACGTCACCAATCCGGTTGGCAGCTTCAGCCAACCCAGAAATTTTACCGTTAGATACCTGCGCAGCAGTGGTTGTTTGAGCCACAATGCCCGCCGTGGTTTCGACCTGACGGGAGATTTCTGAAATCGAAGCGTTGAGCTCTTCTGTTGCTGAGGCAACGGCCTGCACATTTGCAGATGCGTTTTCGGACGACACCACGGCGGTTTGTCCTTCGTCTGCAGCAGCTCCAGATCGCTCACGCAATTCTGCCGTGACGGCTTCAACCCGGCCGATATTGGCCTCCACCAACTCAAGAACGCCTTGGGCTTCTGCACGGAAGCCATTGATCAACGCATCGATATGTTTCTCGCGCTTTTCGCGAGCAATATGGCCAACTTTCCGTTCAGCAGCCAACCTCTCGCGCTCAACCGAGTTGTCTTTGAAGACTTCAATACAGCGCGCCATCTCGCCGATCTCATCCGAGCGTTCGGTCGCATGCACAGGGACTTCAAGATCACCGTCTGCAATTTGCCGCGCTGCCGCAGATAGTCCTTGGAGCGGCGCAAACATCCGGCCTGTCACCCACCAGATGACACCAACGATCGGGACCAGGCACAAGAACCCGGAAATGACCGCGCCATAAGTAATACGGTCGGCAGCAGCAGACAGCTTGGTCTGGAGAACAGCATCCACAATCCCGTAAGGCATGTTTGCGAATGAGGCATCAGCTTCCGCATACCGATAGTCGTTTCCATCCAAAACAAGTGTTTCATTGCCCGCATAGACCGTTTTCTTGTCGTGGACAACTTCAGCAGACCCCGTCTCGTCATGACCTACCAACTGCCCGGCTGTGTCAATCAGTAATACCTTTTCGCCATCTTCAAGTTCACCCGACCCGCTGACCATGTTTGCGAAATTGGCCATGTTCACAGAGAAGGCCGCGGCGCCGAAAAACCGGTCGAGATAGAAAACCGGTGTGGCGATGATCATGGAAACTCTGCCGTCTTCGCCGGTCATGAAACCTGACGTAAAGACCTGTCCAGCTTCAATCGTCTCATTTGCCACCGCGTCGAACAATGGGCTGAAGGCGATTTGCACAGGGTGCCCGGAGATCTCAGCATCGCCGATGTGGAACGCGAATTCACCGCCTTTCGCATAAGTATAGGTAATCACACCATCCGGAGTTGCCAGCGCCACATCCGAGAACACTCCCTGGCTGACCAGATCCTGGAAGATCGGGTGCACCACTTTGTGATTGTTCGTGTACTGGTTGCCTTCCGCTGGCTCGATCAGCAAGTGCCGTTCGTCCGGAGAATGCGGGTTGTTGGTGACATAGATCCCACGAAGGATCGCGTTCTGACCTTCCTTGAGGTTTTTCCAACCAACCAGTGTTTTCATCAAGCTGTTCTTGGCATCTTCGAGCGATGCAAAGAACTTGGCGCTGTCGGCTGCCTGGCCCAAGGCGAGTTCGGCGACTTTCAATTTCGCCTTGGTTCCGCTTTGCAAAGCGGCGTCTGCCTGACCATTCGCAACATCACGCGAGAGTGTCGATGTGACTGTGACAATCGCGATGCACATCGTGAGTGCACCAGCCAAGAACATAACAGCAAGTTTAGTTGAAAGCCGCTTACGCATAGGTCCCCCCAGAATTCGGACGAACCCTAGGAAAGAATTGGAAATTATTGGTTAACTAGTAAAAATCCCTACCGTTAAAACTGCAGACATCTTTAGAAGCATTTGCGCATTGGCATTGACCCGCAGAAACCCCAATGGACGTTAGTCTTGATGGTCACTGATCAGAATCGAGGAACAAACCCATTTGCGGCCCGTCCGGCCGGGATGGCACGGCCAGACCAAGATGCGAGAATGCGGTTGGCGTCAATATGCGTCCACGGGGTGTCCGCTGCAAAAATCCGTTTTGTATAAGGTAGGGCTCCACAATTTCTTCAATCGCGTCGCGCGGCTCGGACAAGGCAGCTGCGATCGTCTCGATCCCAACCGGGCCACCGCCGAAGTTGACGGCGATCTGATTGAGATAGCGCCGATCCAGGCTATCGAGCCCAGCGCCATCAACCTCCAGCTGACGCAAAGCCTTATCTGCCAAGGCCCGGTCGACCTTCTCAGCACCTTCAAAATCTGCAAAGTCCCGCACCCGGCGCAGCAGGCGGCCCGCGATCCGAGGCGTTCCACGGGACCGTTTTGCGATCTCATGGGCACCGTCTTCCGCCATACCAATCCCAAGGATGGACGCGCCACGTTTTACGATGTGCTCCAGCTCCGGCACCGTGTAGAACTCCAGACGCACAGGAATACCAAACCGGTCGCGCAGAGGCGTTGTGAGAAGTCCGAGACGCGTGGTGGCTGCAACCAGTGTGAATTTCGCAAGATCAATCTTCACAGAACGCGCAGCTGGCCCCTCTCCGATAATCAGATCCAGCTGATAGTCTTCCATTGCAGGATAAAGGACTTCCTCAACGGCCGGATTGAGTCGATGGATCTCGTCAATAAAAAGAACATCACGCTCTTCCAGATTTGTCAGCAGAGCTGCAAGGTCACCCGCTTTGGCAATGACCGGGCCGGAAGTCGCCCGGAAGTTCACGCCAAGTTCGCGCGCCATGATCTGGGCAAGGGTTGTTTTGCCGAGCCCGGGAGGCCCGACGAACAAGACGTGGTCCAATGCTTCCCCACGCGCCTTGGCCGCACCAATGAAGACCTTCAGATTCGCGCGGGCTTGTGCCTGACCGACAAAGTCATCAAGCGCTTGCGGGCGCATTGTGCTGTCGATCTCATCGCCTCGGATTTCCGGCGAAACGATGCGCTGGTCATCCGACATGACTAACCACCACGAACAACAAGACGAGTAAGAACAGAGAGTAGGCGACTCGGATGGCGTAGAATTTCCTGAATTGTCTCCGGACAAAAGGATCATCGGTCTCGATCCGGCGCCCCTTGATCGCGAACGGCCGATCACCAACCGTCAGAGAAAACCGGTGGTCCAGATACATGATTCCGCCGATCCCGAGCACGACGAAAGAAATCGCAATAACGGCATAGGTAAAAACAATCATCCCGCGAGCTCCTTCAGCCCAAGACGTATCAAGGTTTCCGTTGTCGCATCTTCGCCCGCAGACTGCATCGCCTTGGCAACAGCGGCACTTGCTTGAGGTTGCCCATAACCAAGATTTATCAAGGCCGATACGGCCTCTGCAACCGGACGAGCCGCCACATTGTCCGCCACCGTCTGAGAGACAGCAATCGTATCTTGATCAATGCTCGCAAGGCCGGGCGCCTTGTCTTTCAGCTCGCTGAGGATCCGCTCTGCGACCCGCTTGCCCACACCTGGCGCACGCGAGATCGTGGCCTTGTCGCCCAGCGCGATGGCATTGGCAACTTCGCTTGCCTTCAAGATTCCGAGTATGCCCAGCGCCACCTTTGCACCCACGCCTTGCACCGTCATAAGGATTCGGAACCACTCCCGTTCGGCTTCCGCTGCAAATCCGTAAAGGCGGATCATGTCTTCGCGCACGATTGTCTCGATAAACAGGACGGCTGCTTCCCCGGCGCGCGGCAGCGCTTGCAGAATCCGGGAGGGGCAATGCACCTGATACCCGACGCCATGAACATCAAGGATCACATGATCCTCTCCATAGCTGTCGATTGTTCCCTTCAGTTTCCCGATCATGCGGCCCCCAAGGCTTTAAGTCGCGCAGCTGTGCTCGCCCGGTGCTGTGCATGACAGATGGCAATCGCAAGTGCATCTGCTGCGTCATCTGAATTGAAGGTCGCCCGCGGCATCAAGACCTTCACCATCGCCCGGATTTGTTCTTTTTCCGCATGCCCGGTACCAACCACGGTTTTCTTCACCAGGTTCGGAGCATATTCCGCGACAGATAGCCCGGCCAGTGAAGGAACAAGAAGCGCCACGCCACGCGCTTGACCGAGCTTCAGAGTTGCCCCTGCGTCTTTGTTGACAAAGGTGTGCTCGACGGCAGCCTCTGCCGGATTGTGCTGACGTACAACTGCGGTCAAGCCGTCATGCAATTCGACCAAGCGCTCTGCGAGGCTCTTCTTGTTGTCGGAAGTCACGGTCCCTGAAGCAATGAAGGAGAGCCGGTTTCCAGCCGCCTCGATCATGCCCCATCCGGTCAGCCGCAGGCCGGGGTCAATACCCAGCAATCGAATCGCATGTGTCATGGAACAAATCGGTAACAAAAGTTGCCCATTGACGCCAGCTAAAGCGCTGCTTACGAACATTTCCCACAGCGTCTTTCCGCAAATTGCGAGAGTGCATGTTCGACATTCTGACGTCTTTTTCCCCGCAATTGCTGGTTTTTCTGGCGGCGGCCCTGTTTGTTGCCGGATATATCCGGGGCTTTGCAGGATTTGGTGCAGGAATGATTTTCATGCCGGTCGCTGCAAGTGTGATGCTCCCTTCAACGGCGGCCGCCACGTTTCTCTTCATCGACAGCATCGTCTCCTTGCCTCTGGTCCGCCGGGCGATCCATTTGTGTGACTGGTCGACGGTGCTGCCTGCAGTGATTGGATCTGTCCTATTTGTCCATGCCGGAGCGTGGCTTCTTGCGACCATGGACGTATTGACCTTGCGCTGGATAATAAGTGCTGTCGTCGCAGGCACCCTTGCACTCGTGGTGTCCGGCTGGCGCTATCAAAAACAGCCAACACCTTCGGTTTCATTTGGCGTTGGAGCAGTGTCCGGAGTTCTAGGCGGTGTCTCACAGGTCTCTGCTCCGCCGGTTGCCGCTTTCTGGCTTTCAAGCAGGAACGACACGCCAATCATCCGCGCCAACCTCATTATGTTTTTCCCGTTGGCAAGCATAGGAACATTTGTCGCCTACATCTTGAATGGATTTTTCACGGTTGAGGTCGCCCGGCTTCTAATCCTCGCCATACCGGTCTACGGAATTGCGCTTTATCTCGGGTCCAAGGGCTTTACCGGTTCAAATCAGCGGACATACAGGTGGATCGCAAACCTGCTCATCGCCATTGCCGCCATTACCAGCCTGCCGCTACTGGATCCCTTACTCCGCTAATTTCGTCTGCCACTTGGCAGACTTTTCTTGCATCAAACGGTCTAGTTCTGCCGAAAACTCTTCTGAACTTTCGCACGTTTGAGCCAAAACACTTAGGGCAACCAACGCCGCATCGGCCGCTTCCTCGCGCACATCGTGAAGGGTATGCGCCTTGTAGGCACTTCCGGGCGCATCGGTGACTGAAAGCACAGCTTCGGCCAACTCGCCGGTTTCCTCGGACAGTTTCAAGGTGCGCTGAAGGAGAGACTTCGGATCCGCTTGGGTGAGTTCGAAAATTTGAAACATATCGCTGAGCTTTGGATTCAATGATCAAAAAGAAAAACCCCGGAAAATCCGGGGTTAGACAATCGGAGTCTCGACAAACTTAGGAAGCCAGTTCTGCCATGGTTTCTTCATCAACATCGAAGTTGGTGTAGACGTTCTGGACGTCATCATCATCTTCCAGCATGTCGATCAGTTTCATCAGCGTTTGGGCCTTATCGGCATCAACTGGTGTAAGGTTCTGCGGCTTCCAGATGATTTTTGTGGAGTCTGCTTCGCCTAGTGCCTCTTCCAATGCCTTTGCGACATCGTTCAAATCTTCAAATGCCGTGTAGATCGTGTGTCCGCTTTCATCGGATTGAACGTCTTCGGCACCAGCTTCGATGGCCGCTTCAAGAACAGCATCCGCCTCGCCAGCTTCCGGCTTGTAGATGATCTCGCCAACGCGGTCGAACATGAAAGAAACGGAACCCGTTTCGCCAAGAGACCCGCCACACTTGGTGAAGTAGGACCGAATGTTGGATGCCGACCGGTTGCGGTTATCCGTCAGGGCCTCAACGACAACAGCAACACCAGCCGGACCGTAACCCTCATAGCGGATTTCGTCATAACTCTCCGCATCACCAGCTTGCGACTTGTTAATCGCGCGCTGAATGTTGTCTTTCGGCATGGACTGAGCTTTGGCGTTGTTCACCGCCAGGCGCAAGCGCGGATTAGAGTCCGGATCCGGGTCGCCCATCTTCGCAGCGACAGTAATTTCCTTGGACAGTTTGGAGAACATCTTGGAACGAACGGCGTCCTGACGTCCCTTGCGGTGCATGATGTTCTTGAATTTTGAATGGCCTGCCATGGCTCTTCTCGGCTCTCAGTCGGATTTGCTTTTAACGAAAACTGCGCCGCTTATAGGCAAGTTGGCGCGGAAAATCCAGTTCCTGAAAATATGGAACTAGCTTGCGGCCCAGAAAGCCGGCAGGACCGGCTCAAGACGCCCGCCAATTCTGACAGGCGCAATCGCTTGAGCAAGTCCGGTCCGATCATCTGTTTCGATCGCTACACCACAAATGGTCGCGGCGCCTGTCGCCGGCGTGAATCTGGAGCCAGGGATCTTGCGCTGAAATCGATTGACCGGCTCATCCTTATCCATGCCCAACACGCTGTCATATGCACCGCACATGCCGGCATCCGACATGTAGGCCGTGCCGTTTTCCAAAATCTGATGATCTGCCGTCGGAACATGCGTATGCGTGCCAACCACCAGGCTGACCCGGCCGTCGAGAAAGTGGCCCATCGCCTGTTTCTCGCTGGTGGCTTCCGCATGAACATCAATAATAATGGCATCAGCGACATCCCCAAGCGGACAGTCGCCAACCACCTTGTCAATCGCCGCAAACGGATCATCGAGAGCATCCATGTAGACACGCCCCATCACGTTCGCGACCATAACCTGTGCGCCATTTCGCGCGGTAAAAAGATGCGCACCCCGGCCAGGCGTCCCGCTCGGATAATTGACCGGGCGCAGCAAACGGTCCTGACGTTCGATGTAGACGAGCGTATCCCGCTGGTCCCACACATGATTGCCAGTGGTCACAACGTCCGCACCGGCATCCAAAACATCTTGAAGGATCGCTTCGGTGATCCCGAAACCGGATGCGGAATTTTCACCGTTCACTATGACAAAATCGAGCTGCTGTTCTTCTACCAGGTCCGGCAGTTGTTCAATAACTGCCGTTCGGCCGACACGGCCCACCAAATCCCCCAGAAAAAGAATGCGCATCAATCCTCACAGAACGCCAACTTTACCAAACGGCCACCAATTAGCAGAACGATTGGTAGCCGTCTTCTGTTAATATCCCAGCGAGGGGTTTGTCGTGGCCTTCAGCCGGGACAAGCTCCACCTCCTGCAAGGCAAACGCAAGGCCAATGCAGAGAAGTGGCCCTGATTTCTCAAGAGCAGAGATCGCGGTGTCGTAATGGCCTTTGCCGTACCCGATCCGATTGCCCTGCCGGTCAAACCCCGCGAGCGGCATAAGCAGAACATCTGGCCGCAGCTCCTCCGCATCTGGTCCAGGTGCCATAGTCCCAAAACCGGCATCTTCCATTGCACTCCCCCGGTCCAGCTTCCGGAAAATCAGATGAGGGTCTGCGACAACGGGCAAACACAAGGCATGGCCGCTTTGACGAAGACGATCCAGCAAAGGACGCGGATCAATCTCGTCCCTGATCGGCCAAAAGCCTGCAACGATTGCCCCAGCGGAGATCGGGAGATCAGAAACGTGATCGGCAAGCGCCAAGCTTTTTTCAATCCGCACGACCTCGGGCATAGCCCTGCGGCGCGCCAAAGCTTCTATGCGGAGCCGATGTTTTTCGTCTGCGAGTGAAAGGTTTGAAGTCATGGGCGCTCATATCATCTTTTTTGACCGGCCCGGCTTGAAAGAGACATTTTCAAGCTGCGTAGCCACCCGACCGTTGGATGTGCAATCCCGGAGAACCTACAAAGTAGGTGGGCGCCGTATGCAACGGACCACGGCCCAAAGCAGGGACAGCTCCCTAAGGAATGCGTAAGGCCCCGGGGATAAGTGTCCTGACAAATCGGGCAGCCACGATTACCGCATATAGAGGCAAGCCTGCGCAATTACCAGTGCGGCGCCGCGTTGATCACAAACGAAGTCTTGGGCAATGCGGATTTGGCCGCTCAGTCATTGGCCATACGCAGGCTCTTGGTAAGTCCGTCGGCAAGGCTTTCGATGCGAGCTGCAGCAGTATTTACGGCTCGCGAAAGATCCTGTTCATTTTGGCTCATGTTATTGAGGGCAGCCATTTGCTGGTCTTTGGCGGCTGCCAACTCTTGCTCATGCCGTGTAACTTTGCGTTCCAGTTCCTACAACTGATCGGTTGCCATTATGCCGGCCATCACTGTCAGGCGCTGATCACCAATCTCACCGAAGGCGGATTTTAGCTCGCCAATCCAACCGTCGAACCGCGCAGCCAACCCTTCGAGGCGTTGCTCTTCGCCATCATCACACGCCATTCGAAAAGACTTGCCGTTGATGGTTACGCTAATCTGAGCCAAACCGCATCAGCCTCCGTGGGTGTCCAAAACGCTGCGGATCGTTTCCATGGCCGTCACCAACCGCCGAGAAACATCTTTGTTGGCTTCTTCAAGCCGGGACGCGCGCGCTTCACTTTCGTCCAATGAGGCGGCCAACTGAGACCTGTCCTCCCCCATACGCTGGAGGTCATCCTGAAGAGAGTTGAGAGAACGGTCTGCATCCAAACGGCGCTGGACGGCGGTCTCCAACTGGCCGAGTGCGGTTTCAAGGCGCTTTACGGCATCGGACAGGCTCGTCTTTTCAATGACATCGACTTCCGCCATATAAAGCGTCACCTCAATCCTACTTGGAGCAGCTTTTGCCGCTTTGTGTTATGCCTTACCCTCAGCGTAGCTTTTTCGCATAAAAAAAGCAGCGTCCGCAAACAACCAGCGGGTTTCGCGCTTTTCCTGGCAACCTGATAAATCAAAAAAGGTAAATCCGGTGCCGGCAGCTGAGATTAGGTGCACCATATTCTTCCCGTCAATGGCACCATTGTTAGTTTCCTCAATTCGATAACCCCCAGATGCGGAATTTATTCCCTCTTTCCCTATTCAGGGCTTTATTGACTCGCTGACCGTTCCTGATATTTGTCTGGCGCCTGATCGGAACTGACAACAGTTGCCTTTAAAGAAACAACGCACCTTATAACTCCACGCCGGACGGTCCACGCTGGCGGCAGGGGCTCCAACGCAAGCGACGGGACACAGATGAGCGATCTTGAAAAACACCAGCGCATGGCGAATGCAATCCGCTTTCTTGCCATTGATGCCGTGGAACAGGCCAAATCCGGACACCCTGGATTGCCAATGGGCGCGGCCGATATCGCCACTGTCCTTTTTACAGAATTTCTGAAGTTTGACCCGACCGCGCCGAGCTGGGCTGCCCGCGACCGGTTTGTTCTGTCGGCCGGACACGGATCCATGCTGCTTTACAGCTTGCTGTATCTGCTCGGCTATGAAGATTTCCCGCTCGAAGAATTGAAAAACTTCCGTCAGCTGGGCGCAAAGACCGCTGGTCACCCGGAATTCGGTCATGGTGCGGGCATCGAAACGACCACAGGTCCGCTGGGTCAGGGTCTCGGCAATG
>CALDSI010000391.1 GCA_937911395.1 uncultured Labrenzia sp.
AGCTCTGTCTTTTCGACCACCTGTTTGGGCGACATTTCGGTCGAGGCGGGCAGGCGGCCATTTGCCAAAAGGCTGCTATCAGTCATTTTCCAGGCCTCCATTCGCCATCAGGTCCATCAGGCGGTGTTTCGGGTAATCGGCAACAAGGGCTTCAAGCGCTGTGTCAGCTTCCTGTTCAAGGTCGTCGGAAACATCGACAGGCTCTGCCCGGCGCCATTCGGCCATATAGGCATCACTGTCTTTCGCGCCGACACGCATCGCGCAGGCGTCAATCGTTTCCATGAAAACAGCCGGCAGCTCCCGGCGGGCGGACTTGCGGCCCTTCTTCACCAGGATCTGAGCCGGGATGTCCCGCCAGTAAACGATTGTCTTTTGCGCCATTTCACGTCGTCCTCTTTCGAGCATGATTGCCGGAAAGCTCTTGATCCAAGCCGCTTGATAGCGTCATTGCACGGTAGAAAACCGACCCGTGCAGTGCCGCATGTCAGCGCGAAGGCATAGTAAGTTCTTTCGTCAGGAACGGCGCCAGCACACCATAGCCAGTGCGTACAATTTCAAGCGGAAGCAGGAGACGTTCCGCCGCCCGTTATGCGGCCTCTTCGAGGGCTGGATCATCTGTCTGCGCCAGGTAGAGTACTCGCGTGTAGTGGGCAAAATACATGTCGCGCAGATGAGGATGCCAATCGAGGCCGAGAGGTTCGATGACCATTGTCTGAAAGTGCCGGGCAAGGAAGTCGGTCAGATAAAAGCTGCCAAGCTGGTCCTCCTCGAATTGGTCGAATGCCTCCAGTCCGGCAAAAAACGCATAACAATGCGCGCCTTCGATCCGGCGAGTTCCGGTTTCTTCCAGAACCTTGTCGAGAAGGCCACCGGTGCCGCAATCGCCATAAGCAATCAGAATGTCGGAATAGACATCGCGGTTCTGAAGAATGACCCGCTGGACTTCGTCGGGGATCTTTTCCGGTGTGTTGTGAAGTTGTGCCGGCAGACAGGTCAGATCAATGTGATCAAGTTGATTGAGGTCGCGGATCGCGATGATCTCGCGCGCCAATGCTCCGCAAGCAACAACAAGGACGCGGCCGATCTTGTCGTTCGCGTCCTCTTGTGTTCCGACCGGGAAAAGAGGCTCACCCGCCTGCATATCGGGAGCCTCCTCAAACATGATCCGTCAGCCCCGGTTGGCGAGCTGGTTGTGCCGCCGGGCAATCAAGTCTTTCGCCATTTCAACAGCAACGGCTGCATCGCGGCAGTAGCCGTCTGCACCGACTGCTTGTCCGAACTCTTCGTTAAGCGGCGCACCGCCCACGAGCACGATGTAGTCGTCGCGCAGGCCTTTTTCCTTCATCTCGTCGATGACGACCTTCATGTAAGGCATGGTGGTGGTCAAAAGGGCAGACATGCCGAGAATGTCCGGCTGATGCTCTTCCAAAGCAGCCAGGTAGTTTTCGACCGGGTTGTTGATGCCGATGTCGATAACTTCAAAGCCGGCCCCCTCCATCATCATGGAAACCAGGTTTTTGCCAATGTCATGAATATCGCCCTTGACGGTGCCGATTACCATCTTGCCGACTTTGGGGGCTCCAGTTTCCGCGAGCAGCGGGCGCAGGATGCTCATGCCCGATTTCATGGCATTCGCGGACAAGAGTACTTCCGGCACGAACAGAATGCCATCGCGGAAGTCGACGCCGACGATCCGCATGCCTTCGACAAGGGCTTTGGTCAGGATGTCGTAAGGTGCCCAGCCACGCTCCAGAAGGATGTTCACCGCATCCTGGATTTCTTCCTGCAGACCATCGTAAAGATCATCATGCATCTGCTCGACGAGTTCATCGTCAGACAGGGCCGACAGGTCGATGTCGTCTTCGTCAGACATTGGGCAGCTCCAAAAAGGCTATCGTGGCCGGTAAACGTTGAAAAACCTTATGCCTTAAGGGGAATTGCCCGATATCATCAATGCGACACGGCTAGTCGCTTTCGCGACAGCGGACTTATGATCGTTCGAATTGGAGCTTCAGCGGGGCTTGCAAAAAGGAAACATGTATTAAATACTCAAGTTAACTAAGGCTTTGGAATTTAGATATGAAACTCCGTAACTGGTGGTTGGTTTTGGGTGGCTGTACTATGTTCTTGGCAGCCTGCCAGACATTAGGCGGTGCGCAGTTTGTACTTCTGAAAACCGGCTCCACGGTAGAGCAGCGGCGCGCCGTGATAGACGCCTGTCAGGTGCGGGCATTGCAGGAAGTTCCACCGGCCTACAAGACAACGTCAGTTGGCGGGTCCGGGTTTGGGCCAAGATACTGCTACGGTTATTCATGCGGTTTCTACGGAGATTATTCAACTCGCGTTGTGAGCGTCGATCCGAACGAGCGGCTAAGGGCTCGGAGATTTGATGCCTGTCTGCGTGGCAAGGGATATACACTTGCTCGACGGCCAACATGCACTGACTCGGCTGCCGCAAACGCGTATCGGGCAAATAACCGACAAGCGCGTGCGGCAGACGTCTCCTGCGTTGCCGGAGAGCCCACCCTTCAGAGCCGCTGGATCCCGAGGTAGGCTCAATAGCCTCTGGAAAAGAAAAAGGCGGATCGCTTGGATCCGCCTCAAGTTTTCCGTTCTGGTCCGGACAGATCAGAACAGACCCTCGATCAAGCCTTCATCGTTCAGCTTGATATGATTTGCGGACGGCACGCGGGGCAGGCCCGGCATGGTCATGATTTCCCCACAGATCGCAACGATGAAGCCGGCACCGGCAGATAGGCGGACTTCGCGGATCGGCACACCATGGCCGGTCGGCGCGCCGCGCAGGTTCGGGTCGGTGGAAAAAGAATACTGTGTCTTGGCCATGCAGACCGGCAGGTTGCCAAAACCGTCTGCCTCCCAACGGCGCAGCTGATCCCGGATTGACTTGTCGGCGAGGACCTCGTCGGCGCGGTAAATGCGTTTGGCAATCGTCTCGATCTTTTCAAAGAGCGGCATGTCGTCTTCGTAGAGCGGAGCGAACTGGGCTGCACCGCTTTCGGCAAGTGCCGCGACTTTTTCGGCAAGTTCCGCCGTGCCTTCCGAGCCCTTGGCCCAGTGAGAGGCCAGAACGGCATCGACACCGAGATCCGCACAGAAGTTTTTGATCTCCTGGACCTCAGCGTCCGTGTCTGCGGTGAAGTGGTTGATCGCGACGACGGCCGGGACGCCGAACTGCTTGATGTTTTCGATGTGACGGCCGAGGTTGGCGCATCCCTTCTGGACGGCTTCGATGTTTTCAGCTCCAAGGTCTTCCTTGGCAACGCCGCCGTTCATCTTCAGCGCACGCACGGGCGCGACAATCACAACGGCATCCGGTGAGAGCCCGGCCTTGCGGCACTTGATGTCGAAGAATTTCTCAGCGCCAAGGTCCGCGCCGAAACCGGCCTCGGTGACGACATAATCGGCGAGCTTCAGTGCCGTCTGGGTCGCCATGACGGAGTTACAGCCATGGGCGATGTTGGCGAACGGGCCGCCGTGAATGAAGGCTGGATTGTTTTCCAGGGTCTGTACGAGGTTCGGCTGGATGGCTTCTTTCAAGAGAACGGTCATTGCGCCGTCAGCTTCCAGCTCACGCGCGGTGATCGCCGTGCGGTCGCGGCGGTAGGCAACGATGATGTCGCCCAGGCGTTTCTGAAGGTCTTCCAGGTCGGTCGCCAAGCAGAGGATCGCCATGATTTCGGAGGCAACGGTGATGTCGAAACCGCCTTCACGCGGGAAGCCGTTGGCAACACCGCCGAGTGAACAGACGATCTCGCGGAGCGCCCGGTCGTTCATGTCCAGCACCCGGCGCCAAACCACACGGCGCTGGTCGATCCCGAGTTCATTGCCCCAGTAGATATGGTTTTCGATAAGGGCTGCCAGTAGGTTGTGCGCGGACGTGATGGCATGGAAATCGCCAGTGAAATGGAGATTGATGTCCTCCATTGGCACGACCTGCGCATAGCCACCTCCGGCTGCGCCACCCTTCATGCCGAAACACGGGCCAAGGGAAGGCTCGCGCAGACAGATCATGGCGTTCTTGCCGATCCGGTTGAGACCATCTCCGAGGCCGACGGTTGTTGTGGTCTTGCCTTCGCCAGCTGGTGTCGGGTTGATTGCGGTGACCAGGATCAGCTTGCCGTTTTCCTTGCCGTTCAGCCCGTCGATGAAGTCAGCGGAGATTTTCGCCTTCGTGCGGCCATAGGGCAGCAGCGACTCTTCCGGGATGTTCAACCGGTCGCCGATCTCCTGGATCGGCTTCATTTTGGCTGCGCGTGCAATCTCGATATCACTGGACATGCTGTTTCCTCGACATGTTTTCATTTCCCGGAAAAAGCCGGGAGTTGTCTTTGACCGCACGCTAGAAGAGAGGGCGGTGCAACAGATGTTCTGAATGCGACCTACTAAGTTTGGGATGCGACGATGGCGTTTCCGCTTCGATAATTGCGGAATGGCACTGGTTCAGAATTGCATTTTCTAGCCAAGCGGATTTTAATTCCGCCATGACAGATTCAGATATTCTTTCCCGTTTGCCGGAGCGGTTGAAAAAAGCCCGCCGGGCGCAAGGGTTGTCGCTTGAGGCGGTTGAAAAGCTCTCCGGTGTGTCACGCTCGATGGTCAGCCAGATTGAGCGGGGCGAATCCAACCCAACTGTTGCGACGCTGCTCAATCTGACCCGTGCGCTCAACGTCGACTTTGCCGGCCTGCTTGGAGAAGAGGCCGTTGAGGATCGGGTCGAAATCCAGCACGAGCATCAAACCCCGGCGCTCGACAGGGCAGGGGACGGGTGCAAGATCCGTATCTTGTCACCTCCCCAAGATACGGGGCGTTTTGAAGTCTATGAGCTGGTTTTCACCGAAGGCGGGCGACTGGTGAGCAAGCCGCACGAGCGCGGTACCCGTGAGCAACTGATTGCGGAAGATGGACAGCTAGAGGTGACGTCCGGCGTCGCCACGGGGCTTGTTTCCAAGGGGGATACAGCTCGCTACGCAGCTGATGTGCCTCATTCCATAGCAGCGGTTGCCGGACCAGCGCGGGCTATCTTGTTGGTTGTGAAATTCTGACTTGCGGACGATTGCAGAACCTGATTGAACGGTCCGCATCTGCCCCCTCAGGTGTGTGGAGACGTGTGTCCCCAGAGTTGTCCAAAACTTGCCGTTTGATCACACTGCCGGACCACCATTAGGGCGGGCAAAGAACCGATGGCGTAGCCTGGTTTTGAACGCAAAACGATTGTGTGTTCCCACAATTCATGACTCTCGCTCATAGACATGACTGAGACGGCCACTCAATGCGTCCCACACGCTGGAAAAGTCGCACTTCCCATGTATCAAGACTTATTGGATGTGATGAGTTGGATCCTGATGTTAGAGCCGAGCCGGGACCTTGGACTTCCGCGGAAGATTAAGTCCGACCATTTGCAGGTTCCTGCGGGGGCGACTGGCTTTTCTTGCCCGGGACCTTGAAGGTATTGGGCATTTTCCCCGCATCCTTGAACAGCTTCAAACCTCGATTGAAGGCCTTAATGATCTCCCGCCCTTGCGGATGTTTTCGACTGACAATCAAGTGGACACTGTCGCCGGCCGTCGGCAGGTCGAAAGTAGCAATATCCCGCAGCCCGTTCTCCAGCTCCTCAAGAAGTTCCATACCAAGTCGTCTGTCGGTTGCCACAAAATCAGCACGGCCCATGGCCAGCATTGCGAAACACTGGCGATAGGATTCGGCCCACATGACCTGAAGATTTTCCTGCTTCACCATGGTGTTTAGGGGCTCGGGAATAGGCGAGCCTAGGGCTAGGCAGGTCATTCTCTGGTTCAGATCTTCCAGGCTCGCAGCATCCGGTAAGTTCTTCCGGTTCACAAAAACTGTGTAGTCTGTCGAAACAAGGGGGGCAGAGTAATACATCTCGGAATAGCGTTTTTGCGTGAAAAACCGAGGATACGTGCCATCTGTCTCCAAATCGAGCGCTTCCTGATAGGCGCGCTGAGTCGGAAGAAAACTGACTTTGATGTCCCAGCCAACTTCCTGGAATGCACCGCGCACCAGAACCGTGAATGGGCCACCTTCGGGCGCATTCTTGTCAACATAAGGGGCAATCTGATCTGACGTGCTCAATGTCAGATCCATTGCCTTGGCGTCGAAGGGGAAGGCTGCAAAAAAAAGGCAACACAATAAATTTAGGGCAGTTTCTTTTAAGCGCACAGTCCATCTCGGCCGAGTTGTTTGTTGTGATTAGAATTAGTGTGCCTCAGCGGAATTTATAGGTCGTTACTTTCGTTGTCTATGAATATACGTAAACTCCTTAGCGTCGTATTTGGCTGGCGCCGACGCGGTGGGCTTAGCGTATGGGGCTCTGGACGGTTCGAAAGCGAATGGCAGGTGCCAATTTCCGTCATGGTGGAATACGTCTCTTTTATTGCATAATAAAATCCGTTATTATGGACAAAATTCCAAATTATCGGAGGTTGCCGTGTCGCAGGCGTTTTTGGAAAACATTTCCACTACCTTGAAAGAAATCGAGGCGGAGGGGCTCTATAAGCGCGAGCGGTTGATCACATCACCGCAAGGCGGCCATATCGCTGTTGGTGGGCGCGATGTCATCAATCTGTGTGCCAACAACTATCTGGGGCTAGCAGATCATCCGGCGCTTATCGAAGCCGCCAAAAAAGTCATGGATCCAAAGGGGTTCGGCATGGCCTCAGTGCGGTTCATTTGCGGCACACAGGACATTCACCGCGAGTTAGAGCAGCGCCTGGCAAGATTTTTGTCTAAAGACGATGCCATCCTGTTTGCCGCTTGTTTTGATGCAAACGGTGGCCTGTTCGAGCCGCTTCTTGGCCCGGAAGACGCGATTATATCGGATGCGCTCAATCACGCCTCGATCATAGACGGCATCCGGCTTTGCAAGGCCAAGCGCTTCCGCTACCAGAATTCCGATATGACGGATCTGGAGGCAAAGCTCCGGGAAGCCCGCGAGGCTGGCGCCCGTCACATCATGATCGCGACCGATGGCGTCTTTTCAATGGATGGATATCTCGCCAAGCTGCCTGAAATCACCGCACTCGCCAAGCAATATGAGGCGATCGTGATGGTTGATGACTGCCACGCCACCGGGTTCATGGGACCGAAAGGCGAGGGCACGCCGGCACATTTCGGTGTTGATGTCGATATCCTGACCGGAACGCTCGGCAAGGCGCTGGGCGGCGGTATCGGCGGCTATATCGCCGGACCGCAGCCGGTCATTGATCTGTTGCGCCAGCGGGCAAGGCCTTATCTTTTCTCTAACAGTCTGCCACCGTCCATTGTCATGAGCGGCCTCGAGGCGATCCGGCTGGTGGAAGAGGGGGATGAGCTCCGGAAAAACTTGTTTGACAACGCGCGCTATTGGCGGGCGGGGCTGGAGGCTCTGGGCTTTACACTTTTGCCCGGCGAGCATCCGATCATTCCGGTGATGCTGGGCGAAGCCACATTGGCGCAGGCGATGGCAGCGAAACTGTTCGAGGAAGGCGTTTATGTCTCCGGCTTCTTCTTCCCCGTGGTGCCGCGTGGCCAGGCCCGTATCCGCACTCAGATGAATGCGGCGCTGACACGTTCAGATCTCGACCGGGCGCTGGACGCTTTTGCGAAAGCTGGCAAGGCCACAGGAGTGTTGTCATGAGCAATCAGATGAAGGCATTGGAAAAGTCTGAGCCACGGGAAGGGCTCTGGATGACCCGTTCGCCCGTTCCGGAAATCGGTCCCGACGACGTACTCATCAAGATCAACAAGACCGGGATCTGCGGTACGGACATCCATATCTGGAACTGGGACGATTGGGCCTCCAAAACGGTGCCGGTTCCAATGATTACCGGGCACGAATTTGCAGGCGAAATTGTGGAAGTGGGCCGCACCGTTGACGATCTAGAGGTCGGGCAACGCTGTTCCGGGGAAGGACATCTGATCGGCAAGCATTCCCGGCAATCCCGGTCAGGCAAGTTTCATCTGGATCCCGAGACGCGGGGCATCGGGGTCAACGAGCAAGGCGCCTTTGCCGAATACTTGCGGCTACCGGCGTTCAACGTGGTGCCGCTGCCCGATGAGATTGACGACGAGATCGGGGCCATTCTCGACCCGCTCGGCAATGCAGTGCACACGGCCTTGAGTTTTGATCTGGTTGGCGAAGACGTGCTGATCACTGGCGCAGGACCAATTGGCATCATGGCAGCTGCCGTCGCGCGCCATGTCGGCGCCCGCAATGTGGTCATCACGGACGTCAACCAGGCCCGCCTTGATCTTGCTACGCGTGTCGTAGATGTCGTGCCCGTCAATGTCGCGCGCGAAGATCTAAAGGGCATCGAGAAGAAACTCGGCATGAAGGAAGGCTTCGACGTCGGTCTGGAGATGTCCGGCAATCAAATCGCGCTCGATCAAATGGTTGAAAACCTGGTTATGGGCGGGCGGATCGCGCTGCTTGGCATTCCGCCGGGCAAGTCGCCGGTCGACTGGTCCAGGATCGTGTTCAAAGCGATCACGATCAAGGGGGTCTATGGCCGGGAGATCTTCGAGACCTGGTACAAGATGATCGCGATGCTCCAAAACGGTTTGGATGTTCGCAACGTGATTACCCATCGCTTTTCTGTCGATGACTTTGAAAAGGGCTTTGCGGCGATGAAATCCGGCGAAGCGGGCAAGGTGGTTTTAAATTGGCAATGATTGGCAGCTGAACGGCGTTGGCCCTCTGATGTCCACAGACTGAGGCCCATGATTGGAAATCGGCATACCGCGGCCGGTAGACATGGATACGTGTTTTTGAAGAACAAAGACCGGATTGCCCAAGTGTGGGCTCGGGCAATCCGGTGAGGCCAGGTCTGCCCGGTGGGCAAGGGGCAGCCTGTCAATCAAAACTGCACGTGAGTGTCAGGAAAAACCGGGGCGTTGCGGCAGACCGAGTTTCTTCAAGGTCATGACCACCGGACAAAAGCCGGTGAAAGAGGCCTGCATCAAATGCGCACCGAGAATGCCGGTCACCCAAAGCCAATTGATGTTCACGTAAACAGCCAGCAGCACAGTCGCCAGGACGAGTGCACCAACCACCAGAAGAATTCCCCGTTCGACTGTCATGATCTTCTCCATGAATTGGATAATTCGAACATTCGAAATAATGAGATTAAAAGCATCCAGGCACCAGCTAAAATTGTGCGGCAAAGCGTCATGCGGCTTTGGTCGTAGGAAGCTCAACCGAGCGCCTTAAGGAACTCGCAGCCAGTCTGGCTCGAAGCTGACAGATCCGCAGTCCGCAAACCTGGCAATCCGTTCGATCTCGCTCTCAAGTTTTCCAACCCGCCCCTTACCCATCCGGGTCTTTACCTCCGGCCAAAACGCTCTGACATGCAGTCGGTCATCGGCGCGGTGGGCTTTCATATCAATCCGGCCAATCAAACTGTCTCCCTCTAGGACTGGAAAGACATAATAGCCGTATTGCCTCTTCGGTTCAGGAACGCAGACTTCGATCCGGTTATGAAAGCCAAACAGCAGT
>CALDSI010000392.1 GCA_937911395.1 uncultured Labrenzia sp.
AGCGATCGTCGCTGCGTTCGAGGCTTCATGCACGACAACCGAAATCTCCATGTTGATTTGCGGCGGATTTGGATTGGTGACACGCACCTCCTGAACCCCCGATGGTTTTGTCGTCACGACCGAGTCACCGGACAATTTGACAGGCGGCGTTCCGAGCAATTTGCCAGCGCTGTTGCCACCCTGATCGCCATTGGCATTCAAACGTTTCTCAAGATCACCGAGAACGTTGAAAGGCTTCATCGGGTGGAAACGAGCGTCCGCCTCCTTCTTGTCGATGAGCTGCTGAGTGGCGTCAGGGCGCGTCGGCGGTCCTTGAACCGGACCAAGGTCCGGACCTGTCAGGGATTTCAGCCATGACTTCGGAGATCCGACAGTGCTTTCAAGCCAACCGTTGAAGGCATCGCCCCGCCCTTGACCTTGTTTGACAAACGCCAAAAGGTCTTGCTCGTTCTGAGGGATGGAGTCGATCAGCTGATAAGCGTTCCACAACGACAGAACACCACCCCAGCCCATGAGGCTCGGGCCTGAGACGCCTTTGCCCGGCGCAGCCGCCCCCGGGTTGGCTGCAGGCTTTTGCTTGCCTCCAGGCGCACCAGCAGCCTTCTGAGGCAGATCCTTTGCCGATTTCCCGAGAGCGCCCGTCGCGCTCGCAAGGGCCGCAACACTCGCAGCACTGCCCCCGAGTTTGACGAGCCGTCCCAAGAAGCGCAGCAATCCCCACGCAGGCTTGATCCCGGAGAGGAACAGAACCGCTTTTCCAACCGCCCTCACCGGACCCGCAATCAGCGCAAAGCCGACAGCCGCCGCACCCAATGCCGCGCCCCATCCTGCCAGGCTGGCGACCAGGGTCCCGGCACTGCCCGGGTCCAGCCCAAAGAACACTTCGAGTTCGCCAACGGCCCAGCCGACATCAGCCCCGAAGCTTCGAAGGTCTGCGCCCATCTGGCGGAACTTTTCGAAGGCGGCGCCCATCCGCTCAACATCGGATGTCAGCTCATCGGCGCGGCCGAACACCGAATCCCACATGCTGTTAAAGGCATCCGCAACGTTGGTATCGCCTGTGAAGCCCAAACCGGTGACAAAACCCTGCGCCTTGGCCCCGATCGTATCAAATACCGTCACCCGGCTGTCGAGCGTGGCAAAGGTATCGGAGAGCTTCTCAGCGAAATCCGTGATCGAAGGGAGAACATTTGCGCCGAATTGCGCACCAAGGTTTGAGAACACGCGGCCGAGGCGCTTGAGTTTTTCTTCGCTGGTGTTGGCGAAGATCTCGAATGTCCTGTCAACCGAGCCGACATATTTGCTGGCATCACCCAGCTTTTCCAACCGGCCAACAATCTTGTCGATATTGTTGGCAATGGCTGCGGCATCGTCCTGGTATTCAAGACCAAAGAAGTCAATCAGCAAGCCGGACCGGCTCTGGGCATCCATTTTTTTGACGACCTTGAAGAACTCCTTCATCGCCACGACGGGTGTCTCGTAAAACTTCGCCTGCAGCTCCTTGGAGTACCCCTTGCCGGCAAAGCGATCCAGCGCTGCAACGGCCTTCTTGCTTTTGCTCAAGCCTGCCAGCTTCGCCATCATGGCATTCATGCCGGTACCGGCCTTGGACGATTCGATGCCGATCTCATTCAGCGTAGCACCAAAGGCAGCCATTTCCTGACCGGTAATGCCAAAGGTCTTGGACGCAGCTGCTGTGCGCAACAGGAAGTCGATCAGGCTTTTTTCCGAGGTGCCGGCACTGTCCGCCGTGTAGTTGATGGCATCAGCCAGACCCTCAAGTCCGGGCATATCCAGGGCAAAGGCATTTTTGAGCTTCGACAGGCTGTTGGCGGTCTCTGTTGCCGCCATGTCGAATGCGATGCCTGCTTTATTTCCAAGCACAACAAACCGCTGCAACTCGTTGTTCGCAATACCAAACTGACCAGCTTGCGCATAGAGTTTCCCGATCTCGGTTGCCGCCATGCCGCCTTTGAGGTTCGAGAGCTTGCGGATCTGATCTTCAACCCCTGCAAGTTCATGCGCAGTCAGGGTCGTCTTCTTGGCAACATCCGCCATGACGGTTTCCAGCCGCAGCGCTCCGCCGATCGACTGGTCATATCCCTCTCGCACGCCAATGTAAGCCGCACCCATCGCAACGAGGTTGCGTGTGGCCCCGAGGACCGGCGCACTGATCCGTGCCTGCGTTGCGCCGAATCCGCGGCCTGCCCGGTTCAATCGCCCGAGCGCTCCCGTGGCATTCTTGGCCGGACCTGAAATGCGATCATGCAATGTCGCAATCAGGCTGCTCTTTTGAACGCTCATTCGGCGTTGCCCTTCATCCAGGTCATGACACGATGGATCGCCTCTTGCTCGCGCAATGCTTCGCTCATGGTGTATCGGGCGACATCAGTGCGGGGCGTGGAGGTGAAATGCGCGATCAGGACGGCGAGTTCCCGCCATCCCTTTTTTTCAAACTTGATCTCGGCCAGCTGGATCCAGCTGGTTAGCCGTTTCCCAGCCAGGGCCCGGCTTTACGCAAAATCACGTTGTAGTCCCGCGCCTTGATCTTGCGAAAATCGCCCTGAGTGATTCCGCAGCTGCGGGAAAGCGTTGCGACAACATGGGCATTGGTACCGGTTGAGGTCTCCTCGGCGAGGATCATGTCGTCGATCGTCGGCTCGTCAAACGTCAGGGTGCTGATCGCACCGCCCCCATCCTTTTGAATTGGCACAATGAGGGTATGAGAAAACCGAGCGCCCTCATCGACAGCGGTGGTCTCAGCGGCGGTGTTTTGGTTCTGGTTCGAAGACATTCACATGGTCTTTCAATAAAAAAGGCAAGCCGAGGCCTGCCGATTGCGGGATTGGTTTGTTTGGTAGGACCGGTTAGGTTGGCAGCCCGGCCGCGCGCTTGTGCGGCGCTGTCAGGGAGATGCCGTCCTTGCGGATCTCGATCTCTTCGTCATCCGCATAAAACCGCTCAACACCATCGAGAGAGAATTCGTAGTGCGTAACTTCGCTGAACATATGCGCAGCGGTCTGCGTTTCGCTCGGATCAAGATCCCCCATCGACCACTCGTTCAGCACGCCTTCGATAATGATCCGCGCAGGGAGCACCACACCGGTATTGTGCTTTATGTAGGAACAGCCGAAGGTCCACCGATCCTTCAGTCCCAATACGCTGAAAATCTCATCATCAGGCCCATAGGTGTCAAAACCCGGTGAAAGCGGCTCAAGCCTTGGCATGCTCGTGTCCACAGACATGGCACCACCGCCCGGGCTCCGGTTGACCGTCATGAATTTGATCGGCGGCAGGGTGATTTTGGAGACTTTCAACGGACGGCTTGATCCGGCGCGCTCGGCCAGACGCACATCCATCATGGTCAAAATAAGTGCGGGATTCATTGTCTTTCCTTTGTTACTGGAGACGACGCGTTATCGTGAGGTGCGGATCAAGCGGCTTGGCTGAGACGAGCCACGATGTCGTTGACCAGACCCTCAACAGCCGGCCGGTAACGACGGATCTCGTGAGTTGCGCGAGTACAGACCGGCGCCGGTTCAATGCCGATGTCGACCTTCAACGAGCCAAGACGAATGTTTTCAGGGGAGTTCTAGCTAGCCTTGAACATCTGGTCGCGCGGGGTGTAACCAAGAATATTGTCGGCCGCCTTGTGATCACGCAGCGCGAAGGCCATGGAATTGATCCACGCTTCAACACCGTCAGCGGTGATCCGCTTGCCGAGCTTTTCACGCGTGATCTGCATGAATTGGGTCACAATGTAGTCTGTGCCACGGACCTGGTGCGCTTGCTCCCAGAGCTCGCCGGTCATCGCATTGTCGGTACCGATGAAACGATAACCGCCATCTGCAACCGCACCGTCCACCCCGGCTTCGCCGTCAGCAACGATGGCCACATTCGCCGCCAGCAGATGCTGGCCTTCGACAGAACCATCCAGCATCGAGAACGGGATCTTCCGGGACAAACCGGCCAAGCCGAAAACCGGCTGGTTGGCAAACGGATTAAACGGCAGGCCACCATTCTCGTTGTCAACGCGCATCATGATGCCGGCAACGCGCGACCCCATAGGCCGGGTGACGAGCGTTTCGCCTTCCCAAACACGCGCTGCAACGCCGATCGGCATGACGCGCTCTGAGCCCATGGTTTCGCGCGCATCAATCGCAAGGGCACTGGAGGTGTCATCAACATCCACCGGGGCAAAGGCCAGGATCTTGCCGAGATTGGCTTCGAGAGCCGCAACAACCGGGTTGGTCGTATCGAGGTCAACACGCCAGGCAGTTCGTCCGGCCCGCACAATGCGCGGCGTGCAATTCACCGCAGACGGAATGTCGGTGATCGAATTGACGACATCAGCAATAGCCGCTGCAGTCGCAGCAACGTTCGCCCCCTCAGCTACACGAAACACCGTTATATCAGCTCCAGCATTGACGCTGTTCAGCTGGTCATTGATCCCCTGGACTTCTGCCCTGAGAAGCCCCGTTCCCAGGGCTTCGACCGCATCAGTATCGCTGCTGGAAAAACGCTTGGGATCATCAATCGGAAACTCCGTTGGCGAAGCGTCTTCAGATGTCTCAATGATCACGCATTTTGAAAAGTCCGCACCAAGCGCCGGTACCGGCTCGTCTTGCGGACGCGAAAACTGCATACCGAATGTCGGTGCACTCATGAGATTGTCTCCAGTTCACAGAAAAGCGCTTGCCCAAGGCGCAGCTGGGGCACGAAAAAACCCGCCTTGCAGGGCGGGTCGGTTGGTCGGGATTTGATTTTGATTGGCGTCAGGCAGGCCAGTGGCTGTCTTCGGCGTAGTCGTCCGGGATTGGGTCCATCGCCTGCAAGACAAAGGACGCTTGCCAGATCGGTTGACGGAAGGCCGCAGCGGCTTCCAGAACAGCCAGCCATTCAAGCGGTGTGACGACCGCCGGACCTGTGTCCGTCATGATACCGATCGGATCGGCAGACCCTATCGCGTTGCGGCTGAGCGCAATTTTTGTGACTTCATCCCAGCCCTCTTCATCACCTTTGGTGGTGCCAATGCGATGAATGCCACGGGCATCTGCAAAATCGTAGTTGAACCCCAAGGCAAGCCGGCGATCGCGTTCGCGAGAAACGTCAACTTGCGAGATTAGAGGTGTGCGCGAAGGTCTGCGAAAGTTCGCAGGAGGATGGAGTGACCAATCGTCAGGCACAGCATTCGCAGCGAACACCCCATTCGCAACAACGCGTCCGTTTTGGATCAGATAAGCTTTCGGCATTAGTTAAACTCCAAGACGACGATGCCCGGCAGGCAATAGGAAACGCCCATAGGGACTTTGATCGTTAGCGTTTCGCCGGGCGTCGTGACGATCGGTTGACGCACCAAGGTTTCTCCGCCGCCACCGGGGCTACTGCCGGATGGCTCAAACGCCGACCCTTCGCCATTCACACGCAAATACCCGCTGTCGCCTTGGACATGGCCGCCTGGCGCAGATCCGGAACCTGGAACACCAACGCTGCCGGGAAACTTAAGCGCAGCAAGCCCCGAATTTCGGATGTCTTGTTGCGCCGAGTCGTTGAACGGACCGATCGGGAACGAAGAGCCACCCTCCGCCAAACCCGTTTGCAGAGAGGTTGTTTTTGTCGGGGATGCATCCGCCTTCCCGCCTTGCGCAGACAAAGAACCGAAGCTTCCCGTCAAAGACACGGCCCCGCCGTCACCAGACCCTGGAACCAATGCCACGAAGTACTGGTTGCCGGCACTTGAAGGGTGCCCCCCGCCCATGAAGTTTCCGTCCGGCGTCATGTGGAACCGCTGCACAGTCGTGCTATCTGCGAAGAAGTAGACGCCTGTCGAGATACGCTGGATGAACTCACCATCGGAAAACCGGTGGCATGTCGGGTTGCCAACTCCGGTAAGAGACCCGACGATGTATTCGCCGTCCGCAGACCGCATGATTGCGTCGAGATTGCCGAATTCTGCGGCCCCCACGCCCTTGATCAAGGACCCCGCGCCGTCAAAGACCCGCATCTGATCTCCGGAGCGAACGCCCCCTTCGGCTTCGTAGTGGCCAATCATTGCGACCCGGCTGCCGTCACTGTTACAAGCCAAAAACCGACCGTGAAAATGAACGCCGTTGGACGGGTGGCCTGAATGTGTGGCCACCGGCGCAGATGCAAAATCAGCCCACGTTGCACCGTTGTCCGTAGATTTCAAAATCCGGTCGATGCCGCTGTTGTTTTCCGCGTGCTGATAGAGATACCAAACCGAGTAGTCCTCGGAATGATCATATGCAATGAATTGACTGGTGACGGTAATGGCTGAACACGCGCTGAAATTCGCCTCTGCCCAAGTATCGCCGCCGTCATTAGTATAGCGGAGAGCGTCGGTAATGCGGCTTGCATCATTGCTGAATGGCGTGGCGTTGAACGCGATACCCGCATTGTTGTTGATATCAATGAACGCCATCTTGCTGGCATTCGTCGCAATGACAGCGCTGTCGATATCAACCGTCGTCAACGTTCCTGAATTGCTGATATCGTCCGTGTAGGACAGCCAACGATCGGCTCCCCAATAGAAGTATCGACCCGTGACTTCGTCTTTGTCCCACCGCTTCCCGTGGACGCCGGAAATGCCGTTGTAGTGAGCTGTCCCGCGAGAACTGATCGGACCGCTTACAACCGTCAGAGTTTCCATGTCAAAATGACAGAACGGTTGTTCGCTAAGAGTGCCGACGGCCCGAATCTGACCGTTCGTGAAGATCTTTTCGCCGTAGCTGCCGAGATACATGTTGGGTGTGTGAAGATCCCCGCCGCTGGTTCCAGATGATGGACTTTCCATGCTGACCGAAACAGTCGAGACATTGGGGACGCCACCACCTTTTGGATACGTGCGAACGTCGCCATTCCGAACATGAACACAGGAATACTGACCCGTAGCATCGTAGAACGTGTTGACGACCGAGGCTTCGTTGTCCCCGTCTGAAGTGCTCCCGCACATGGCGCCACCCGCAACAAGGGTTGCCCACATTTCGGTAACACCGGGCGGCACAGTCAACTGAGCATCAGCTGTGAAGGAAAGGATATTCTGCGGCGTGGAAAAGTTCTCCGTGGCGCTGCCACCGCGGATGAAATCTGACGTGTTGCTCATTTAGAAAAGCCTCCAATCTGAACCGCTCCACCAGATTTCAAGCCTGATGCCCATGGTGTTGACCGTCAGGTCTTCGTTGAGACCCATGATTGTGTTGCTGTTTCGAGCAATTGTGACGGTGTTCTCAGTGTCGATTATTTCGCCATCAACGAGGCGAATGGTGTCCCCAACCTGAGGGGATTCGGGGAGCGTCAACGTGATACCAGGAGCAAGCAGCCGATAGGCTTTACCCGCAACGAGGTTTGCGTCGGCTGACACACCTTCGAATTCAACAGCCCTCAAAGCCCCAAACGCTGCTGCTCGCGCCGCGGCCTCCGCCGCAACAGCGGCCTGGCGCGCGGTGATTTCATTCGCCAGGTCAGTTGCCAAAGAACTCACCGAGGCGGCGCTCGCCTTCAATCCAAGCGACGTAACAATGCCGGCCACCACATCATCATTGTCGCCGAGCTTGTCGGCAATCTCGATGAGCGTGTCAAAAGCCTCCGGAACTCCTGCCTTAAGCGCATTGATCGCCACCTGGATCGACGCATCAACCTGCGCTGTCGTGGCCTTGTCCGCTTGCAAGGCCGCAACAAAACTATCGATTTTGGTAATCGCGGAACGCAGACGCGGCACATCCACGTTCCGCGGATCATTATCCGGATGCGGCAGCTCAAAGCCGAGAGGCGTTACATCAAGAGACATATCAAACCTCCGTAGCCCGGATCCGCAGGCGCCGTGCCGCAGGGCGGTTTTTCGGAGTACCGGTCAGCGTGATCAGCTGCCGCGTTTCAAGGTCGGTGACCGGCGAGGCCAGGTACTCCCGCTCGACCCAATCATCACCCAATGCCGTCGTCTGCGGAGCGCCTTGAGCCGACCAAGCACCGTCATCACCGAGCGAAAGCGTGATAGATGAGGTGCCCGGTGTGAGCACTTCGACCACGGACCGCACCTTCAGATCATTGCCGCTCTGATCGAGCGCCACCGCTTCGGAAACATAGTCGGCGGTTTCCTTCAGCCGGCCCCAAATGATCTGACATTCCGGCATGACGACCGGCGACAGAGTGTCCGTTCCGGTCAGCACCATTTGAATGGTCACTTCCTCGGTCAGGTACTCATCAAGATGGAGTGCGACACCAGGCTCAAAGCTGATCACCTCGCCCCCATCGCGGATCATTTGCAAACGCACCTGGCAGTCCGAGGACGGCTGTTCGATGACCAACAGAACCAGTATGTCAGAGATCCCGTTCGGATTGATCGCGGACAGATCAAAGGTTCCGATATCAACGGTGCGCGTTGTCGCGGTGTAGCGCGCCGCCATGATCTCGCAGGTCAGGTCGGTGTCCGGATGGAGCAACCAGCTGACACCGTTCGACCCATCGGCAAAGTCACCGTTCATCGGGTTCTGCCGGATCCATTCCTGCCGGCGGGCGTCAAACCCACGCGTGGCTTGTGGATCAGACTGATCACCCAGCTGGGCAACGGCAACCGAATGGTCAGCGTCGCTGGTTAGCAGAGCGATCCAGCGATACTGATTGGCATCCACAAAGGACGGGAACCGGAAGTCGATCTCTGTCCAGTTCTCGGGTTGGTCGACAGCCGGGTCGCTGATCGTGAAATTGCCGGTGATCGATCCCTCTGCCAGCGTGTCACGACCGGGCAAGGAGCCCTCATCCATGGCTCGCAATTCCAGAACGATCGGGTTGGCGGCGTCACCTTGCGCCGTGAACTCCACCCGGGCCCCAGTCACTTGCCGAGGTTCGGGCAAGACAAAGGATTGCGCCACCGGATCAATCGTGGTGGCCGTGGTCAGCGTGTGCGTTGACGTGTGGTAGTGCGTGACGGTCAAAGTGCCCTGACCGGTGAAGGAGGTAACGCCCCGCGATCCACCCTGCCCGGTGACAACAACTTCCTTGGTTCCGGCCTTGACGTTGGCCGGAATCGTGAAGGTCCCTGTCATCACACCGAAGGCATCGGCGGTCTTTGTGCCTGTCACCGAGCCCGTCACATCAATGCCGTCAAAGGTCAGGCTATCGAGCAGCTCCCCCGGCCCCATCCGGCTGCACTCGAATGCCACGGCGATCGAGCGCAGGAAAGGCAGATCGCTGGTGCTGCTCGACGCGGTGGTCACCGACCGTGTCGTGCGCGCAAAGCTTGTTGTGCCATAAAGCGGTGTGTTGAGCAGGTCCGGCCGGTAGCTGTTCACGCGAACCAAAGATGCAGTCGAGCTGCTTGAAGAGCTGGACTGGTTTTCGTTCCACCGGTCGACCGCAGGATTGAGCGACACCGGTGACGGCAACGGCTCAAAGGCCAGGTACTTGTTGATCTTGCGCGCGGCCGTTCGATAGGGCTGCGACAAGACCGGCTCGGTGACATAGGGCAGCAGGATCGGCTCGGATCCGATATCGA
>CALDSI010000393.1 GCA_937911395.1 uncultured Labrenzia sp.
CGCGGATCTGTCATCATTGTCCTGGCAACGGATGTGCCGCTGGAAAGCCGGCAGCTGAAGCGGATTGCCCGGCGCGCGGGGGCCGGTCTTGCCCGGCTCGGTTCATTCTACGGCAACGGCAGTGGCGACATCGGTTTTGCATTCTCAACCGCCCACAAGATACCGCACTATCCAGAAGGCGATCTGATCGTCCGCGATTACATGCATGAGGGTAAAATCGATCTTCTGTTTCAGGCCGCCGCGGAAGTCACCCAGGAGGCAGTGCTCAATGCGATGATCGCATCTCCCGCCATGTACGGGAAGGGGACGAGCTTCCGGCCATCCTTGAAGAACTGGCTGGACCAAAACTGACGGTTGCGCAGGCCGTCAGGTATTTCACTCAAACAATTTGTAAGACTTGGCTGCGTAAATAGCGTTGCAATGAACAGGATCCGGTAATTCTGATTATGAACGGTGGACTGAAATTGGTGCGGAATGCGATCAGCTCGGTCGGCTTCATCTGCTGTCTTTTGACCGTGGTAGAGCAGGCGCAGGCGGCCGAAATTCATCTTGTAACGGAAAATTATCCGCCCTTTAATTTCGTGCAGGACGGTGAAATCGTGGGGCTGGGCGCGGATCAGGTGCGTGAAATCATGATCCGGGAGAACATTGAGTTCACCATGGAAATGCTCCCATGGTCTCGGGCTTACTGGTTGGCTGAAAACAGAACAAACCATTGTGTCTTCACCACCGCCTATACACCAGCAAGAGCCGAGACCTTTGCCTGGATATCACCGCTCGGCGGTGCTGAGCTGTTCCTGATCAAGAAGGCCGGATCACAGTTCCCGTCGGACTTGGCCGAAATTGTCGGCAAATTTTCCGTCGGCACTCAAAGGAGTGATTATGCCGAATATGTCCTGAAGACACAGGGCTTCGGCTCAATCGACTATTTTGATGATGTTGAAACGGTAATCCGCCAGCTTGTTCAAGAGAGGCTGCACCTTGCTGCGATCTCCAGCATGACGTTCCACACACTTGTGCAGCAAGGTGTTGAGATCGAGCTTGTTCATGGATTTGGCGACATCATCGGAAACGCGCTCGCGTGTAACCCTGAAACCGATGAAGCATTGCTCAAGCGTATGCAAAACGGTCTCGACAGTATTGTCCGAGACGGCTTTCAGGCCGACATTTTAAAGAAATACACCGGAGCTGCTTCGCTCAGCGCTCTTACGGATGAAAACTAGAGCAAATCGCGTTTAATTGAATACAGAATGTTTCAGGTTTCGCGTTCGAGGCACCACCGAGAGGCAGCGAAACCTGAATACGTGTAAACGCGAATAGCTATAACACGCGGATAGCGCAGAAAACAACAGGCGAAGGTTCAGCCCTGCCTCTAATAAGGTTTCACCTGTATAAAAAGAAAAACCCCGGTCGAGTGACCGGGGTTTTCCGTGTTTGACGCCGAAACTGTCTTAGACAGAGTAGTAGAGATCGAACTCGACCGGATGCGGGGTCATCTCGTAGCGCTCGACTTCTTCCATCTTCAGTTCGATGTAAGCGTCGATCTGGTCGTCGTCGAAGACGCCGCCGGCTTTGAGGAACTCGCGGTCCGCATCAACAGCTTCGAGAGCTTCGCGAAGGGAACCACAAACTGTCGGGATCTCGGCCAGTTCTTCAGCCGGCAGATCGTAGAGGTTTTTGTCCATCGCATCGCCCGGGTGCAGCTTGTTCTTGATGCCGTCAAGGCCAGCCATCAGCAGGGCAGAGAAGCAGAGGTACGTGTTCGCGGTCGGAGCCGGGAATCGGACTTCTACGCGTTTCGCCTTCGGAGTAGACGTGAACGGGATGCGGCAAGACGCAGACCGGTTACGCGAGGAGTAGGCGAGAAGAACCGGTGCTTCGTAACCCGGCACCAGACGCTTGTAGGAGTTGGTGGATGGGTTGGTGAAGGCGTTCAGGGCTTTCGCATGCTTCAGGATGCCGCCGATGAAGTACAGGCAAGTCTCGGACAGATCCGCGTACTGGTTGCCGGCGAATGTCGGCTCACCGTTGTTCCAGATCGACAGGTGGCAGTGCATGCCGGTGCCGTTGTCGCCGAAAACCGGCTTCGGCATGAAGGTTGCGGATTTGCCGTAGGCGTGTGCGACCTGGTGAACAACATACTTGTAGACCTGCATGTTGTCGGCGCAGGAGGTCAGGTTGTCGAACTTCATGCCGAGTTCGTGCTGGGCAGCCGCCACTTCGTGGTGGTGCTTTTCAGTCGGAACGCCCATTTCGCCCATGACGGACAGCATTTCGGAACGGATGTCCTGTGCGCTGTCGACCGGCGGGACCGGGAAGTAACCGCCTTTTGTGCGCGGGCGGTGGCCCATGTTGCCTGTCTCATACTCCGAACCCATGTTGGACGGCAGTTCGGAGCTGTCCAGCTGGAAACCAGTGTTGTACGGATCTGCGTTGAAGCGGACATCGTCGAACATGAAGAATTCGGCTTCCGGGCCAACGTAGATGGTGTCGCCGAAGCCACCGGACTTGACGTAGGCCTCTGCCTTCTTGGCGGTCATGCGCGGATCACGGTTGTAAGCTTCGCCGGTGATCGGGTCGATGATGTCGCAGAAGATCGCCATGGTGGACTGGGCGAAGAATGGGTCGATGTGAGCCGATTCCGGATCCAGGATGAGCATCATGTCGGATTCGTTGATGGCCTTCCAGCCGGCGATGGAGGAGCCGTCAAAGGCAACGCCCTCAGCAAACATGTCTTCATCAACCAGTGCAACGTCCATGGTGACGTGCTGCATCTTGCCGCGCGGGTCAGTGAAGCGCAGATCGACGAACTTGATGTCTTTTTCCTGAATTTGTTTCAGGATATCAGCAGCGGTGGTCATTATGTCCATCCCTTTGATTTTTCGTGTGAACGTTTGGGTTTTGGTCCCGGTCCGGCAGAGTGTTTAAGATGTTTGCCTCGGCGCGGATAGTCCGGAATTAGGTTTGCGGCGAAATGCCGGAACAGGTGAGGGTTAAATGGCGTCGGTGCCGGACTCGCCGGTCCGGATGCGTACTGCCTCTTCGATGTTGGAGACGAAAATCTTGCCATCGCCGATACGGCCGGTCTGGGCGGCATTGCGGATCGCCTCAACGGCCTTGTCCACGATGTCGGATCCAAGAACGATCTCGACTTTGACCTTCGGCAGGAAGTCCACCACGTACTCAGCGCCACGATATAGTTCGGTGTGACCTTTCTGACGGCCAAATCCTTTGGCCTCGGTCACTGTGATGCCCTGCAGGCCGACTTCTTGAAGAGCTTCTTTGACCTCATCGAGTTTGAAAGGTTTGATGATCGCTTCGATCTTTTTCATCACCGTATGTCTCTCTCCACATGTAATGGCAGGGTCTGCCCGTACGCTCTTTTTTCAGACCGTCGCCAGACTAAAACGCACTGGTTCGGGTCAGCTGAGAGCTGTTGCCATGCAAAAGCACGAAGTGTGCCAATTGCTGTTCTCATTGTCAGGTTTTCCATCCCGGCAGGATTCCGCCGCTATTTTTAGCAAGTTACCGTGAATGTCGTGGTGTCAGATTGAATCTGTTCGATCAAAACGCATAAAAAATAGACATTATGATTACAAAATAAGCAAATGAGTGGAGCCCAGTGCCTGATCTTGCTGGTGGCCGCCTCAATGCCGAGCCTGCAACTGATCTTGTTGCGGGGTGAATTGCCGATAGAGATGCGTATGATGACGCTGAGAAATCCATTTTGCTGGGCACACAAAGGACGGTCATGACGGCAGCGCTACTCACACCAGATGAAATGGGTCATGCAGACCGCTTGACGATCGAAAGCGGCCTTTCAGGCTTGGATCTGATGGAGTGCGCGGGAGCAGCAGTAGCCGTTATCGCCGCAAAACATGCACCGTTGGGAGGGCGCATTCATATTCTTTGCGGGCCAGGCAACAATGGGGGCGACGGATTTGTTGCCGCACGGCTCTTGGCAGAGAAGGGGTACGATGTCCGGGTCGATCTCCTGAAATCACCGTCAGGCTTGAAGGGGGACGCTGCTGCGGCCTTTGCGGCAATGACCCTGCCATTTGAGATCCTTACATCCGGGGATCAGCTGATCGGGAATATGGCAGACCGGTTTGCCGGGGCCGATGTCATCGTTGATGCCGTGTTCGGGGCGGGATTGGATCGTCCGCTGTCCGGTCCAGCCGCCGAGTTGGTCGAAGCTGTAAATGGATCAAGCGCTGCAATCATAGCGGTCGACTTGCCATCCGGCATCAACGGTGCGACCGGAGAGATCATGGGGTGTGCGATCAAGGCGCATGCGACCATTACATTCTTTCTGAAAAAGCCCGGACATCAGCTGTTCCCAGGCCGCGGATTTTGCGGCTCGGTCACGGTCGCTCAGATCGGAATTGAAACAGGCGTGCTCGAGAAGATCGGGCCAGTGACCTTTGAAAATACGCCGGACCTCTGGCTTGCAAGCTGGCCGCGCCCGGCGGTGGATGGCCACAAATACTCAAAAGGCCACGCGGTCGTTTTCAGTGGCCCCATGGCCAGAACCGGGGCAGCGCGGCTCGCAGCCATGGCTGCACTTCGGGCCGGGGCAGGGCTCGTCACTCTTGCATCGCCGCCAGACGCCATGATGGTCAACGCAGCGCACTTGACGGCAGTCATGCTGAAAAAGGTCTCCGGTCCAGAGGCGATCCCGGAGTTTCTGTCCGATCCGCGTCTGAATGCCGTTTTGATCGGACCAGGATACGGGATCGGCGAGGACACACAGGCAGCTGTCGAGGCCATTATCGTAAAAGGGCGGTCCTTGGTGCTGGACGCTGACGCCTTGACCAGTTTCTCAGAAAACCCGCAGAAGCTTTTTGATTTAATCAAGGAAAGTGGATCACCAGTCATTCTGACACCGCATGACGGTGAGTTTCAGCGGCTTTTTCCGGATCTGGCCGGCCTCGACAAGCTTGCACGGACGCGGGAAGCGGCCTGTCGCTCCGGTGCAGTACTCATTCTAAAAGGCCCCGACACAGTCATTGCAGCACCGGACGGCCGGGCGGCCATCAACTGCAATGCGCCGCCGTTCCTGGCAACCGCCGGGTCCGGTGATGTGCTCGCAGGCATCGCGGCTGGCCTGCTGGCGCAAGAAGTTCCGGCGTTTGAGGCAGCCTGCCAGGCGGTCTGGTTGCATGGAGAGGCCGGTCTGACCGCTGGTCCTGGCCTTATTGCTGAAGATTTGCCGGCAGCGCTGAGGGAGCCGCTCCGCCACTTGTGGACAAGTCTTGCGTGATAATTGGCAGACGCGTTATTTTTCCTTTGACGGAAAAAGTCGGGGTGCTATAGAGGCCCCGCTTCAAACGCGGAGTGACCAAGCTCCTGCGACGCGGATGTGGTGAAATTGGCAGACACGCCAGATTTAGGTTCTGGTGCCGCAAGGCGTGGGGGTTCAAGTCCCTCCATCCGCACCAATATTATTGTGTCGACCGCCCTCCGGGCTACTGGAGCGCTGGTTTGGTTCGAGGTTGATCCTCTCATCTGCACCAATGCTCAAGTTCCAAACGAGTGAGCTGTTTCGAGCCAATTTTACGCCGATATTTATCCCACATGCGTGTGAGGCAAATACCGTTGGTAGCAACGACCTGTTCCTAAGACGCCTTCAAGCGGTGTAACTCGTTGTTGCCAGCTCTCAATATGTTTGCAGATATTCGGTCAGGAGGTTCCAGCATTCTGTCATTGGCCTCTCAGTGCCGAGTTTGACCGCTCGCTATAGCTCCAATCTGCTTGAACACGTCTAGCTTGTCAGCATTCTCGGCCGATGAAAGCCCGCAATAGTCTGTGATGGCCTCCAAGACTTCTGCGCAAAGGGCCCGCAGCTCTTGCATGACCTCAAGCCCGGCAGTTGATTGTGCTGCAAGCCGCGGCCGTGCCGACCGCGTGCGAAAGTCAATCAATTCAAGGGTTCCAAGGGTCTCGCGTGCGTGGGAGTAGGCCGCAGCGAAATCGAAGAAATGTGCCGCCGGGCCTGCAGATCGTTGCGGGACCACTCTGAGGTGGCCGAACAGCTGACCCGGGCCGAGTGTTTCGACGATCTCCCTTGCGCTTGAGAACTCATACCGGAACCGCAAGGGAAATGCCGCCGAGATCAGGGCGTTTTCGACGTCTGCCTTGAAAAGCCGTTCACAGTCCTCCGGAGAGAGTCCGAGATGGTGAAGGGTGACGGATGCCGCCATCTCCGCACCATCAATGAGCGCGCGATGGTCTTTGTCCGAAGCTGGTTCTTTTCTGTGCCCCAGTCTCGGTACAAAAGCGACCTTCAGCGTGTCGAGGTCCGGATCGATCACATAAGTGCCACCGGCCAAATTTTGGTCGACATGGATTTCGCCAATCCCGTCAAAAACTTTGAGCGATTCCGCTGCTGCCTCAACATTCAGACACCGGCAGATGACGCCGCGAGACGGCTCAAAGGCGATAAACGGACCGCGGTCGAAAAGGCTAAACATTTGTGTCTGGCTTCTTTCGAGGGGGGGAGACGAAGCGTAGGCGGCTCGCTCGTTTCGGGCTTAGATAATCTCGTTGTATTTATCTTGTCGAGTACCGCATCTGTGTGCAGGTGAACCCGACTTGGCACTGAGGATTGTCTTTGGTCGGAGCAACAACGGGTGTTAGGGAAACCGCTCTGTCGGCGCAGTATTTGACCCCGGCCTTGACCTGGGTCCAGCTGTTCGGCCCTGTGGCAAAATTGACGGTGCCCTGTTTCTGCACCAGGGCTTTTGCTTGGCTGCAGGTCATCGACCGAACGTCAGGCCGTTGTGTTTGCGCGTCGGCGCGTGGGCCTTCCAAGATGATAAAACCCGACGCCATAAACCCCAAGGCGATGATCCATGGTCCTGTCTTCAAGATTTGTGTCCTTTTTTGTTTGGCTCGGTGCTCTCCGGGTTCTGGCACAGGTCTCGAAGAAGCCTGACACTGCCAGAACGTTTCCAACCATGAGTGTAGCTAGGGCGCTCTATTTAAAGGATCCAGCCATCTGTCATGTCCCGCCGTGACTGCCGGATACGTTAGCCCGACGTGGCTTTGCTGGTATCTAAGAAAAACACCATTCAATGACCGGCCTGAGAAGTTGTTGTGGCGCCAACTGGGGGGTACAACGCGCCCGTGTCGTTAGATGGGCCGTGCCATGTATCCGCGCGCCGACACAGTTCCCGACATCGAATAAGAGCTCCCATCCCGCTTCTCGTCAGCGGGACTGCCGGTGGCAAACCTGTATGTCTTCCTCGATGTGTCTGCGGTAATGGTTGCTCCGACCTCTAGGTTGCCATGATGCTCGCCGAGGTCTTTTCCCATCAACCCGTGCTGGTATCGATCGGCAAGTGTTTCGGACAGGTCAACCAGCCAGAAATTCGTATCCGATTGGAACGCAAGCAGGATTGTGTAGGGATCAATCCCGTGTTCCTTGATCATGACTTCAAGCAAAATGGTGGAGTCGGTGGTAGAAAGCCCCAAGGCCGCGCGGACGTGAGCTGGCGCAAGTGTGTAGCGGTAGGCCGGCGGCGCCCGTCGCGGTAGACGGAAAAACAGCGGCGGTTTTTCAAGCAAGCTCGGACACAATGCGCCAACCGTTTCAACGAAGAGCTGACCAATACCGAATTCATCGCCGTGAAAGGCCATCATTTGCTCGGCGGTTTTATAGGCAACGTGCTCATGCCCCGCAAAATCGGCCGATGTTTCATCTCCGATCCAGACGTCGTTCTGGTAATCGACATCCAGAAGCGTAAAAACGCATCCCGTAATCCCGATACTGAAATTCCAGGCGTGCTCGATGTACCGGCCAGCATCACCGGGGTCAGACACCAGTAACTTTAGACCGATGACACCAAATGGAGCCTGGCGCGAGATCATTTTCTCAACCGCGCCATCCTTGATTTCAAGGGATGTAGACGTGTTTCGAAGGTCGATCAGATGGGACTGGAACTCCATCGCAATTGCATCAATCAGGTGCTCAATCGGGCCCTTGCTTGGTGACACGTTTTTCTCCAGTCCTTGTTTCCGACCTTAGCTCCGTGTTGCCAATATAGGCCATGCTGTTCCGGCTCGGAACTCCCCAGCAGATTAAGAATAGCGACTTTGAAAAAAGGCCAAACGGTTCCGGTGTTGTTGGAGACACTTGTTGAGCGCGTGCTTAACGGCTTTACGCGAAGTTTTCGGTTGCTGCAGCGAACCGCACAAGTCAATGAAAGGTGTCGGGTATGCCAGAGGGGCGGGTTTTACTCTCGAGAAAGGTCCAGTGAAGTAGTCTTGGAGAAATCCGCCGATCGACGAGAGACAGATGCCGTCTACTAGTGCTGCCGCCCTTGAGATTCTCAATCTTCACAAGCGCTTCAACGAACCTGCCGTTGATGATCTCTCACTAACGGTGCGAAGTGGTGAATTCTATGCTCTGCTGGGCCCGAATGGCGCCGGCAAGACAACCACGCTGCGGATGGTTGCGGGGTTGCTCCAGGCTGATGCGGGTACTGTCAAGATTTGCGGAATTGACGCTTTTGCGGATCCAATTGCCGCCAAAAGGGTGCTGGCCTGGGGTCCAGACGACCCGATGGTTTATGACAAGCTGACACCGCTTGAATATCTGGAGTTTGTAGCAGGCCTCTGGAATATGCCGCCGGATTTCGCGCGGTTCAAGGCGGACAGCCTGCTCGACTCGCTCGGACTTGGGTCCCATGCAAATGAACGCTGTGGTGGGTTCTCCAAAGGAATGCGTCAAAAGGTGGCGCTTGCCGGAGCTTTGATCCATGAGCCGCGTTTGATCATCCTTGATGAGCCTCTCACGGGACTGGATGCAGGTTCTGCACGGCAAGTCAAAAGGGTGCTGTCCGGACTTGTTGCGCAAGGTGTGTCGATTGTCATGACGACACACATTTTAGAAGTCGCGGAACGCATGGCGGACCGGATCGGAATAATCGCACGCGGACGTCTCGTTGCCGAAGGAACGCTGGAAGAGTTGCGGGAACGCGCGAGCGCAAATGGCAACACTTTGGAAGACATTTTCCTCGAAATAGTTGGTAGTGAAGCCGGCAGCGAACCACCTGCGCAGGAGGCAACAGGCTTCCACGAGAAGGTTGCATGAGACAATTCATGGCAAATTCCGCCTTGATGCGGTTTTCGCATCATGAATTAAGGCTGTCCTGGCGTGAGTGGTCATGGATGTTTTCTGGCAGGCGCAGCAAAAGCTTGTGGCGCGCCCTAATCGGCATCAGCATCTTTTACGCGGTTATGCATCTGATCGCATATGCTGTTCTTGGCTCCCATTTGACCGCGGCATTTGAGCTCGATCAAACCACGCTTGCGGTGCTTTCAGTGACGGTCCTGCTCAGTTTGACCATGATGCTGTCCCAGGCGATGGAGTCGGTGACACGAGCCTTCTATGCCCGTGACGATCTCGATTTGATCCTTTCTTCACCCGCGCCCTCCCATGATTTGTTTCTTGTGCGCATTTCCATCGTGGCTTTGACAAGCTGGGCGATGTCGGCGCTGGTCGTTTCGCCATTTATCAACGTTGCAATGGCTCTGGATGGGGGGCGCTGGCTTTCTGGATACGTGGTTCTTCTGGCGGTATCTCTAACGGCAACCGGAGGCGGGGTCCTCATCACGCTTGCACTCTTCCGTACGATCGGACCGCAGCGGACGCGGCTCTATGCTCAAATTCTGGCTGCGGTCGTGGGAGCTGCCTTCTTAATTGGAATGCAGGTGGTTGCGATCCTGTATTTCGGGTCAATGTCCCGGTTCGCCCTATTTGATCCAGCGTTTCTCGCACATTATGCGCCAGCCGCGGGGTCCCTGTTGTGGTTTCCTGGCCATGCAGTCGCCGGGCAAACCAAGGCCGTGGTGTTTTTCCTTGTTTCTTCGGTTGTGTTCTTTTCGGCGGCGGCTTTGCTTGGTTCCAGGCGGTTCGGCCGCATTGTCGTGCTGGCACTTGGTGTCACAGAAAAGACCGCGCGTGGAGGCACAACAAACCGGGCTTTTCGGGGCCATTCACCCCTCGGCGCACTCATTCAAAAAGAACTAAAGCTCATTGTCCGCGATCCCTGGCTTGTGTCCCAGACGTTGATGCAGGTACTTTATCTCATTCCGCCGGCCGTCATGCTCTGGGTCAGCTTCGGCAAAGCCGCCGAGGCGTCCGTCATAATCGCTCCGGTTGTCGTCATGGCCGTGGGTCAGCTTGCCGGTGGTATGGCCTGGCTAACGATCTCCGGTGAGGATGCTCCCGATCTGATTGCAACGGCGCCCATTTCAGCATTTACAAGGCTTTGGGCGAAAGTTGCGTCCGTCCTCATACTTGTCACGGCAATAATACTGCCGGTCAGCTTGGCCGTGGCGTTTATGTCGCTCTGGGGGGCAGCCGTTACCGCTTCCGGAGCACTCATTGCAGCAGCCAGCGCAATCCTGGTGCAACTGTGGTTTCGCGCACAAGCCAAACGCACGACCTTCCGGCGCCGGCAGGTCGCCTCAAAAGCTTCGACGTTCGCGGAGGCGGCAGCATCTATTTCTTGCGCAGCCGGCACGGCCCTCATCGCGGCAGGGAGCCCGCTTGCCCTGCTCCCGGTTATTCTACTCGCTAGCGTGCTTGGGATCTCATGGAGTATCCGTCCAAAACAAATCGCAGAGGTTCAGTGTCCGTGACGCACGGCCTTGCCAAAAGACAACAATGTATACTGAACAGCTGTCGCCGCTGTTGAATATATTAAGTGATCTAATCAAAAGCAGCTGTCAGACGCCCAGGCCCGATGCGCAAGCGCGAAACTCACGGACTTCGGGGGCTGCGCCATCGAGTGGTATCTGAACGGCCTGATCACCCAGCAGCGCCGTGGCGGTGGTGTTGAATTCCAGGCCATCCAACACATTGCCAAAGCCCCGATCGGTAACCGTGAGCGTTCCTCCACCGGGCGTGATGACGTGCCGGTCGGTGGCGATGGTGTTTGAATTTGGTCCAACAAAGCGCATGGAAAAAAACGGGCCGGGTGTCCAGGGGCGGTTTGGTGTGATGGCGATGAAGTACTCAGGTACTGCTGGATCGAAGACGACCCGAACGGACGCGGTCTCATCATTGTGAAGCAATTCGCAAACTCGGCCGGCGCGGAACTCCCATGCTAATGCCGGGGAGGTGAACAGCACGAGAAGTAAGACAGTCAGAGCACGCAACATGTATTTCCCCTTGATGTTTTGAACAGCTCTGGCTGTCGAAGATCTGAAGGGCATCTTGCTATGGGGACTGCCAGGACCGCAAATGCTTTCCTGTCGAGCGTTTTGGACCGGTCGGTGACAGCATCAATTTGCGGCTGTCGGTCCGGGGTTGAAAAGAGTGGCCGTTTCACTTCAGCAAGACAAACGGCCGCTGTTTCTGTTTCTCTTGGTAAGGCGCGCTAACGCACCATGGTGAGGCGATCCCAGTCTGCGTAATCGGGAGACCCTTCACGGCGAACGGTGCCTTCATATCCATATTCGATCATGTGGATCATGGTCGAGGTTTCCTCGGCGAGGACGACCGCATAACTTTCCGGCAAGTCCGATCCTGCGAGATTGCCCTTATTGGTAAAATCCGGCCATCCGGCATGGTTGGTACCGCGCGGTGCACTAAAGGGAACTCCGTGCAGGGAGCCGGCCAGAGGCAGATGGCAATGCCCATGAAAGATGTGCCGAATCTTGGCCGCATGCCGTGAAACGACTTGGCCGAATGCGTCTGCATCCTTCAGCATGATCTGGTCCATGGGTGCAATACCGATCGGCACCGGGTTGTGATGCATGAACAAGAAAACCGGGGCAGTGGCTGCAGAAAGCTCCCGATCGAGCCAGTCTTGCCGTTTGGAGCAATAAAAACCGGCATGAGTATCCGGTCCCCAGGTATCCAACAGAATTGTCGTGCCTTCACTCAACGGAACAACCGCTTGAACAAAGCCGTTTTCGTCCGCGCCTTCCGGAAAAACAGACAAAAAAACGTCCCGCTCGTCGTGATTGCCAATGCATAGATGAATAGGGAGCGGGCATTCGGCGATTTCTGCTTTCAGGCGCAGATAATCGTCTTTGTCGCCCCAATCAGAAAGATCACCGGTGATGAAAATGGCTTCGGCGTCGGGATGATGGGTTATGGCGTGACGAAGGGCTTTCCGGAAATTCTCATTCGGATCCCGTCCAGCGATCGTGTCGCCCGGTTTGGTCAAATGAATGTCCGTCAGTTGGAGAAGTTTCATGTCTTCCTCCTTGGATTATTTTTGTGATGAAAAACGCCGCCCGGTAGACCGGGCGGCGCAAGAAGGAAGGTTGATCAGTTGGACGGCAGAAGATCTGAAACTTCTTCGTCCAGCTGTTCTTGCAGCTCGGCCATGTCGTCGAATTCGCCGGTCACAATGCCTTCGATCCCGTCGTAGATGACCTGAGTGATCGCCAAGCCATTGTCACCCGGGTAAGCCTGCCAGTCGCGCAGCAGTGGCAGCTGGCGGACAGCGGTCTCTTTGTTCGGGTTCTGTTGGTAGAAATCCGCCAAGATGACTTCGTTGGCAGCCTTGTTCGGCGGCATGTAACCTGTTGTACGCGCAACATCTGCAGCCCCTTCACCGGAAGTGATGAACTTGAGCCATTCCCAGGCAGCGTTCAGCACCTTCGGATCTTCAGAAGAAGATACCAGCATGGCCGCGGTTCCGCCGGCTGGCAGACCTTTCGGGCCAGATGCTTCGATGCCCGGATACTCGTTGGTCTTCAGCTCAAAATCGCCTTTGGCACGCTCCACGGCACCGAGCGCAGATGTCGACCAGAACATCATGCCGATTTCACCCGCGGAAAAGGAGGCAAGGGCTGCTTTCCACTCAATGTTCTGCATGTCGCAGCCGCGGAAGATGCCTTTCATGGTTTCCAGTGACTTCAGACCTTCGTCGGAAGAAATCTGGAACGCATTGCCTTCCATTGTGGCTTTGTCCTGCGACCACATCAGAGCCTGCAGGAACCAGTTGCCGGTGATGTTCCAGCCCCAGAACATCGGGTTTTTGACGCCGGCCTCATGGAGCTTGCCGCAAACCTCAACAACTTCATCCCAGGACTTCGGCAGGTCGGCTGCAGACGTAATCCCGGCTTTCGCCATGACATCCATGTTGTAGTAACCGACGGGCAGGGAGACAGAAAACGGCAGGCCGTAGATGTCATCGTTGAACGTGCCGAGCTTCAGCATGGCATCATGGTAGCCGTCTTTTTCGAACGTCTCTTCCTTGAGGATGAAAGGCTCGAGCGACTTGGCAATGCCCTTTTCGACCAGGATTGCCTG
>CALDSI010000394.1 GCA_937911395.1 uncultured Labrenzia sp.
TGCCGGACACGATCTTCGCCCAGAACAATGTTCGGGTTGCGTCTCTGTCGGATGCCGAAATTCGGAAGGCCGAAGAGATGTGCTCCCCCGAGTTCCAGCCGCAGCTCTGGGAGCAGTGGCGCGAACGGATCAACGGCTGGGCTGGTGGCATCGACACCTACCAGGACATTTACAACGAGGTGCGCAACAACCCGCATACTCTCGCTGAAAATGTCGAGCCGCGCCGTTGGTGGAAAGGCTGATAAAGTCCCAATGCCTATCGCCGGAGGGCCTCCGCAAACAGTGTGTGAGGTCCTCCGGCAAAGAATAATTGACCGGATAATCCCGGCGACAATAGGAAAAAGGGAGGACGGCCGATGGAGCTCTGGTCCGATTTGGCAGCGCTCATCAGCGCGCTTGGCAGTCAAGATTCTTGGACGATCCGGCAGGCGCTTTCACCTAATACGGTCTACATTTTCGGTGCCGTGTTCCTCGCACTTTCGGGTATTTTGCTTGCCTGGATTTACCACCATGTCCCCGTCATTGAGCGCTACTTCGAACGAACCGTTATGGTGACCTGCTATCTTTTGACAGCAGCCATCATCTTCTGGGGTGTTATTGACCGTTTCGTCTTCTCAAATCAGCAACCTTGGTCAACAACCATTCCCCCGTTTCTTTTCATGATCATGGCACTCTTCGGAGGGGCCTACAATATTCGGATGCGGACGCATCTCAGCTTCTCTGAATTTCGGATGATCATGCCGCGGACGGCGCAGTTCGGCTGTCTGCTTCTCGACTTCGCTCTTTGGTTTGGCTTCGCGCTTATTCTTCTCGTGACGCCCCTGCGCGTTGTTGCGCTGTCCGCTTCGAACTTTCAAATCGTTCTGGGCACAGACAATACCATGCAATGGTGGTTCCTATTGTCGGCCCCCATCGCCGCGACCCTCATGGCGGCGCGCGCAGTTGAAAACATCGAAGATGACATAAAAAACATGCGCGCTGGCAAACCGCTCCTCCGGCAAGCGGTTATTGGAGGAGATACCTGATGACGGATGGAACGCTTGTCACGCTGATCTCCGTCGGAGTAACGCTGCTCTTCATGCTGGGCGTCCCGGTGTTTTTGGTGATTGCCTATTGGGTGGTTGGCTGCTCATTCGTTCTCGGGCTGACCCTCGACAACATGGGCGCCGAGATCCTTAACGTCTTTAACAAGGGCTTCGCGCTTCTCGCGATGCCGCTCTTCATTCTTACCGGGGATCTGATCAACAAGTCCGGAATTGCCCGAAGGTTGTCGGACTTCGCATATGCTTGTCTCGGATGGCTTCGAGGCGGGTTGGCCATGGCCTCACTCGGCGCTTGCGGTCTGTTTGCCGCGATTTCGGGTTCAAATTCCGCCACCACCGCAACCATCGGTTCGATGTTGCATCCCGAGATGGTCAAAGGCGGCTATGACGAGCGCTTTTCTGCAGCAACAGCAGCAGCAGGTGGAACTGTCGGCATCATCATCCCGCCGTCGATCATCTTCATTGTCTACGGCTTTCTCATGAATTTGCCGATTTCGGACCTGTTCGTTGCAGGTATCGTCCCCGGCGCGCTAATGGTCATCGGAATGCAATTCGCCTGCTGGATCATTTGCCGCATCAATGGATGGGGCTTTTTGATCCCACTCCAGTTGAACCGCGTGCTTAAAACCGCTTTCGGTGCATGGCTTGGCTTTTTTGCAATCGGTCTTGTCCTTTGGGGCATCTACACCGGGAAGTTTTCGCCGACCGAAGCAGCTGGCGTCACAGTTGGTTTCTGCATCATCGCAGGGCTTCTATCCTGGCTCGTCAGCCGCCTGACGCGACAGGACCGCGATCGCACGTGGCAAGAAAAGAACTATGCGGAAATGCTGGTCGTCGAGGGCTTCACGCTCTGGCAAGTTCCAGGGATCACCATGCGTTCGGCCGAGATCACGGGCATCCTTGCTCCGTTGATCGCAATTTCAGTGGTGATGCAGCAGATCCTGTCGCTTCTTGGAGCCCAGCAGGTTATCGGTGATTTCGTAACCTCCATGGGCGGCTACTATGCGGTGTTGTTCACCGCGATGATCATCGTGTTTTTCTCCGGCATGGTGTTGGAATCCCTTCCGGTCACGATCATTCTTGCGCCTATCCTTGCCCCGATCGCGGCAAGTGTGGGTGTCGATCCGATCCACTTCTCGGTAATCTTTCTCGTTGGCGCTTCTATCGGGTTTATTACACCACCTTATGGGCTAAACCTTTATGTGGCATCTGGTGTAACGGGAGTGCCATATTTCCGGCTCTTGCGTTATACGGTGCCTTATCTGGTAGCGCTGATCGGAGTGTGGATATTTGTTTCTCTCACACCCGAGGTCGCGCTATTCTTGCTTCCAGACAGATAGGGAAACTGAATGTCGGTAGACGCAGAAGCGGATGCAAAGGGACAAATTCCGACGAACCTGAGACTTTTGCTGATCTTTGAAGAGGTCGCACGCTCTGGGGTTCCGGTTACTGGCGCCACATTGGCAGAGACACTGAACCTGCCAAAACCCACTGTTTACAGGCTTTTGACAACAGCTGAAGAAGAGGGGTTTCTCCAGCGCGACGTCGACGGTAAGTCCTTTGGGCCGGGACGCAGGCTCCGACACCTTGCAGGCAACACGCTGTCATCGCAACGGATGAGGACCGAGCGATTGATCGTAATGAAAGCCCTGGCCGAGGAGGTGGGCGAGACGTGCAATCTCGCAGCGCCAGGCCGGTTTGGAATGGTTTATCTTGACCGGGTCGAAACGCATTGGCCGTTGCGCATTCAGCTGCGTATCGGGTCTCATGTCCCATTCCATTGCACGGCAAGCGGTAAGATGTACTTGTCGTCATTGCGAACGGAGAAGCTGGACCGCTTGCTGTCCTGGATGGAGTTCGAGAAACACACGCCAAAGACAATCACCGATAAAGATCTTTTGCGAGAGGAGCTCGCAACGACCCGGGCAAGGGGCTATTCAACCGACAATGAAGAATTGCTGGAAGGCATGGCAGCGATTGCAGTGCCCCTGAAGGACAGCGAAGGCCGATTGCTTACGACGCTTTCCATTCATGCACCAATACAACGTTTGTCTTTTGAAAATCTTGTATCGGTGTTGCCGGCTTTGCGGGAGGCAGCCACCAAGATCGAGGAACTTGCGTTAAAGTGATCCAAGCCACCTCGAAAGTTGGTTTCTGCCCGATCGAAGTACGTCTGAGTAGCCGTTTCCCGCGAAATCGCCGCCAAGTGACTTCAGCCGAAGCAGGTCACTTTTTGGTGGAGGCGAGGAAATGCCATCACCGGATACGAACTTTGCCTATAAAAGCAATCTACATTTTTCCAATACTTCCAGCAGTTTTGTGTCCGGCACTTAAAACAGTTTGTGGCCGTTACGAGTGCCGGTTCGCACAGATTTCCCAGGACAGTAATCATTGAAACCAGCCAAGTATCAAAGGCTTCATCGACAATTCTATCTAAACCTTCTGCCGACCTTGGTTTGGTGGCAACCGCATTTGCCCTAGGAGCTGTAGTCATTTCGTGGGCATCAAGGTTCGACGCCCTTGTATTCACGATGATGAGTAGGTGCCGCAGCTCTGGCTTATCCAATACTTTCAATAACACGCCGAGCCCATCAAGCCGCGGCATATTCAAATCAAGCAACAAAAGGTCTCTTGCAGCATCGGTGCCGACAAGCAATTTGGCTATTTTGATGCCAGCAATTCCGCAATGCGAATCTTTGCGAGAGATCTGAAAAGGATAGTTGCCAACTCTTCAATCAATCGCGCCGCGAGCCGGAACACACCATTGACTCACTCAGAGATGTGAAATTTCGCCTAGAATAGCCCCCTCACGCAGCATACCACGAATTAAAGCAGCCACTCCGGAAGATCAAAACATTCCGAATTGCGATTGCAAGGGCTTTGGGAGACAAGCCTACACTGCTCAGGCTTGGGAACTAATACGACCATCACTTTAAGACAGCTGTCTTATTAGTTTTATTTCATCTTTGGGGAGTTCGGGCTTAGGCACGGTGTAAACGGAAGACTTTCGCCAGAAGCAATGAGGTCTCACCTTATTCAGAACACTACACTTGGTTCCTTGTGCTTTTGCGAATCTCAGAAAAGATGTTGCGCACAGCAACTCATGTCGAAACAATTGCAGTGGATTGCCGCCCCGGTCGATCACCGGGACTGCATCTACTAAACTGTTCCCCCTAAAGAATCCTCCAAAGCAACCAGTTCCTGCCCGCCAGCCATCATGTCCTGAAGTTCATCCGGCGTGATCTGGCCGCGTTGCGCCGTACCAAGTGTTTGACCACGGTTCAGCACCGTAAACCGGTCTCCAACAGCAAGCGCATGGCGGACGTTGTGGGTGATGAAAACAACCGCGATGCCCTGCTTACGCACCTTGTCAATCGTCGCCAGAACGTTTGCCGTCTGTCGGACACCGAGTGCCGAGGTCGGTTCATCAAGGATCAGGACCTTGGCTCCGAAATGAACTGCGCGCGCGATGGCAACGGTCTGGCGCTCACCGCCGGACAAGGTTCCAACGGCCTGATCCGGTCCGCGCAGATTTATGCCCATCTTGCGCATCTCTTCCATGGTAACCCGGTTTGCATAGTCATGATCGAAGAGCTTCAGCGGACCGAGGCGCCGGATCGGCTCATTGCCCATAAAGAAGTTCCGGCTGACAGACATCAGCGGGATCATCGCGAGATCCTGATACACGGTCGCAATACCGGCCGAGATTGCATCTCTCGGATCGGCAAAATGCATCGGTCGTCTCTCAAATAGGATTTCCCCTTTTGTCGGCTTGTGAACACCAGACATGGTCTTGATGAAGGTCGATTTGCCCGCACCGTTATCGCCGAGCAGGCAATGGCATTCGCCCGGATAAATATCGACCGAGACGCCGGCCAACGCGATCACCGAGCCAAAATGCTTCTCGATCCCCTGCATTTGAATGATGGGAGCGTGCGTGGACGTCATCTTATCTCTCCCCTGTGATGATGCGGCGGATGTAGGTATTAAGGATCACGGCAAAGAGCAGGATCACGCCGAGAAAAACCCGGAAAAGCGAACTCTCCACACCTGCAAAGAACAGACCCTGCTGAACCACCCCAAAAATCAATGCACCAAGCGCGGCTCCGATCACCGAGCCGTACCCGCCAGTGAGCAGTGCTCCGCCGATCACAACCGCGATGATCGCTTCGAATTCCTTGAGCAGCCCGCGGTCAGCCCCGGCAGAACCGAACTCCATGACCTGACATGCCGCAAAGACGGTGGCGCAAAAGGCAGTGAACATGAACATAAGGATTTTGACGCGATTGACAGGAACCCCCACATAGCGCGCAGCCTGTGCATCACCGCCAGCCGCGAAAATCCAGTTTCCGAATTGGGTACGGGTTAAAATGATGTGGCCAACGATGACCAGTGCGATCGCCCAGACGATCAGCATTGGGATGCCTTCGACCACCGGCTGCCCAGCGCGTGAGCCACGCTCAAACACATCGATGATGCCAGCGTCGCCCATCCAGGCGAAGAAACCGGTCAGGATCTTGCCGCCGAACAGGGCTGCGAACCAATCCCCTTCAGCCGCGCGGTCGACACCACCGATGATGGTTTTGCGCTCGATGATTTGCGGCAGATAGATGGTGAAGCCACGCAGGATAAACAGGAATGCAAGTGTTACAATGAAGCTCGGCAGTCCGGTGCGTACCACGATGTAACCGTTCAACGCGCCGATCGCGAGCGCCATGACAAAGGTTGCGAGGATCGCCTGCCAAACAGGCCACTCAAGCGTCACTGTAAAGATGGCGATCATCATGCCGGAAAAGCCGATCATGGACCCGACCGAAAGATCAAATTCGCCCGCAATCATCAAAAGGCAGGCGCCAACGGCAATGATCATGAATTGTGCGGAAACAGTCGACCAGTTCATCACTCCTTGAGCGCTGAACATGCCGCTGTCGCCGGCGAAAATAAGAAACAAGGCAAATACGATTATCGTGCCGCAAATCCCGCCGAGTTCCGGGCGGATAAGAGCTTTTTGCAAGCTGGATTGCTGCTTTACCCGCTCATCAGCAGTCGCTGCCACGTTGGCCTCGGTCATGTGGCCCTCCCCGGCTGAATCTTATAATTTGATATTCGTGAAGAAGGGCGGCGCAACGCGCCACCCTAAACCCATGAGGATCAGCGGTATTCGCCCGCAAACTTCTCAACGAGGGTCAGCCCGTCCTTGGTCACGAAGCCAGGGCCGGAATTGATGTTGTTGCCCGGCAGAACGCCATAGCGATGGTAATTGGTCAGGACCACGACCGGCAGATAAGCCTGCAGGAACGGTTGCTGATCAATCCCCCAGTTGATGACACCGCTTTTGATGCCCTCAACGATGTTCTCACCAAGGTCGAACGTACCAAAGTAGATGTCACCGGCCATGCCGTTCTCATCAAGCGCCAGCAAGGTCGGATCTGCACTGGTCGGACCAAGTGTCAAAACGGCATCGGTATCCGGGTTGGCATTAAGGTACGCAAGAACACGGTTCTTGATTTCAGCTGGATCCTGGCCGCTGTCGATCATCTGATCACCCAGCTCCACACCAAGTCCGTCCGCAAAACCCTGGCAGCGCTCTGTCGATGACGGCGAGCTGATGTAGTGGTTCACACACAGGAAGCTTGTCACGCCATCTCCCTTGGCGCGCAGGCCCGCTGCATGGCCGGCGTCATATTCCGGCTGACCGACATACATCAAGGCCCCGACTTCGCGGGCCTGGTCCGGTGTACCGGAATTCATGATGATGACATCAATGCCGGATGCCACAGCATCCTTGATTGGCCCGGACAAAACGTCCGGATCGGACAATGTCGTGATGATACCGTTCGGTCCTGAAGCCGCAGCTTGCTCAATGATGCGTGCCATGTCCGCAAGGTCACCGGTCGGTGGATTGCGGTACTCGACGTCAACGCCCATCTGATCACCGGCAAGGGCGATGCCGTTCTTGATGGTGTTCCACCAGCTGTCGCTGTCCGGCGCGTGGCTGACGAGAATATACTTCTCACCTTCGGCTGATGCGACTTGAGCCCCGGCAAGCGGAGCAGCAATGACCGCTGCGGCAAGCAGCAGCGACTTAAGGGTAGATTTCATTCCTTCCTCCCAAGGATTGCCATTTTCATGGTCAAAGAGCGGCTTGAAGCCCTCTCTCTTTTTCAGAAAAACATGATCCGTTCCATTTTGCAACCGGTTGCAAAATGGAAATCGCAAATTCATACTGATCGTTGAGGCTTGTTGAGGTAAGACACCTAATCTAACTGTTTGGATTGATGGACCGATGACCGTTACCTTGAAAGAAGTTGCCGAACTCGCAGGCGTGTCACGCTCTGCGGTGTCGCGCACCTTTACTGACGGCGCATCCGTTTCAGACAAGACCCGTCGCAAAGTTGAGAAAGCGGCCACAAAGCTTGGCTATACGCCGAACATTCTGGCCCGCGGACTGACCACCAGACGCACGAAACTGATTGGCCTTGTGTCCAACAACTTTCACAATCCGATTTTTCTCGAAGTGTTTGACCAATTTACGCGCAAGCTTCAGGGCGTGGGGTTGCGGCCGCTTCTGGTAAATCTGTCCGATGAGACCGACCCGGAAGCATCCGTGCGCATGCTCCGGCAGTACTCAGTCGACGGCGTGGTGGTTGCCTCATCCACTCTGCCGCCCGGCTTTTCGAAGGCATTCAAGGATGCCGGAGTGCCTGTGGTGAACAGCTTCGGACGCTACTCGACCGCGCCGGAGTTCCATGTGGTCGGCATCGACAACGTGGAGTGCGGCCGGATGGCAGCACTAGAGTTCGCCAAGCGTGGCTACAAGCATGTCGCATTTCTTGGAGGACCAGACACGGCAACATCCACGCAGGACCGGTTCAAAGGCTTCTCCGGAGAGATTTCCCAGAATCCTGACATGGAAATGACTGTCAGCTACGCGAAGGCCTATTCCTTTGAGGCCGGCCGGGAGGAAATGCAGCGCCTTCTTAATATCCGCCCGCTCGCCGAAGCCTATTTTTGCGGCGATGATGTTCTGTCGATTGGGGTGTTGAGTGCGATTGAGGATGCCGGCCTGAATGTTCCCGGCGATATCGGCATCATTGGCTTGAACGACATGGAAATGGCAGGTTGGCAGAACATCAATCTGACGACGATCCGCCAACCGGTTCAACAAATCATCAATTCCTCTGTGGAACTGATTGTCTCAATGCTCGAAGACCCGGCCAGGTATCCGGAAGCCCGGCTGTTTCCTTGCGAAGTGATCGAACGTGGCACCCTGCGCCCGGTGTCCTAGCTAGACAAAACCGGACGTTGAAACGCAAGCATCCGGGCTTACTTGAACATGGGAGGGCGCGCGTCCACCCAGACGCCGTCTCGCTTTCCGCTGTCCGCGACCGAAAAAACCGCCGCCATTGAACGCAGGCCATCTTCGGCTCGCGGGTAAAGATCCGCCGCCGGATCCATCGGCCTGCCATCCTTACGCGCCTGAATGGCTTCGGCGAGATCGGTGTAAATGTTGGCGAATGCCAACGGCATGCCTTCCGCATGCCCGATTGTGACCCGCGATGTCCGGTCGGCCTCGGGTGACAATCCCCCTTCTCCCCGCTCGATGATCTCCAGGCGTCCGCTGAGTGGCATCCAGTAGAGCTGATTGGGCTGCTCCTGGGACCACCGCAATCCGCCCTTTTCGCCAAAAACCTGAAGGGTCAATCCGTGTTGCCGGCCAATTGCGACAGAGGACGTCCAAAGGCGGCCAACCGCTCCTCCGTCCATTCGGAAGTTCACCATGGCATCATCTTCAAGCTCGCGGCTTGGAATACAGGATACAGTGTCGGCGGATAACCGTTCAACCTCCTGCCCGGTCACAAACGACGCCATGTGAAGCGCATGAATCCCGCAATCGGCGAATTGCGCAGAAACCCCGGCCTGGGCCGGATCATACCGCCACCGGACCCGCGGGTTATCTGCGTCGGCCGCGTCGGCGTGGTGTCCATGAGCAAATTCCGCCTTGACCAGACGGATTTTTCCGAGATCACCGCGTGCGACCATCGCCTTCATGTGCCGGACCAGTGAATAGCCGGTGTAGCCATAGTTGACCGCACAGATGTTCCCGGTTTTACTGGATATCTGGACGATTTCTTCGCCCTCCTCGACCGTCATGGTCATTGGCTTTTCGCAAAGGACGTGAAACCCGTTCTCAAGGAAAGCCTTGGTGATTTCGAAATGGGTTGCGTTCGGCGTTGCCACTGTGACCAGATCGACCCGATCCTCTCGCCCCCTTTCGCCCTCCAGCATTTCCCGCCAGTCGCCATAGGCACGATCAGCGGACAATCCCAACCGCTGACCGTAATCCCGGCCCGCTTCAGGCCGGTGATCCAGTGCACCTGCAACAAAGGAAAACGCGCACTCAAGCCCGGCGCCAAGCCGGTGCGCCGGCCCGATTTGGCTGCCTTCGCCGCCGCCAATCATGCCCCAATTCAATCGTGCCATTGGTCCTGCCTTTATTTGAAACCGATGGATTCCAGATATTCCCGGTTCGCCCGTGCATCGTCTATTGGTGACACATCGAGCGTCGGGTCGCAGTCCTGCTCCACCGTGCACCATCCCTGGAACCCGTTGTCGAGAAGGATCTGCCGCACCTTTGGAAAGTCGACATCCCCGTCGCCGAGATTGCAGAAGATGCCTTGCCCGCAGGCATCGTAGAAATCTGTCCGACTGGCGACCACATCGGCCTTAACTTTCGGGTCGATGTCCTTGAAGTGCATGTAGGAGATCCGCCCGATGTTGCGCTCCATGAACGCGACAGGGTCAAATCCGGCATAAGAATGGTGGCCGGTGTCAAAACAGATCTTCAGATACTTCTCATCGACCTCGTCCAAAAGCCGTTCCAGCTCCGGTTCAAAGTCCATGAAGCCAGCTGCGTGGGCATGAATTCCGACGGTCAGGCCATAGTCTTCGGTGCCGATTTTTGCCGTCTCTGCAATACGGTCCCGATAAGCCGCCCATTCGGAAGCATCCATCTGCTCAGCTTCGTCAGGTCGTCCAGCTGTTGGAGCGCGGCGGGGCGAAATGGAATCGATCAGCACCATGTGCTGGGCGCCATGTGCCACCAAAGCCTTGGCCGTCCGGTGCGTGCCATCCAACACATTCTCCCAGGCATCCAGGTCATGAAACGGCCGGAACACGACGCCGCCAATCAGCTCTAGGTCATACTGCGCAAGGGCTTCCGAAAGGACTGCAGGGTCTTCAGGCATAAACCCGACCGGTCCAAGTTCGATGCCCTTGTATCCTGCTCCCGAGCACTCCTCCAGCACAGCCTTCCAGGCCGGATTGCGAGGATCGCCGGGAAACTCAACGCCCCATGAACACGGCGCATTGCCAATTCTAATGCTCATCTTGCGAGCCTTTCAAACAGTGATCTTAAGTTGTTTCCAAGGGTTGCCAGCTTTTGGTCCGCGAAGATTCCATGGCCGCTTCCACGATGTGTTTGACGGCAAGACCATCCCGGAAAGTTGGCCATACGGATGCCCCCGAGTGGATCGCCTCCAGAAAATCCTTGGCTTCAATAATGATCTGGTCTTGATAGCCTGTGCCGTGCCCAGGACCCTGGCAAAAAGGTTCGTAATCTGGATGCGCCGGGCCTGTCAGGATTTTGCGGAATCCGCGGTCCGCATCCTTGTCATCCATGAGATACAGCCAGAGAGCATTCTGGTCTTCCTGATCAAATCGGATAGCGCCTTTTGTTCCTGTGATTTCGTAGGCGTATCCCATCTTCCGGCCAGTCGCGATCCGGCTGAAGTACATGTGTCCCATTGCTCCGTTTTCGAAGCGCGTCATCATCTGACCGTGGTCGTCGTTCGTTACCTTGCCGCCGGGACGGTCTTCATGAACCTGTTCGATTTCCGCCATGACACTGCGCACCGGGCCAACCAGCGCAAGCGCAGCGTTGATCATGTGGGGTGCGAGATCGCCCATGGTTCCGTTCGCATCCCCCTCTGTGCGCCAGGACGCCGGAGCTTTCGGGTCCGCGTAGAAATCCTCTGTATGCTCACCGCGAAACCATGTGATGTCGCCAATGACACCATCAGCGATAAGTGTGCGGGCGTACTGGCTCGCTGGCGTACGGATATAATTGTAAGCGACCATGTTTACACAGCCGCTTTCTTCCGCAGCTGCGACCATGGCTTCCGAATGCTCCATGCTTGTGCCCATTGGCGTTTCGCACTGGTCCGGCTTGTTCAAGGCAAATGCAGCCTCGGCAATGACACGGTGGGTAGACTGTGGGGAAGCAATAACAATCGCCTCGACCCTTGGATCTTCGACAAGCTCTTGCCAATTGGCGGCAGCGCGGTTGAAACCGAAGGCATCTCGATACTTTTCAGCAGACGCAAGTGAACTTGCACCCACCATTTCAAGCCGCGGCCGCAACACGGTGTTGAAAACAGCACCGACGGCAGACATGGCAACGGCATGCGCCTTGCCCATGTAGCCTCCGCCGAGGATACCGATCCCGATTTCCGCCATGCCTCACTCCCGTTTCCGGTTTTCGTTTTGCCTCTTTCGAAAAAGATTTGCAACCGGTTGCAAAATTAGTATCTTGAGAACCAACAACGCGCAAGCGCCAATCGAATGCCTTGCGAGAAAACACGTTACAGGGAGAGACCTGGATGAGCTCCAAGACGGTTAAGCTCACAACTGCGCAGGCCATTGTCCGCTACCTGGCAAATCAGTTTATCGAAGTCGACGGCAAGGAAATACGTATTTGCGGCGGCGGCTTTGGCATTTTCGGCCATGGCAATGTGACTAGTCTCGGAGAGGCCCTTTACAATCACCGGGAAGAGCTGCACCATTATCGTGGACAAAACTAGCAGCGCATGGGGTTTGCAGCAGCTGCTTATTCCAAGCAATGGCTGCGGCAGCGGTTCATGTTCTGCACGGCCAGCGCGGGCCCTGGCACGTCGAACCTTCTCAGTTCTGCCGCGCTGGCCCATGCCAACCGTTTGCCCATGCTGATGTTGTGCGGTGATGCCTTTCTCACCCGCCTGCCCGACCCGGTGCTGCAGCAGCTTGAGCACTTCAACAACCCGACACTTGGCGTCAATGACGCGTTTAAGGCGGTGACCCGCTATTGGGACCGGATTACGCATCCGGCACAGGTCATTCAGTCCCTCCCCGCCGCCCTTGCGACGCTGCTGGACCCTGGAGCCTGCGGCCCAGCGTTTCTCGGCCTTCCCCAGGATGTGCAAGGCTGGACCTATGACTATCCGGAAAGCTTCTTTGAGCGCCGGGTACATCGCATCCGCCGGAGTTCCCCCGACGAGCGGGAAATTGCCGATGCGGCAGCCCTGCTGAAGTCGGCCAAGCGCCCGCTGATCATTGCCGGTGGCGGCGTCCAATACAGTGGCGCGGTCAGCGAACTCACGGCCTTTGCGGAAAAACACCAGATCCCGGTGGTCGAAACCATTGCTGGCCGCGCCAATCTCCTGGCAACGCATCCCTTGAACGCGGGCCCGATCGGCGTGACAGGATCGAACAGCGCCAACAATCTGGCGGAAAAGGCAGATGTCATTCTTGCAGTCGGTACGCGGCTGCAAGATTTCACCACCGGATCCTGGACCGCTTTTGCCCACCAGGCCCGTTTTATTTCAATCAATGCAGCCCGCCATGACGCTGGCAAACACATCGCTATTCCCGTTGTCGGCGATGCGAAACTCGGCCTGTTGGCTTTGGGCGAGGCTTGTGCGGACTACAGGACACCTTCGGACTGGACCGGGACTGCGAGTGAAGAACGGAAAGCCTGGGACGCATACGTTGCCGACAACGTGTCTTATGGCAATCGTCCAAACTCCTATGCCCAGGCAATTGGTGTGGTCAACGAACTCTGCGATCCCAGGGATCGCGTTGTTGCCGCGGCCGGCGGCCTCCCGGCGGAAGTTACGGCCAATTGGAGAACCCTCGACATTGGCACCGTTGATGTCGAATTTGGCTATTCCTGCATGGGATATGAAATTGCCGGTGGCTGGGGCGCACGCATTGCCCAGTCTGAGCGCGAACCGGACAAAGACACGATCGTCTTCACTGGCGATGGTTCCTATCTGCTGATGAACTCGGATATCTACTCGTCTGTTTTGACCGGCAAGAAATTGATTATTCTGGTGCTCGACAACGGCGGGTTTGCGGTAATCAACAAACTGCAAAACAACACCGGCAATGAGAGCTTCAACAATCTCATTGCGGATTGTCCAACCGTTCCAGAACCGTTTGCTGTCGACTTTGAGGCCCACGCTGCGTCCATGGGCGCGCACGCGGAAACGGTGTCCAATCCGGCTGAACTTGGTGAGGCCTTCAAGCGGGCCAAGGCGGCCAATAAAACCTACGTCATTTGTATGAAGGTTGATGCCTACGAAGGTTGGACAGCCGAAGGGCATGCTTGGTGGGAGGTTGGAACCCCGCATGTGACATCGAGCGACAAGGTCCGGGCTGCGCACGAGGACTGGGAGTCCACGCGCCCGAAACAGCGCCGGGGGGTATGATGCTTCTTGAAGCGATTGCCCGGAACAATTTCGTTGTAGTGGGACGCGCCGGGATCGACTTTTTCACCGATGCCGGGGTGCGGGCTGAAGATGCTGAGCGGCTCGGGGTCGGTCTCGGCGGAGCGGCCGCCAATATTGGCGCCGGCATCTGCAAGCTTGGCGGCAAGGCCGGACTGGTGACCCGTGTCTCGGACGACAGCATTGGCAGTTACTGCATTGGCCAACTCAAGCATTACGGCGTCGATACGGAGCATGTTACGCCTGTTGGCGGTGAATACCGCAACTCGCTTGCTTTCTACGAGTCTGTGGTGGAAGGGCACCGCAATGTCATCTACCGCAACGGCGCGGCCGACTTTCAGATGGATGAGCACGATGTAAGCCGCGTTGATTACGATAAATATGGCGCGCTGATCACCGCCGGCACTGTCTTTGCGGCCGAGCCCTCGCGAACGGCAACCTTCAAGGCCTTCGACCTTGCCAGGGCAGCAAGCCTGCCCCTGATCTTTGATGTCGACTATCGGCCTTACTCCTGGCCGTCGGCAGATGTCGCCGCTGATGTTCTGTCCCGCGCTGCTGCACAATGCGACATGATCGTCGGCAATGACGAGGAATTCGGCTTTATGGCCGGAGACCATAACAAGGGGCTTGAGAAAGCCCGCGAACTCGTGCGCACAACAGCCGAGCTGGTAATCTACAAGATGGGCGAAGCTGGGGCGATCACCATCACCCGCGATGGCGAGTTCAGAACGGGCATCTACCCCGTTGAAGCTCTCAAACCCAATGGCGCGGGCGACAGTTTCATGAGCGGCCTCATGACGTCCATCGCAGATGGTTTTGAGCTCAAGGAAGCCATCCTCCGTGGGTCTGCCTGTGCATCCATCGTCGTTGCCAAACCTGGTTGTGCCCCCGCCATGCCGAACAAAGCCGAGCTGGAGGCCTTCTTGGCCTCACATCCTGGCCCGACACAAGAGCATCGGACGTTTTGATGAAAACGCTCAAAGATGCTCGACCACTTTAAGAGCGATCAGGTTCAGGCATGATTTCGATCCCGATTTCCCGCCCGCTGATCCAGTCTGAAAGGACCATTCCATGCATATCGCGCCGCATGACAACCAGAACAAGCCGATCGTGGACATCGACAATCCGACCGTTCCGCTGAACTATTTCAACATCGTCAAGCTCAAGAAGGGCGAGGCGTTCCACTATCAGGTGCCCGGCTATGAAACCTGCATCGTGCCCGCAACCGGTACGGTGACCGTTGAGGTTGAGGGCATCACATTCGACAAGCTCGGCAACCGCGGCGAAGACGTCTGGGACGGGGAGCCTGAAGGCGTCTACATCCCTGTTGGGGCCAAGGTGACGATCATTTGCACCTCCGATGAAACGGAGACGTTCATCGCGGGCGCAAGGTACGACGAAGTGCTGAAGCCGTTCGATGTGCGCGTCGATGGCATCGACCTTGTCCAGTACGGCTCGGACGACACCAAGACCCACCGCAAAATCAAGCACATCCTTGGCCAAAAACAGCACGGCAAGGTGGGTCGTTTGCTGGTCAGCGAACTTTTCACCGTTGGCCAGGGCGGCTGGTCCGGCTTTCCGGCCCACAAACACGACACCGACCGTCTGCCGCATGAAACCCGGCACGATGAGACCTACAACTTCCGCTTCCGGCCGAAACACGGCTCAGGTGTTCAGATCCTTCAGCGCGAAGAGGGTGTTCCCGGAGAAGCCTATCAGTTGATGGACGGCTCGACCTTCATGATCGACAAGGGCTACCACCCTTGCGCCGTCATGCCCGGGTACGAGATGTACTATTTCACAATTCTGGGCGGTCTCAGCCAGCGTTCACTGGTGCAGTATTTCCAGCCGACCCATGCCTATCAGGTCGAGACGATCCCTGGGATCAAGGACATGGTGGCCAAATTCAAATGACACTGGCAACACTGAGCCAAGTCCTGCAACCGGCCTTGAAAGACGGTTATGCCGTTGCCGGTCTGGTGACGCTCGGCTGGGAAGATATGCGCGCCTATGTGGCCGCCGCCGAAGAAGAAGGTGTTCCGGTGATCCTGCAGGCAGGCCCCTCCTGCCGCAAGCACACACCTCTTCCCGTTTTGGGGGCGATGTTCCGGCATCTTGCGGAAGGGGCCACCGTTCCTGTGGTGGCGCATCTTGATCACGGGTATACATTCGAGGAATGTCAGGAAGCGCTCGACAGTGGCTTCACATCACTGATGTATGATGGCTCGCGCAAACCGCTTTCCCAGCACATCGACGAAACCGCGCGGATTGCGGACCTAGCGCATTCCGCCGGGATATCGTGAGAGGGGGAAATCGGCTTTGTCGGATCTGCTCAAGGGGATGCTTCTGAAGGTACGGACCCCGTGGATGCTGAAAAATTCGCGGCAGACAGCGGCGTGGATGCCATGGCGATCTCGGTCGGCAATGTTCACCTTCAGGAAAACAAGGAAGGCGGACTGGACGAGGCCCGCATCACCGCGATCCAGGCACGAACCACAATCCCGCTGGTCATCCATGGGGGCTCCGGTGTCCCTGTCGAACAGCGGCAGAAGCTCGCCAGAAACACGAACATCTGCAAATTCAATATCGGAACCGAGTTGCGCAAGGCCTTCGGAACTGCGATGCGGGACGCAGTCAATCGCGATCCGGATCGGTTTGACCGGGTGACGATCTTATCAGAAACACATGATCCGATGGTCGCAGCGACCCGCACTGTTCTCAAGGCCTTCGGTGGCCCATCCAAGAACGAGCCCAAGGAATAAGAAATGGTGAGATTTGGTTTGCTCGGATGCGGGCGCATCGGCCAGGTGCACGCACGCGCAATTCAGGCGTCTCCGGACGCGAAGCTGGTGGCGGTGGCAGACGCATTCGATGCGCCCGCTCAAGCGCTTGCGGCAACAACCGGCGCAGAGGTGCGTGAGGCAACCGCCATCATCGAAAGCGATGACATCGACGCGGTGATGATCGGCACGCCAACGACGACCCACTACGACCTGATCCATCAGGCAGCACGGGCGAAGAAAGCGATCTTCTGCGAAAAACCGGTCGACCTGTCCTCTAATCGGGTGCAGGACTGCGTCAAGGTGGTCAACGAAAACGGCGTCATGTTCCTGACGGCCTTCAATCGCCGGTTCGATCCAAACTTTGCAAACCTGCAAAGCCGGATTGCCGGCGGTGACATTGGGGATGTTGAGCTGGTCACCATTTTGTCGCGCGACCCCTCTCCGCCGCCGATCGACTACATAAAGACATCTGGCGGCCTGTTTCGGGACATGATGATCCATGATCTCGACATGGCCAGGTTTATCCTCGGCGAAGAACCTGTCACGGTCTTCGCGGTGGGCTCTTCCCTGGTCGATCCGGGGATTGGCAAGGCGGGTGATGTGGACACCGCGGCAGTCACGCTGACAACAGAAAGCGGAAAGATCTGCCAGATTTCAAACTCGCGGCGGGCGGCATATGGCTATGACCAGCGGCTGGAAGTTCACGGTTCTAAAGGCATGCTGAGGGCAGAGAACATTCTGGAAAACACAGTCGAGATGGCCACCCAAACTGGCTTTGCAAGAGCTCCTGCCCAGCATTTCTTTCTTGAGCGCTATGAAGCAGCTTATCTAGCGGAAATCACGCATTTCATTGACTGCCTGAAAAACGGGACAAAGCCATCTCCAGGCATTGAGGACGGGTTACGTGCTCAGATGCTGGCAGATGCAGCGGCAAAGTCCCTAGAAACCGGCAGACCAGTGTCAGTTTGACACTCGATTGCCTGCTGCGGCTGTCGTCACAAGGGCAGATGGTCGATTAGCACAGTCAACGCATTACGAACGGGTTGGCCATCGGCTCACCGGAAGTGTTGATCCAGACCGTCTTTGTAAGTGTGTAGTCCTGGACGGCTTCAATGCCCGCTTCGCGTCCGTATCCGGATTGATTGAACCCGCCGAATGGGGCGATTGGCGAAATCGCTCTATAGGTGTTGATCCAGCAGATCCCCGCCCGCAGTCTGGATGATACGCGGTGCGCGCGGGCAACATCCCGCGTGAAGATGCCGGAGGCGAGACCATATGGCGTGTCATTTGCGAACGCGATGGCCTCGTCTTCAGTGTCGAATGGCAAGAGCGACATGACCGGCCCGAACATTTCCACCTTCAAAGTTTCGATGTCCGGGTTCGGGCAGGCCACCAGCGTCGGTGCCATATAGTTGCCCGATCGCTCAAGCGGCGCACCGCCAAGGCGGATTTCGGCACCTTGTTCTATCGCCTTGTTCAGCGTGACTTTGATCTTTTCAATCTGCGCATTTGTGCAAAGCGGGCCGACATGTGTTGCAGTTTCCAGAGGATCTCCAACCGAGATATGGGCTGCCTTTTCCGTGATCTTGTCGATCAGTGCTTCAAACACCGTCCGTTGCACCAGCGCACGGGATCCGGCCACACAGCTTTGGCCCGATGCGCCAAAATTACCTGCAATCAAACCGTTTGCAGCGCCATCAAGATCCGCATCGTCAAACACCAGAACCGGAGACTTTCCGCCAAGCTCCAGACTTGTGACCGCAAAATTCTCAGCTGAATTGCGCACCACATGCCGGGCTGTTTCCGGTCCGCCGGTAAAGGCAATCCGGTCGACATCCGGGTGCCGGGTCAACGGAATGGCACAGTTTTCAGCATCTCCGGTAATGACCGAGACGACCCCAGGCGGAAATCCGGCCTTATCGATCAGTGAGGCAAATTCCAGCATGGGTATGGGCGCGATTTCCGAAGCCTTCAAAACCACGGTGCAACCTGCTGCAAGTGCCGGCCCAAGTTTGGTTGCAGTTAGAAACATCTGGGCGTTCCAGGGGACGACAGCAGCCACGACACCAATCGGCTCCCGTTTGGTGAACACATGCATGTCCGGTTTGTCGATAGGAAGCACCGATCCTTCAATCTTGTCCGCGAGCCCCGCATAGTACCGGTAATAGTCACCGACATATTTTGTCTGCGCGAGGGTTTCGGCGAGTAGTTTTCCGCTGTCGGTTGTTTCCAGCCTTCCGAGATCCTCAGCGTACGCCTCGACCAGTTCCGCCAGTTTGAACAGCAACTTGCCGCGCTGTGTCTGGGTGAGGTCACGCCATGCAGGGTCCTCCAAAGCTCTCCGGGCAGCTGCAACGGCCCGGTTCACATCCCTCGGGTCCGCGCAGGCGAACGAGGCCCACGGGTCACCCGTCGCCGGATTTTCAGTATGCAGGAGTTGCCCGCTGGAACCCACACCGCGCCCGCCAACAAGATAAAGCTGATAGTGCTGCATGATCTCTCCTAACCGAACGCTGGCATGACGTCTTCAATGAACCGGCGCAGTGAAGCCTGCTTGCGTTCAAAACTCATGCCGCTGTCGATCCAGAACGAATATTCATCGTATCCCAGATCTTCGTAGCGTTTGATGCGGTCGATGACGTCCTGCGCCGTACCGATTGTCAAATCCCGGGCCATGTTTTCCGGGGCCATCATTTTGTTGGCGGCCAATTCGCCCTCCGAGAGGCTCTCGATCAGCCCTTGGGAAACAGCACGTTTGTTCTGAAACCAGGCTCCGAAATAGCAGTAGAACCGCGAGAGTTCCTGGGCGGCCAGAACCACATCATCAGAATCGGACGCCACATAACTGTGATGCAACAACATAATCTTGGGCCTCGAACCACCATGACTTGCGCACGCGTCATTGAAGCGGCCCATCAGGGTTTCGATCTCTTGCATCCCCTGCCAAAGCGGTGTCACCTGAATATTGAAGCCTTGATGCACACCGAACTCATGGCTGTTCGGGTCCCTGGCAGCAATCCAGATCGGCGGGCCGTTTTCCTGCAGAGGCTTGGGCGCAGACGTGGTTGGAGGGAACGCATAGTAGCCTCCGTCATGCGCGCAATCGCCCTGCCATAGGGGACGAAGAAGAGGCGCGGTCTCCCGCATGCGTTGACCTGCCTCCCAGGGATCAAGGCCCGGCATCAGGCGTTCATATTCATAAGAATATGCTCCCCGAGCGATACCAAGCTCGATCCGGCCGCCGGTCATCAAGTCGGCCGCTGCGGCCTCCCCGGCCAGTTTGATGGGATGCCAGAACGGCGCAATGACGGTTCCGGTTCCAAGGCGTGCATTCTTCGTATGATGCGCCAGGTCCACGAGTGTCAAAAACGGGTTGGGTGCAATCGTGAATTCCATCCCATGGTGCTCACCGGTCCAGATGGCGCGCATACCGCCCTCATCCGCCAGTTTGCAGAGAGACACAAATTCCTCATAGAGGATCTCATGCGGCTGTTGCGGCGTAAGCCGCTCCATGTGAGCAAACAGGGAAAATTCCATGTTCAGACTCCCTCCGAAAGCGTGTGAATTTCTCCGGTGATGGTGTCCCCGAGATAACAATTGAGATTGCCTGCTGCGCATTCCCGGGCGTAACGGGCCATCATGCTGGCAAGCGGCGGACTGGCATACGTCAGAGTAGCCAACTCTTCTGGAGGCACCGCGGTCAGTTTCGTGTCTGGAGCGACATGAGATGCCTGCGCCAGAAGATATGCAAAATGCGTCGATGTATCAGGATCATCAAAAACGGAGTAGACGGCGCCAAAACTTGCTGTAATGCCTTTGTCTTGAAGAACTGTCTGAAGAGCTTTTCGAAGTCCGGTCTTGTCTGGAACGGAACATTCCGGCAGCCGGTAACCGTCTTGTGTCTTTTCAAGCAAGACCCGCCCCTCATGACGGACAAGCGCCCCGGCGATATTCACTCTTGCGGCCGGATCGCGCGCGCTGCGCGCTCGGGCAAGACTGAAGAACTGACCATCGGCGTATCCAAGCCCTTGACCAGGGTTTTGCGCAAAGCCAATGACCTCACCAATCAGGATCACATGATCTCCGGCGGGAACCGTTTGGTGGGTCTTGCATGAAAAACGCGCCAATGCGCCGACAGGAAATGGTGTGCCGTCGGCATCAAAGTCATGCGGTGTTTTGGCAAAACGGTCTCCCTTAAACCCGGCAAAAGTGTTTGCAACGTCCGTCTGACCTTCCTCAAGAATGCTGACGCAAAACTGCTTGCACTCCGCAAATGCAGCGTAACTGGAAAGAAACTTGCCAGGGCAGACAAGCAGCAATGGCGGGTCCAGCGACACGGATGTGAAAGAGTTCGCGGTGAACCCGACTGGCGTTCCATCAGCCTTGCGGGTGGTCACCACCGTGACCCCGGTCATGAAACGGCCAAAGGCACCGCGAAGTTCTTTCGGGTCGATCGGTTTCATGAATGGCACTCCGTTACAAAAGCCATCAAAGCCCGGGTCACCTCCTCATGGTGCGTCATCGGCATCATGTGGGCTGCGTCTTCGATCACGTGTACCTGCCCCTTTGGGGTTAAGGCGGCCATGGCCTGTGACATCGCGGGTGTGGAATTCGGCTCAAGGCTGCCGGTCATGAAAAATGCCGGACACTTGAGGGACATGAGTGCCCGATCAGACGGTCCATCTTCCCTGGCAAACACATCATATGCAGTCCGGTAACCGTGAAGATCGGCACCACGCAGCCAGGCCTCGCAAGCACTGCGGGCTTCCGATGGCTCTGTCCCAAACCAGCGTTCAAGTGTCGGTTCCGGATTTGGACCTGTTTCAGACCCGAGACTTTCCGCTCGGTTCAGAACTGCTTGTTTGGCGGCATCAGAGCGCCGGTAGATGGCATTCAATGCGGCGACGCCTGCGACCAACTCCGGATGACGCGCAGCAATGTCGAGAGCAATCATGGCCCCCATGGAGTGTCCGGCCACCACAGTCGGCCCCTCCAACAATTGGGCAACCGTATACGAATAGGCTGACAAGTCGGCGCGCCCTGCCAAATATGCACTTTGGCCGTGGCCTGGCATATCGGGCGCTATCACCTGAAAATGGGACGCAAGATCCGGCAACTGTGCCGCCCAGGCATCGGCCTGCAATCCGACACCGTGGAGAAGAAGGACACGAGGCCCTTCGCCTTCCTTAATGCAGGCAAATCCGCCCTGATCAGACCGCGGCCGGGTTGTCCAGATCACGCCCCATCTCCTTCAGATCCTGATACCGGTCACCGATCCGGTGGAACGGCCGGCCAGACGTCGCTCCCCCGAGCGCAACCACAACTTCGTCAGCGCGCGGTGCGTCGGGAATAGAAAACTGGATTGTCAGATAGTGGGACCGCCTTCCCGCATCGTTCTTGTCCATGAGCGGGATCATGATTGGAGCGTTTGCCGGTCCCCGGGTGTTGCTGAAGGCGAGATAGGACTTCGCTCCGACTGCTTCCCGATAAAAATTGCCAAACCTCAGCGTATGGATCAGTCCGGATGCGTGTTCAATTTCTCCGTCAAGGCCGACAACGGCTGCCTTGCCGTAAGCTTCGATCGCCTCGCCGCTGCCGCCGAGCTTTAGGATACGGTCGGTGAGCAATTCACCGAGGACAGGGCCAAACGCCAGGATTTCCGGTTTCAGATCCTCAACAAACCGGCCGGCCCACGGGTTCTTGACCACCGCGGCGGCCGCGAACACGTGCCATGGTCGTTCGGTTGCCCTGAACCCCTCGATCAGGATCTCTTCTTCATAAGCAACGATTTTCCGGATTTCCGGCTGCATCCAAGGCCCTCCCTTCCACTCTTTCGGCGGTTAACCCGGAGTATCCCGGTGCTTGACAATCGGCACAAACGAATGATTTTGAGGCTTAAGTATTAGCTTGACT
>CALDSI010000395.1 GCA_937911395.1 uncultured Labrenzia sp.
AGGGAATGGAAGACTTTGGCTATCAGGTTCGCATGATGCGCCAGTTGGAGCGTGAAGGTCTTCTGGACCGCGTCGTCGAACAATTACCCGATGATGTGCAGCTCGATGAATTGCGCAATGCCGGGCAGTTGCTGACCCGCGCCGAACTCGGCGTGTTGCTGGCTTACGCGAAAATCACCCTGTACGACGCGATCCTGGAGAGCTCGGTCCCCGATGATGACTACCTCGCCCGCGAACTCTTCCGGTACTTCCCGGATGAAATGGCCGCCGACTACGAGGGCGAAATCAACGGCCATCGTCTACGCCGGGAAATCATCTCCACCATGCTCGCAAACTCCATGGTCAACAGAGGTGGTGCGACCTTTATCACCCGCCTGATGGATCAGACGGGCGCGACAACGACGGAAATCGCCCAAGGGTTCGTTGCCGTGCGCAACAGCTACGGACTGACCGAACTCAACGGAGAGATCGACCTTCTGGACACCAAGATCGACGGTGAGTTGCAGTTGGAACTCTATTCGGAGGTCCAATCACTGCTTCTGGAACGCGTCGTCTGGTTCAAGAGGAATGTGTCCTTTGAACAGGGACTGGCAGCCGTTGTGGAGCGGTTCCACGCTGGGATTTCAGACCTTCGCGACCGGCTGGAAAGCGTGCTTCCCTACGAACCAGCAGCAGAGCTCATAAGTCGGGTTGATTCCTACGTCTCGAAAGGGGTGACTAATGACCTGGCCCGCCGAATTGCCTGGCTGCCGGTGGAGGGAGCGATCCCAGACATCGTCATCGTTGCGGAAGAAACCGGAGCGGATCTCGACAAGGCTGCAGTGGCATTCTTTGATGTGGCGCATCATTTCCGCATCGGCGCCATGAGCGAAATGGCAGGCGATTTGGAGGTCCATGATTATTACGATGGGCTCGCGCTGGACCGGGCCCGTGCAACGCTCGCATCTGCACATCGCGCCATCGCTATTTCTGCCATCCAGGCCGATGGTTTTGCGCATTGGCTGGAGAAAAAGCAGACAGTTGTGAACCGGACCACCCAGGCAGTCGCCGAAATTCTCGACGGCGGTTTGAGCGTGTCAAAGTTCTCTGTCGCAGCAAGCCTTCTTGCTGAGATCAGCGATCGGACATGAACTGGGCGGTCACACCTGCACCAGAGGCAGACTAACTGATAACAAAGGCCGGGAGTTTCGCTACCGGCCTTTTTGTTTGATGAGTGCGCTTGGCTCCAGGCCATGCCATGGTTGACGCCAAAGTTCTCAGAGATCCCAGGAGAGCAAACATCTGATGACCGCTGCATCTGATACAGCATTTGTAAGTCCGGGCTGGCGCGCAATCGTTGCCTGGGGTTTCTTTGACTGGGCCGCACAGCCCTTTTTCACCCTCATTACCACCTTTGTATTTGCGCCCTATTTCGCGTCCGCATTGGCCGACAACCCGACGGAAGGTCAGAGCCTTTGGGGATATGCCACCGCTGCGGCAGGGTTGGGAATTGCGTTGTTGGCTCCAATCCTTGGCGCCGTTGCCGATGCAACCGGCCGCCGGAAGGTTTGGATCTTTTGCTTTTCAATCCCCTTTCTCGTGTGTTGCTGGGCCTTTTGGTACGCCGCGCCAGGCAATCCAAATGGCGTCATGATTGCCCTTCTTGCCTTTGCAATTGGAACACTGTCGATCGAGATCGCGGCGGTCTTCAATAATGCAATGATGCCCCAGCTGGTCCCGTCGACACATATCGGCCGTCTGTCGAGTTTTGGCTGGGCTCTCGGATATGCAAGCGGACTTGTGACACTCGTTATCGTGCTTGGATTTTTGGCCGCGAACCCTGACACCGGACGCACGCTGCTCGGATTCACGCCCCTGTTTGGCCTTGATGCTGCGACCTACGAAGGCGACCGGGCATCCGGGCCGTTTTCTGCGATCTGGTACGTGATTTTCGCTCTACCTATGTTTCTGTTTGTTCCGGACGCTCCTTCACGCGGAAAGATCGGAGCGGCTGTTTCCAAAGGCCTCAGCGATCTGCGGCACAGCCTTCGGCACGCTCGAAAAAACCGCAATATCTTCATGTTTCTAATCGCAAACATGGTCTTCAAGGACGGATTGGTCGCCTTGTTTGCCTTTGGCGGGATATATGCGGCCGGCCAGCTCGGCTGGGGATCCATTCAGATCGGCACTTTCGGTATCATATTGACGATCACCGGAACACTTGGCCTCTTGCTCAGCGGCAAGGTGGACGACCGGTTCGGGCCCAAGATCGTCATCGCCTTTTCGCTGATCGTTCTGATGATCTGTGGGCTGGGCATGATCTCCGTCGACAGAACGACGGTGTTCTTCTTCATTCAGACACCAGCCGCGCCCAAGGGTGCGTTGTTCGCGTCCCTGCCGGAACAAATCTTCATCACTCTCGGCGCAATCATTGGCGCTGTGTCTGGTCCGCTGCAAGCGTCCTGCCGGAGCCTTCTCATCCAGTTGGCACCGAAAGATCTGATGACCCAGTATTTTGGTCTATTGGCGCTCTCCGGAAAGGTGACCAGCTTCCTGGCCCCACTGGCCGTCGCCGTTGTAACTGCCGCAGCTGATAGCCAGCGGGCTGGCATGTCCGTCATTTTGGTGTTCTTTGCCGTCGGCCTTGGTCTGCTGATGATGGTCAAAGAAAAACGCGCCGGGCAATGACCCGGCGCGTTTTATCAATCCAAAAATGCTGTGGCTTAAGCGACGTCGCGAACACCTACGAGGAAGTTGTCGACTTCCTGTTTCAGGCGCACAGCCTCGCTCTGCAAGACGTTGGCCGACTGGCTGACCTGACGAGCCGCGTTGCCGGTATCGTCCGCGGACGCTGCCACCTTGACGATGTTCTGGGCAACTTCCTGCGTACCGTTGGAGGCTTCCTGAATATTCCGCGCGATTTCCTCGGTCGCCAGCCCCTGTTGTTCGACAGAATACTGAATGCTGGAGGAGATCTCGTTCATCTTCTCGATCGTTTCCGAGATGCCCTTGATCGCATCCACTGAACCTGCGGTCTCGGACTGAACCGATTGGATCTGCAGGGAGATTTCTTCGGTCGCCTTGGCCGTCTGATTGGCGAGTTCCTTGACCTCGGCTGCAACAACGGCGAAGCCCTTGCCCGCTTCCCCTGCCCGGGCTGCCTCGATCGTTGCGTTCAGGGCGAGAAGATTGGTTTGTTCGGCGATGTCCGTAATCAGCTTGACCACTTCACTGATGCGGTGCGCTGCTTCCGCCAAACCCTCAATTTTGGAGTTGGTTGCCTGCGCCTGATCGACCGCATGAGACGCGATCTCTGTTGATTGCGTCATCTGACGGGAAATTTCGCCAACAGACGCCATCAACTCTTCAGCGGCAGAGGCAACTGTTTCCACGTTGGAGGACGCTTCCTCAGACGCAGCGGCCACCGTCGTACTCTTCTCGCTGGTATCATCTGCGCCTGCGGTCAGGGTCACGGAGGCACCGTTCAGATCCTCGACCTGAGACATGACTGTCGCGGTCAGTTCCGTGATCTTACGATCGAAGTCTTGCGAAATTTCGCTAATCTTCTGAGCTCGGGCGAGCTGCTGGCGCTGCGTCTCTTCCTGTTCGGCTGCCAAGGCTTCCGCCTGCTGCGCCTTGTCACGGAAGACTTCCAGAGCCTTGCTGATTTCTCCGATTTCGTCTTGGCGATCCGTGTCATGGATCGGCTCTTCATAGCGGCGGTCAATCAAGGCTTGAATGCTGCCGACTGCACGCTCCAGCGGGCGACGCACAATGTTCGTGCCCACAATATAAATCGACGTTGCCACAACAAGCAGCAGGACAAGACCAACAACCGCGATCATGGTTATGATCTGCGTTGAAGCTGCGTTTAAAGTCGATACCGGAACGTTGACGACCACGGCCATTTTAGCGTCGGTCCGGCCAATGCTAACCGGTTTTACAATCCGCAGGACATCGGTGCCGAGTGTGTTTGAGTAGCCTTCATACACATAGCTCTCGCCATTCTTGACGGCAGCAAGCAACTCATCCTTGACCGCTAGATCGGTATCGGAACGCCCTTCACTCCACTCTTTACCGAGGAGCGCACCATCCGGATGCGCGATCCAGGATCCGTCTTGGGAAATCAGATGGACAGACCCTGTACCAAGCGGCTTTTGTTCACCCAAAGCACTCGACAAGGGGGTCAGCATGATGTCCCCACCGGCGACACCAATGACTTTCGAGCCCTCTTTAACCGGAATACCGAAGGACACGCCGGTCACAGTCTTTCCATCAGCTTCCCAGCTGTATGGCTCTGTCACGTAGTCCTTGCCTGTTTCATAAGGGACATTGAACCAAAGGCTCTTGCCAGGCTGATCCATTTCCAGATCACCCATCGGGCGGTAGCCAAGCTTGCCATCGGCGAGCCTGAAGAAATACGGCCGCCACATGCCGCTCTCGTCGTGCTTTTCGGCACTGACATATTCCGCGTCTTTACCGTCCAGTCCGTCGAACGGAATAGCACCCCAGGTGCCAGAGAAGTCGACATTCTTGTGCAACGTCTCTTCAACAATCGCCATCCACTGATTGCGATCCTGATTTCCAGTGCTTTTGAGGCCTGTCAGAGCAGCTGCAAGCGATTGAGCGGTGACAAGACCGTTCTCCATGGTCCGCTGGACCAATTCCGCTTGATCCTCAGCAACGGCATCCGCTTGAGCGACAGCAAGAGATTGCGTCATCTGTGAGGCTTGCCAGCCAATGACCCCGATCCCACCGACCAAGGCCAAGGCAAGCGTTGCAACACTAACGCCTACGAGTTTTGTAGTGACCTTCGCATTCTTAAACACCGGATCTTCTCCGTTCGACAATCGATTCGCCACAGTATTCAAACTGCTGCATGTGCGAACAAATTATCCTTCGGAGATTAACAAGGTATTCAGAAGCCTTCGGATTATTGCTGCCCTGGAAGAAATGCATCTTCTACCATTGGTAAAAGATGCATTTCTGAATACCTAATGCCGGAAATGCCGCATACCGGTCATCACCATCGCGAGACCAGCCTCATCCGCGGCCTTGATCACATCCTCGTCCCGCATGGATCCGCCTGGCTGGATGACAGCCGTAGCTCCAGCCTCAGCCGCAGACAACAAACCGTCGGCGAACGGAAAAAAAGCGTCCGACGCAACGACGCAGCCCTTGGTAAGTGTTTCGGACAATCCGGCAGTTTCCGTCGCATCCAAGGCCTTGCGGGCCGCAATGCGCGCTGAATCCACCCGGCTCATTTGACCGGCTCCAACGCCAACCGTTGCGCAGTCCTTGGCATAAACGATTGCATTTGATTTGACGTGCTTGGCAACGCGGAAGGCGAACTTGAGATCCTGCATTTCCTGATCGCTTGGCGCCCGCTTGGTAACGACTTTCAGATCAAGGTCATCAACGACCCCATTGTCGCGCGATTGCACCAGAAGACCACCAGCCACCGACTTCACAAAAAGCCCCTTGGCCCGGGCGTCGGCAAGTCCACCTGTGACCAGAAGCCGAAGGTTTTTCTTCGAGGCAATGATTTCGCGGGCGGCCTCATCGGCATCCGGTGCGATGATGACTTCGGTGAAGATCTTGACGATCTCTTCAGCCGCCGCAGCATCCAGTTTTTGGTTCAGAGCAACGATGCCGCCAAAGGCGGAAACTGGGTCACAGCGGAGCGCTTTTTCGTAAGCATCCTTCAGGCTACCGCCTTCCGCAACACCGCAAGGGTTGGCGTGGTTGATGATTGCAACTGCGCTGGTGCGCGCCGGGTCGAATTCGCTGACCAGCTCAAAAGCCGCATCGGTGTCGTTGATGTTGTTGTAGGAGAGGGTCTTGCCCTGCAACTGCGTTGCGGTTGCCACGCCCGGCCGCTTTTCGCCCGTTTTATAGAAGCCAGCAGTTTGGTGCGGGTTCTCGCCGTAACGCATGACTTCTGAGAGCGCGCCGCCGACAGCCCGGTGAGCCGGTGTTGCCTCTTCCAACTGATCTGCCATCCAGTTTGAAACGGCGGCATCATAGGCGGCCGTGCGCGCAAATGCCTTTAGGGCCAATTTCTTCCGCAAGTCGAGCGGTGCCTTGCCGCCATTGGCGTCCAACGCCTCAATAACAGAGTTATAGTCGGCCGGGTCTGTTACCACGGTGACATAGGCATGGTTCTTCGCGGCTGCCCGTGTCATGGCAGGCCCGCCAATATCGATGTTTTCGATGCCCGTTGCATAGTCCGCGCCGGACGCAACAACCTCTTCAAAAGGATAAAGATTGCCGCAAAAGAGATCGATACCGGTGATGCCGTGATCGGCCATCGCCTTTTGATGGTCGTCATCGTCGCGGATCGAAAGAAGACCGCCGTGGACGCTGGGATGAAGCGTTTTGACCCGGCCATCCATGATTTCCGGAAAATCGGTGACTTCCGAAATATCCAGAACGGTCAGTCCGGCGTCTTTCAAAGCCTTGTAGGATCCGCCTGTCGACACCAGTTCAACGCCACGGTCGGCCAACGCCTTTGCGAAGTCGACAAGACCGGTTTTGTCAAAGAC
>CALDSI010000396.1 GCA_937911395.1 uncultured Labrenzia sp.
GATCCCCGGATCGAGGTCCGGGGATGACTGAGTGCGAAGCGAGAGGCCTTGGCATCTCGTCCTTACGCCTCATCCCTAACAAATCCTTGCTCCAAATCCTCAAATCCTCCTCACCCGGCACACGTCATTTTGACGGCGCTGCCTTATGGTTCTCGTGCAATGGGATCCGCTGCTGTCAAGCGGCCTTGGGATGAGACGAGACAACCGTGCGCGAAAAAATCACCACGCTGGGGTTTGATGCCGATGACACGCTTTGGCACAACGAGCACCTTTTCCGGCTGACGGAGGACCGGTTTGCCGAATTGCTCGCCGAGTACACCGATCCGCAAGGACTGAAGGACCGGCTACTGGCGGCGGAAAAGCGCAACATCCTGCACTATGGCTACGGCATCAAAAGCTTTACCCTGTCGATGATCGAGACCGCGATAGAGGTCACCGACCGCAGGGTGCCGGCAAGCGTGGTTGCGCAGATCCTGGACGCCGGACGGGAGATCTTGAGCGAACCGGCAACGCCCCTGCCCTATGTTCTGGAAACGCTGAAGGCGGTCAAAGGCCGTTACAGGCTGATCATGATCACCAAAGGCGATCTGTTCGATCAGGAGCGCAAGGCGACCGGGTCGGGGCTCGACCGCTATTTTGACGCTCTGGAGATCGTCTCGGAAAAGACGCCGGAAACCTATGAGACGCTGTTTCGCCGTCACGGCACAGGGGCTCAAGAGGCCATGATGATCGGCAACTCGCTGAAATCCGATGTGTTGCCGGCGCTCGCCGCGGGCTCTTTTGGAACGCATGTGCCTTTTGGCCAGACCCGGGCGCTGGAAGAGGCCGATGTTCCGGAGGCCTCTGACCGTTTTTACCAGATCGACCACATCGGCAAGGTGCCGGACCTGCTGGCGAAAATCGCCGCCTGATGGGCAAAGGCTTTTGAAAGAGCCTTCCCCTAATCTCTGCGGTCATCCCCGCCTTGTGCGGGGATCCATTGGCACCCGTGTCCGCAGGAACGCGTACAAACCGAGTGGCAATTCTTTATCCGAACAATAAATCGGAATGCGCGGAGCAGTGGATTGGATCCCCGAATGAATCGGGGATGACCTGTGTGCTGTTTTATCGCACTGTGCCTAATCAAACGCTGCAGAAGCACGATGCTGGAGTCGAAGGTGACAAGTTCGCTTTAGCTCAATCGTCTTTTTCGACCGGACCGCCCTGTTTTACCCAGTCGGCAAAGCCATCGGTGATGTGGGCGGCTTCAAAGCCCATGGAGTTTAGGGTCGCAACTGTCAGCGCCGAGCGCCAGCCGGCGGCGCAGTGGAAAACGAACTTCTTGTCCTCTCCGAAAATCTCCTTGAAATAGGGACTTTCCGGATCCACCCAGAATTCGGTCATGCCGCGCGGACAGTGAAAGCTGCCCGGGATATAGCCGGAGTGCTTGCGTTCACGGATGTCCCTGAGATCGACGAACTGCACGCGCGGGTCTTCGACAAGTGCAATGGCGTCCTTCGCGTCGATTTCCTCGATTTGCGCCCGCGCCTGGGCGACGAGTTCGGCGGATGAGATTTTCAAGGTTTTCGGCATGCCGCCTCCCTAACTATTTTGTTCGAACACTGCCCGGACATGCGGAATGATCCGGCCCGGACGCTCAATTTCATAAAATTCTTCGCAGACCATCGTCAGACCGAAGGTTTCAAAACGCCGCCATTCGGATGGTTTCATCGGCCACGGCGGGCCCTTGGCGTCGCCGTACTCCTCCTGGCTGCGGTTGATCAGAAGCAGCCGTCCCTCCGGTGCGACCAAACCGGCCATGACCTCAACCGCCCTGGTGCGCAAATCGCCATCAAGCGCCTGAATGGTGTAGCACTCCTGAACCAGATCAAACGCGCCGTGCCACTCGTCCGGCAACTGAAAGAGGTCTGCCGCACGGTAGGAAACAGGACTGTCCGGAAACCGTTTCTGGGCCCACAAAATAGCGTCTACCGACAGATCGAAGGCTTCGGTTTTGTAGCCCGCCGCTGCAAGTGCCTCCGCATTGTCGCCAAGGCCGCACCCGATATCGAGAGCGCGTTCACCATTCCCCGGATGTTCCGCCAACCATTCGACAATGGCCTCCTTGGGCGCCAAATCCGCCCAGGGAACAGCGGCCGGATCACCGCCAGCTTCGCGGTAGACCGTATGAAACCAGGCAAGCCGGTCATCAGCAGCGCCGCCCTTGGCGCCGGTCAGTTCGGCAATTCGGTCCCGCGCCGCATCACGGCGCGCCATGAATGCACTGTCAGAGTGAACCGTCTTGTCGCTCATGCCTTGCGCTCCCAGCCGCCCGCTTCCGTTTGCTGCCAATAGGCGATCTGAAACCCGGAGGATTTGGCCTCTTTCCAGCGCATCCGTGCCTCTTCGACCGCCCCCTGATCATTGCCGTCAAACATGTAGATCGCCCGTTTGTAAGGATCGAGCGCCGGTGGTGCGGCCCGGTCCACAAGAAACCGCACATCGGCCTCGTTCGGATTGTCCTGCTCGAATGTCAGGTAGATTGGCTGATGATCCGCGTAACCATCGGCCTTGGTGCCGTGCGGCAGGAAGCTGTCGTCCTGGTAGGTCCACAAATGTGCATCGAGCGCATTGCACCGCTCCGCTGATCCGGTTTGCACAACCACTTTCCAGTCGCGTTCCAGGCACTTTTGAAGAAGTTCCGGCAGGGCCAACTCCAGCGGCTTGTGCAAGAGATGATAAAAGACAACTTCAACGCTCATAAGGCTTCAACGACACCTTCAAAAAAGACACACGACCCGTAACTGTCCACAGGACTACCATGCGGCGGTTGCCAGAAGTGATGCAGTTCGGCCACAGGAGGGGCGGCAAATTGCATCCACACAAATCCGACCGTGGACACCTTAGCCGAGTCGTTGCATTAACCTTCCGAAAATAACCATTCGTTAGGTTTACCGCCGGGGACGATCTTACAAGATCAGGCGTTGTGGTTGGGGGACGGTTTTCCGGCCCGGCCAAGATGGGGATAGTGTATGCTTGCACGAGTAGTTGTGTTTTGCGGATTGGTGGCCTGTGTAGCTGGAGCCACTGTCGGCATGGGTTTCCTGGTCGAACCTGCGACCGCATGTCAGGCCTATAAGACCTGCTGATTTTCCGGACTTCTCAGTCCATGAAAAACCCGCCAGACCGGCGGGTTTTTCTTTGTTTTCAGCTCTTTTCAATCAGCTCTCGTAGTGGTCGGCCACCAGCTGGTTAAGCAGACGGACACCGTAGCCAGACGCCCAGCTCTGGCACGTGTCACCCTTAGGCGCTCCAAATGCTGTGCCGGCAATGTCCAGATGCGCCCATGGCACATCGTTGGAAAAGCGCTGCAGGAACTGCGCAGCGGTGATAGATCCGGCCCACCGCCCTCCGGTGTTTTTCACGTCAGCATTCGGCGTGTCGATGAGCTTGTCGTAATCCTTCGACAACGGCAGGCGCCAAAGCGGCTCACCACTGGCCTTGGCCGCATCCTGCAGCTTGTCGGCAAGCTCATCATTGTTTGAGAAAAGACCCGCATTCAAATTGCCGAGCGCAACCAGGACCGCGCCGGTCAGCGTCGCCAAGTCGATCATGATTGCCGGCTTGAATTTTTCCTGCGTGTACCACATGGCATCCGCCAGAACGAGGCGCCCCTCGGCATCCGTATTTAGAATTTCGATGTTCGTCCCGGACATGGCGGTCACGATGTCGCCTGGCCGCTGAGCATTGCCATCCGGCATGTTTTCGACAAGACCGATGACGCCCACCACATTTGCCTTGGCCTTGCGGGCAGCAATTGCGTGCATGGCGCCAGTGACGGCCGCCGCACCACCCATGTCGCCCTTCATATCTTCCATACCGCCGGCCGGTTTGATGGAGATTCCGCCGGTGTCAAAAACAACGCCCTTCCCCACCAAGGCGACAGGAGCTGCGCCCTTTTTACCGCCGTTCCAGCGCATAATTGCAATTAGTTTTTGACTGACGGAGCCTTTATCCACGCACAAGAGCGCGTACATCTTGAGCTTCTTCATCTCCTTTTCGCCGAGGACTTCGACCTCAACTCCCAGAGCCTCCAGCTCTGCGGCCTTGGCGGCGAATTCGACCGGCCCAAGAACGTTTGCCGGTTCGTTGACCAAATCACGGGCCAGGATCACCCCATCGGCAATTCCTTCCGCCGTGGTCCAGGCTTTTCGCGCAGCTTTGGGGTCTGCAACTTGAAGGGTCAATTTGAGCGTTTTCTTCGCCTTGTCGTCGTTCTTTTTGGACTTGTACTTGTCGAATTCGTAAGCGCGCAGTTTGGCACCCATTGCAAATTCAGCCGCAAGCTCCGCATCCAGCTCCTCACCTTCCGGGGCTTCAAGAACGATTGTCGCCGCCTCTGCCTTGGCAGACTTTAGGCTGGCCAAGACCGCACCGCCGAACGCGCGCCAGTCATCGCGGGTGAGCCCGTCCATCGCGCCAGTTCCAAAGACGATCAGACGGTCCAGTGAAAGGCCTCCGGGCGCGACAAGGTCCAGACTTGTCTTTTTCTTTCCGGAGAACCCTCCGATCTCCGCGACATTCGCCAGGCCACCCGTCAAATCGCCGACCAGTCCTGCAGTCGCAGCTCCAGTTGCCAATGCCTCGCCTGCCAAAGCGACCACAATCCCCTTTGACGGAGCGTCGATTTTCGAAAAGGAGATCTTGTTCAGCTTGGTCATCGTTTGTCCTTGCAGGTCCGTCAAAGTCGTCAGGATGTAAAACAGGACCACGTTGTGTCCTGGCCGGGAGATATCCCTAGATTGCTAAATGATGGCGTTTTAAAGCGTTTTCGGCAAGATCAGTTGCAAATTAATGTATATTAACCATCTTCTTTCATGGGCCATTCACCACATCCCGTGTTATTGAACATAAAGTCAAATTTTATGAGATTTGTACGGAGTATCCGGCAGCTGCCATGAACACGCTGGAACGCTATATCATTCGGTGCACAGCCTACGCGTTCACGCTCACACTCGCCGCAATGACGGGGGTCGTTTGGGCGACGCAGGCGCTCCGGCAGCTGGACCTTGTGACGTCCAAGGGACAGACAATCGTCCAGTTCATCGGCATCACCATGCTGGCGCTGCCGTTTCTCATCGTCACGGTCGCGCCCTTTGCCCTGATGATCGCACTCATCCTGGTGCTGAACTCGCTCTCCGGCGATAGCGAGCTGATCGTGATTGATGCAAGTGGTGGATCCAGGTTTCTGGTGCTCAAGCCCGTGCTTGTGTTTGCCACCATTATCATGCTGCTGGTGTCTGCCTTTTCGCTCTATGTCGCGCCCGCTGGCCTTGCCCAGCTTCGAACTGAAATCACGCGTGTGCGCGCAGACCTCGTTGCCAACATCGTCAAACCGGGCCGCTTCATCAACGTGGAAGAAGGCCTGACCTTCCATATCCGGAACCGTTCGGGCAAAGGTACGCTCGATGGTCTTTTGATGCACGACACGCGGGACCCGGATACGGCTTTCACCTATCAGGCTGAGACCGGAAACATCATCGAGGCAGCCGGCCGAACACTGCTGGTCATGCAAAACGGTACAATCCAGCGGCGGCCGAAACAGGTCGGCGATATGTCGATCGTCCGCTTTCAGTCCTATGCCTTCGATCTGTCCAACTTGATCCCGGAGGCCAGCGAACCGGTCTTCAAGCCAAGCGAAAGAAGCACTGCAAACCTCCTTGGCCCGCCCGGAAATGATTATTTCGCGGTCACACATCCGGAGCGGCTTCGGGCGGAAATTCATGAGCGATTCAGCTTGCCGCTCTATTGCTTGTCATTCGCCTTGATTGTTTTTGCATTCCTCGGCGTTGCGCGGACCAC
>CALDSI010000397.1 GCA_937911395.1 uncultured Labrenzia sp.
ACGTTCCGATGTCTGCAAAAGTCACTGGATACGTTATGGATCCGCTCGGTGGTCTTTCGTTTAAGGGTGTAGATCTGACCGATTAAGCTCATGTGCGACTGAGGGCAGCAATCTCAGCCTTTGTATTTGAGTTCGTGTTGGCTGTGTATTTTCAGGTCTTGATCTCCAAAGCGGCTTTTTCCCAACTGTTTTCCTCCAGCTTGGTTTGATGTTTTAGGATGCTTTCTCCGCTTGAGGTTTTCTTTCAGCGGGAGTTCGGGTTGCACTTTTCCATAATTCGAGTATTCTCGAATTATGGAAAAAGAAGATGCCTTGAGAGCATTGGCGGCCTTGGGCCAGGAAACCCGCCTCGACGTCTTTCGCCTGTTGGTGAAAGCGGGAAATGAAGGCATGGCAGCGGGCGCTATTTCAGATGCCCTCAGCGTGCGTCCGAATACCCTATCGACCCACTTAAGCGCCCTGTCCCGATCCGGCCTTGTGCACGCCGAACGGGACGGGCGCTCAATCCATTACCGCGCGGATCTCTCCGCCATGGGCGCGCTTACAACGTATCTGCTGCAAGACTGTTGCGGCGGAAACCCGGAGATGTGCGCCCCGATCATGACCATGCTCGGCGATAGTGTGAGCGTTGAAAAGGACCGGTGTTAGAACCGGAAAAAGTGGGGCTTCATAATATGCGTAACGCCTTGTTTGTTTGCACGGCCAATTCTGCGCGATCAGTTTTAGGCGAAGCGATCCTGCGCCATAGGGGCGAGGGAAAATTCAACACGTATTCAGCGGGTTCGACACCGCGGGGCATGGTCAATCCGGACGCACTCTCCTGCCTGGAGCGCAAGAACCTGCCAACAGACGGTTTCAGATCGAAGAGCTGGGAAGAGTTTGCAGGTGCGGGTGCGCCCAAAATGGATTTTATCGTCACTGTTTGCGACAGCGCTGCCGGCGAGGCCTGCCCGGTTTGGCCGGGCCATCCGTTTGTCGTGCATTGGGGCATTGCCGATCCGGCCTCCGTTGAGGGCGATGATGCGACCCGCGCTGAGGCGTTCGACCTTGCCTATGACCGTCTTGAGCGCCGCATTGGTGCGATGCTCGCGCTCGGCGACGATGTCTTCTCAGCAGCTGACGGAAGAAGCCAACTCTCCGCTATCGGCGCCTCAGCCGACGACTAGGATTACGTCTCATGTCAGAATTTTCTCTCTCACGGCGTCTCGTCGCCGAAGCGCTTGGAACAGCGATGCTTGTTGGAACCGTGGTCGGGTCCGGCATTATGGCAGACAATTTGTCCGAGGATGTTGCGGTTTCCCTTCTTGGTAATACGATCCCGACCGGCGCGATCTTGGTGGTCCTGATAACCTTGTTTGGGCCAATCTCAGGCGCACACTTCAATCCTGCGGTCACATTTGTGTTCTGGCTGAAGCGTGAACTGACAATTCCGGTGGCAGCAGCCTATGTCGCTGTGCAGATCCTCGGCGGAATTTGCGGGTCGTTGGTCGCGCATGTGATGTTTGAATTGCCGGTCTGGCAGGCATCGACTACGGTTCGAACCGGCGGTGCCCAATGGGTCGCAGAAGTGGTCGCCACATTTGGCCTACTCGCAAGTATTTTGGCGGGTATCCGGTTTCGCGCCGATGCGGTGCCGTGGTTGGTAGGGCTCTATATCACTGCTGCCTACTGGTTCACTGCTTCCACATCGTTCGCCAATCCGGCAGTCGCAATTTCGCGCGCGTTTACCGATACCTTTGCAGGCATCCGGCCGGTTGATGTCCCGGGGTTCATCGTTGCGCAGTTGATTGGAGCGGCGCTTGCCCTTGCGGTGTTCTCCTGGCTGCTGCAATCAAAGACGCCGGAAAAGGAAGCGCTAAAACCGTCTGAGGCTTAGCCAGCAACTTGCGCGCTTTGGGCGCGATCAACGGCTTGCAAAAACGTGTTCAGGTTGCTTGAACGGATGAATGAGCAAACCTGACGTCACCATCGTCGGCGCCGGCATCATTGGGCTGGCAACGGCTGCAAATCTTCTGCAACGCGGATACGGTGTCACGATTGTTGATCGTGAAGGGCCGGCAGCTGGCGCGAGCCAGGGCAATGCCGGGGCAATTGCATGGACTGATGTGGCCCCGCTCGCAAGTCCCGGCCTTTGGAAGCAGGCGATCAAGTGGTTGATGGATCCGCTTGGGCCACTGACTGTTCGCCCGGCTTACGCCGTCAAGATCCTGCCATGGATGCTCCGTTTCATGGCGGCCTCCAATCACAGCCAGATGAAGCGCAGCACCGAGGCTCTGGCCGCACTCAATGCGGAAGCGTGGCCGTCGTGGGAGCGTTTGTGGCGCGTATCCGGAACACACAATCAGGTCCGCAAGGATGGATGCCTGGAGCTGTTCGATACCGTCAGTTCACTGGAAGATGCGCATGCGGGATGGGAGAAACAGCGCGCCTTCGGCATCGATGTTCAGGAGCTCGATCTGGCAGCGATCCACGATATGGAGCCGGCATTGTCCGACCGCGTGGTGGGCGGTGCGCTGGTGCCCGAATGGGCGCAGGTGGATGATCCGAAACTGTTGTGCCTGTCTCTGGCCGATTGGCTGAAAAGCCAGGGCGTTTCTTTTGATGTCGGGGATGTCGTGAACGTTCAGTCCGGGTCTTCAGGCCCCATATTGACGCTTGCCGATGGCCGGACCTGTCATCCTGACCGGTTGGTGATCGCGTGTGGTGCCTGGTCGAAGAAGCTTGCCGCCCAGCTTGGAGACAAGATCCCCTTGGATACGGAGCGGGGGTACAACATCACGATCCCGGAGCCCGGTGTTTCCATCAACCGGTTCATCATGTTGCCGGGGCACGGCTTTGT
>CALDSI010000398.1 GCA_937911395.1 uncultured Labrenzia sp.
GGAACTGGCTTCGATAATTCGGCGGGATATTGCTGTTTATCGGAATAATTTCCGGATAAACGGCTACAAAACAGAGATAGTTCCGTCATATCTTCTTGCTTTGTTGAAAATTATCGGATCATTGAAGGAGCAAAATTTCAAAGCAATTATGCAGGAGTTGAAATGCCTTCCTTCCAGGTGCAAGCAGTCTTGCGTCAGCTAGGCGACGACATAAGGACGGCTCGAAAGAAGCGTCGCCTTCCGGTTGCTGATTTCTGTTCACGCATTGGAGTGACTGACAAGACCCTGGCAAAACTCGAGCGAGGTGACGGTGGGGTGAGACTCGAAACCTTCGCAAATGCCCTTCTTGCGCTTGGTGAATTGAACAAGCTTGCTGAAATCCTGGATCCAGCGAAGGATGAACTTGGGCTCAGCCTTGATCGGGAACGACTTCCCAAGAGGATCACGCATAAAAAGCGTAAATCCACCCTTGCCAATCAATCTGAACTTCCGGCGATCGATGAGAATGAAGAAGGTACCGCATTCTAAGCTTTTGACGGCTTTTCGGTGTCAAAATTGGTGCGCACCAAATTCGACAAAACCCTCACGCACCAGTAGATTTGGCCAATTTTATATTTTTCTTTTTAAAACAAACACTCACTCACGCACCAGCCTGCGAAACTTTGTAGTTTCCGTGTTTTGCTTCCATTTAGCTGATCTGATGTGCTTGATGGTTGCAGATCCCCTCCATGTACGCTCTTGCAAATCATGCTGAATGGTCCGCACACCGCCTTCTAGCGTAACCAGACCATATCTTTCAATCGCACCACGTCATTGGATGGGATGGTCATGATGATAAGATCGCTATTGATTGCTGTTCTGCTGTTGGGTTCGCTGCCTCAAACGGCCGTTGCGAACACGCTCACAGCGCGCGAAATCCAGAACGAGATGTTGAACAAGACGATTGTCACGCACCGGTTCGGCATGCGGGTCACGATGCGTTATATGCCCGGCGGCGTCGTGTCAGCTAAAGCGCTTCTTGGTTCGGTCGACGGCACTTGGCGGGCGCGCGGAAACCAGATCTGCTCGACGTTTCCAAGAGGTCCGGCAAAAGGCACCAGCTGTGTCAGCTTCAAGCGGCTGGGCGACAATCGGTATATCAGTTCCGAGGGCGTCCGTTTCCGGGTAGTCGACTAGCTTGGATGTATCAAACAGCAGATTTTTGACGATGCGCGGCGTCTGCCGCAGCCGCATTTTCTAAAAACTGGTCGGTACAGACCGCCCAACTTTGGCTGAGGGCCGTAGCGCGGCAAATATCTTTTGGGATGTCGAGCGCGGCCAAAGCGGCTTCGCGCAGGTCATTGGACAATATCCCGGCTCCGCTGTCGCCGATGACATCCACCGGGCCCATTACAGGATACGCGGCTACGGGCACTCCGCATGCAAGGGCTTCCAAAAGCACCAGACCGAAGGTGTCAGTTCGGGATGGGAAGACGAACGTGTCGGCGCTGGCATAATGCCGCGCCAGATCTTCTCCGGTTTTGGATCCGGTGAAATGGACATCTGGATAGTCCCGCTTAAGGATTTCCAGCTGCGGTCCATCCCCAACAACGACTTTGGACCCGGGCAAATCTAGATCCAGAAATGCGGAAATGTTTTTTTCGACCGAAACCCGGCCGACATTCATGAAAATTGGCCTCGGGAGATCGGCCGGCAACACGCTGCCCTCAAAGGGTTTGAAGATGTCTGTATCGACTCCGCGGGACCACCGCATCAGGTTTTGAAACTTTCGGTACCGAAGGCTGGTTTCCAACTCGTCCGTCGCGACCATGCACCCGGATGCAGAGTTGTGAAACCGCCGAAACCAGGCGTAGAACGGCGCTTTCGGCAAAGGCACGCGGGCCGCAACATATTCCGGAAATCGGGTGTGATAACTTGTTGTAAAAGAGCGCTTTTCCTTACGCGCCACCTTTGCTGCAAGCAGTCCCAACGGGCCTTCTGTTGCAATGTGAATGTGGTCGCAATCGAAGTCCTTGATGTGCTGACCAACCCTGCCCCTTGTGGTCAGCGCAAGCCGGATTTCCGGATAGGTTGGACACGGGATTGTGGTGAAGCCGTTCGGGGTCAGGTACTCAACGCGAATGCCGCGTTTTTCCAACTCTCGAGCCGTGTATTCCAAGGTGCGGACGACGCCATTGACCTGCGGATGCCAGGCATCCGACACAAAAAGCAGTGATTTCATGCAGCGACGGTCCGCTCTTTTTCAAGTTTTCCGGCCGGTTTCAAGGCCTTGGTTCCGTCTGAATCGCCGGCGTCAGGATGCGCGCCGCTGTCCCGCCAGCGGATGATCTCCAGAACGCCGTCATGGGTTTCAACGATGGCCGTGCAGCTTTCCACCCAGTCACCGGTATTCAGATAACGCGTGCCGTTCATTTCCTGATCGGTCGCATGGTGAATATGCCCGCAGATAACGCCGTCCAAACCACGATCTTTGATATCTTTGGTCACTTCACCCTCAAACGCACTGATGACGTTGACGAATTGTTTCACATGTTGTTTTGCAAAAGCCCCGAGCGACCAGTAATTCAAGCCAAATTTCCGGCGGATATTGTTCACCCATGTATTTGTCCATAGGGCAAATGCATAAAACTGGTCCCCAAGGAAGGCAAGCCACTTGGCCTTCTGCACAATGAGATCGTACTGATCTCCATGGAGTACGAGATACTTGCGGCCAGCCGCGGTCTCAAACTCTGCGGTTTCCGTAAACTCGACGCAGCCAAACCGAAGCGGCTGGGTGTCTTTCAAAAACTCGTCGTGATTTCCAGGCAAATAGATGATTTTAACGCCTGCCCTGCCCCGCGCCAGCAGCTCATCGATCACGGCTTGGTGGCTTTCCGGCCAGTATCTTTTGCGCTTCAACCGCCAGCCATCGATGATGTCGCCGACCAGGTAGATCGTATCGGCGTGGTGCAGCGCCAGAAAATCCAGCAAGACATCCGCCTGGCACCCGCGGGTCCCGAGGTGAATGTCAGACAAGAACAAGGTTCTTGAATGCCTTATCCGGTTCTCGGTGTCTGCGGTATGCTTGCGAATGAGCCTGTCTCCTGGAAAACGCGACGGCAAAGTATTTTCCGGAATACGAACCTGCGCAAGCCTTGGATGCATCGCAGCAACGTTTTACCGCATAGATTTGCAGCAACACTGCAGGCAGAGCGTCCGGGATTTTATCACAGTCAAAAGGGAATGCTGCTTAGGCGACCGCATCCAGTGCAAGTGTGCTGTAGGCCCAAGTGATCTCCCGGGAGATTTGGGGATCATACATGCGCATCTTGAAATGGGCTGCCGGACGGACACCGCCAATTGCCGGCAACGTTCCGCAGAGCATGGCGGTTCGGTCCTGGAAGTTTGCACCGTCCATGAGGTCCTTAAGCGGACGGATCGCGGCCAGTGTGCCGTCCTGATAGAGGGTCCACGCCCCCTCCTCCAGGATCCAGGATTGGAGAACGATTTCATCCAGATGGTCCTGCACGCTTTCAAAGGACCAGAGTTCACTGGCGACCGGTTTGGCAGCGATTTGTTTGGAATGGGCCACAGAGTAGGTTTCAAGGGCCCGGTCCGTATGATCGGAGGCAAGGCCCAGCCAGATATTGCCATCAACGCCGATCAGAAACGGCTCAGCCTCTCCTGACGTTTCCCCCCCGACTACCTGAATTTGGGAAGCCTGGGTGAGAAGCTCCGGGGCGCATTGATAATAGAGCGGAACCGTTGATGGCGCCGGAACACCGATCGCCTCAAGCTCAGCAATATGGTGATCAACGGCCGCTTTGTTCCGGCCGGTCCATCCGGCAACAATAAGCCGCTGCGGCGTGCTTTGCAGCACGCCTTCGCTTGTCGTGAACTTCATGGATTTCCTCAAAGTGTAGACGGAAGGAACAAGGCGATTTGCGGCATCAGGATCAACAGTCCGACCATGGCAAGCATCGCAAGCGCATAGGGAATGCAGCCAAGCATCACATCCGAGAACCTGCCCGTTTTTCGCGCGGCCTGAACCACATAAAGGTTGAGCCCAACGGGTGGCGTGATGAGCGCCATCTCCACCAGAATGATCATCAGGATACCGAACCAGATCTTGTCGTAGCCAAGCTGCACGATGATCGGCACAACGATCGGAATGGTCGCAACCATCAGGGACAGGGTTTCAATGAAGAAGCCCAGAATGATGTACATCAGGATGATCACCAGAAGTGTCTCCAGTGGCCCAAGCCCCAATCCACCCAAAAGGTTTTGCAAGGACCGGCTGACACCGGCCGCTGTCAAAGCGAAATTAAGAACATAGGCGCCGATGACGACCAACATGATCATCGCAGACGTCTTGACGGCCCCGCGCAACGCTTGGGACAGCATTTCCCAACTGAGTGCCTTTTGCTGGGCAGCAATCAGCAGAGCCAGCGCCACCCCGACAGTTGCGGCTTCGGTCGGCGTCGCCCAACCGGCATAGATCGAGCCGATGATTGCGGCAAACAGGCCAAGGATCGGCAGCAAGTCCCCAAGTCCGGACAGTTTTTCAGCCAAGGAACTGGGGCGTTTTGGACCGCCCAGGGACGGTTTGAAGATGCACAGGAGCACTGTGATCAGCATAAAGAGGCCGGCCAGCGCGAGGCCCGGAATAAGCCCGGCCAGAAACAGCTGCGGAATGGAGCTTTCCGTCAGAAAACCATAGACGATCAGGTTGATGGACGGTGGGATCATGATCCCGAGCGTGCCGCCAGCCGCGATGGCACCCGAAAAGAGCTTCTGATTGTATCCGAGCTCCTTGGCTTGCGGCATCGCAACGGTCGCAACAGTTGCTGCAGTTGCCACTGACGATCCGGAGGTCGCTGAAAACATGGTCGACGTGGCAATGTTGGCGTGGATCAGGCCGCCCGGCATCCAGGCAACCCATTTTTCCAACGCAGAATAAGTCCGGCGCGCAACGCCGCTGCGAACCAGGATTTCACCAAGAAGCACAAAGAGCGGAATAGCGATCAGGGTTGCACTGTTCGAAGACGACCAAACCACCTGCCCCAAGCCGCGCATCAGCGGAAACGGGCTGAAAAACGTATCAATGCCGAACGCTAGCAGGAAGAGGACGATGCCGACCGGGATGGACAGCGCAAGCAGGCCAAGGAGCCCGAAAGACGTAAACGCAATCATGCTTCCCCCCGCGCACCGGCGATTTGATCGACGGACTTGTAATCTGATGTTGCGAACCGGACTACGACAGAGACCAACAAGATGGTGGCGGACAGCGCAAACCAGACCCAGCCGAGCCACCAAAGCGTTTGGGGGATCCAAAGCGGCGTTTCGAGTGGCGTGTTTGCCCGCGCGCCGGTGGAAAGCGTCTTTTCCAAAACACCCCACCCGCGCCAGGCAACCACAATCGCTGTGCCGGACAGGCATGCAATGGAGATGACGTCAAAGACCGCACGTCCGAACGGGACAAGGCGCTGACGGAGCAAGTCGATGCGCACATGCGCCTGCTCCGTCAATGCGTAACTGATGCCCCAGGCGGTCGTGACAGCCATAACGTATCCGGAGATCTCGTCCACGCCTCCAAGGCCCGCCCCCAGCTTCCGGGTGATGATCTCGACGAGCGTGAAGGCCACACAGACCAGCAGCACAATGCCGACGCCCATCGCAACGCGGTCGTTTAATCGCCGCAAGAGGTGAACCAAGGAAGTCATGGAAAGATCCTTACTTCGCTTCCAGGGAAACGCCGGTGACTTTGCCGACGCTGTCGCTCCAGCGCTGTGCCCAGTCTCCGCCGGCCCGCTCAGCCCAATCCGGCAGCACTTCAGAGATCAGAACCGCTTTCGCCTTGGCCTGATCTTCGTCTGTGGCTTCAACCAGCACAAGACCGCGCGCATCGCCATACGGACACTCGCCATTGCCGGTGAGGCAGACTATGTCATTGTTGAGTGCATTTTGCGCAACTTCCCAAGCCGGAGCTTCGAGGTTTTCTTTCACGCCTTTCTCAAGCGCTGCTTTCTGGGCGTCGCTCAAGGTGTTCCATTTGTCGAGATTGATCGCAGTCACAACCGGATCCCATCCCCCCAGCGGGATCGGAAGAAGATGTGTGGAGACTTCCCACCAGCCCGCATTGTAGCCTGAACCGGCGCCGGTGATAGCGCAATCAACAACGCCGCGCTGCAGGGCGCCCGGGACTTCACCGAACCCGATATTGACGCCCTCTGCACCAAGAGCTTCGAGAAACTTTGCGGTCATCCGACCGGACGCGCGCACTTTCTTGCCCTGAAGATCGTCCAGGGAGTTGATTTCCGCATTGCAGAAAACAACCTGAGGCGGGTACGGCGCAATGCCGAGGACCTTGGCGTTGAAGACATCCTTGTAGATGTCATCGACCATCGGCCGGGCCGCGTCGACCGCCTTTTTTGCAGTGTCTGCATCGGTTGCAATCATCGGAACATCAAGCGCTTCGAGCGCAACGCTGTCGGAAACCGCATAGTCCGCAACAGTCATGCCGACATCAAACACCCCTTGCGACATCATGCGATAAACATCGCCGCCGGAAATGCCCATCTGGTCATGCGTTGTCAATGAAGCGGACAGCTCGCCGCCGGAGACTTCCCCCAACTTTTCGTTCCAGAAAGGGGCTTCGAACTGCTTGTGAAGCGGCAGGCCGCTCCAGCTGCCGACAACAGCAAGTTCTTCGGCTTGAGCAGTCGTGCCCATGGAGAGCGCGATTGCGGAGACGGCGGATAAGATCGTGAGTTTTTTCATATCTCTAGTTCCTCTGGTGCGGTTGGTTTTTAGTTGTCGTTGTATGAGTAAAGCGGGACTGTCTGTTCACTGACATCAGCAATCAGCATGGCTCCTGGAGCGTGAGTGATCGAAAGAGGCGGTTTTGCTGTCATGATGGCAACTTGCGGCGTTACTCCACAGGCCCAAAACACCGGCACTTCCCCATTCTCAATCGGAACCGGGTTTCCCCAATCCGGGGCATCGATGGTCAAAATACCGATCTCGGCAGGATTGCCGACATGCACCGGTGCGCCATGTGCCAACGGATACTTGCGGCAGATTTCAAAGACTTCGTCGATCCGCTCTTTCGCAATGGGCCGCATGGAAACGACCATTCCGCCGCCAAACGGGCCGCTTTGATGGGTCTCTATCGATGTGCGGTACATCGGGACCGTCCGGTCGAGATCGATATGGCGCATAGGTACACCGGCAAGCCTCAGAGCGTTCTCGAAGGTGAAAGAACACCCTATTGCAAAGGACACCAAATCGTCCTGCCAGCAGGCGTTCAGATCGGACACTTGCTGGTCAAGTTTGCCATGCCGGTAGATATTGTAACGGGCGGCATCTGTGCGGATATCAACTTCTGCACCGAGCTCAACAATCACCGGTTCGCCAGGATTTGAGACACCGGCAAGCGGGCAGGCCTTAGGGTTGAGCCGGCAGAAATCATGAAATGCATCTGCATATTCACCCGGGAGGATCGCAAGATTGCACTGGAGTTTTCCGTCTGCCAGCCCGGCCGTGTGCCCCGAGTACCGGCCGGAGCGGATCGCGGCGCGAACCTGCACCATGTCCGCACTGGCCAATTCAGAAAACTTTGTGAGATCTTGTTGCATCGGTTGCCCAATTCCTTGTTGGCAAAAGGCTGCAGCGGATACATTATCAAGTCAAATCGTGTTTTTTTGCAGAAAGTGATCCAAAATACTGATCACTCGAGCAGTTGGATCTCTTTGTCATGACACTTGAACAGCTTAGAGCTTTTTTGGCGGTTGCACGCATGGGCGGGATCCGCAAGGCCGCCGAACAAATGAACATCTCACAGCCGGCTATTTCCGCCCGTATTTCCAGCCTGGAAGACTATCTCGGCACGCGCCTCTTCAGCCGCGAAACGACCGGAGTTTCGCTGACTGCAAAGGGCGTGGTTCTGCGGGATTATGCGGAGCAGATCATGGCCATCACGGAGCGCATCAAAGGCGATGTCATGTCCGATGACAGCATCAGCTCCCTGCTCCGCCTGGGCGTCGCGGAGACCATAGCCCAGACCTGGTTGCCGGACTTTCTCGCAGCGCTTCACACAACGTTTCAGCGGCTGAATATCGAGGTTACAGTTGATACATCCTTCAACCTGCGTGAAATGCTGCTCGATCGGGCGCTGGATCTAACCATCCTGATGGGACCAATATCCGAGTACAGCACCGACAACCTGCCGCTTCCGCCCTTTGATCTTGGATGGTACAGACCATTGGATCTTGAAGAGCCGGACCTCTCCCAAGTACCGGTTATCACCTACAACCGCAGCTCCCGCCCCTACCGCGAACTCGTTCAAAAGCTGCGCGATCTTTATGGCATTTCGACGCAAGTTTTCCCGACGAACTCCCTGTCGACCGGGTTTGAAATGGTTGCGTCGGGGAGCGGCGGCGGCATCCTGCCCAGTGTTCTGGGCCGCCGTTTGGTAGCCGAAGGCCGGATTGCGTCATTTGATCCCGGGTGGCAACCAAGCCCACTGGTGTTCACTGCCACCTATGTCGGAGAGCCGCGGAACGAGTTGATTGCTAGGGCAGCGAAAATTGCGCAGGAGATCAGCGTCAGCCACGCAAAACAATTCGACGATGTCTGACGTTACTTTCAGAGTCTGGCCTAAATGGCATCTCAGACGTTCACTCGTCTTATGCTTGACGCCTGAGCTAGTGTATCACCTGCTCGGCAGACAGCACCTCTTTGAGAAACGGCTCGACAACGCCGATAAGGGTTTTCGCCGGCAGCCGGTGCCCGCACTCGAGAACCTTCAAGACCACCTTCCCGCCCGAATTTTCAAGCGCAACCGAGAATGCTTTGGCTTGCTCAACAGGCGCCCGGTCATCATGGCGGCCATGCAACAGCAGCGTATTAGTGGTGATTTTGTCAGCATGAAACAAGGCGGACCGTTCGCGAAACGCTTGAGCCGACTGCCCGGCCTCCGTCTCGATTGCTATCCGCAAACCATCAGTACAGTCCAAATGAAACGCGTTCAGATCATACACGCCGCTTGAAAGGATTACCGCCCGCAAGCCGTTATACCGGGCCGCAACCATACCGGCTGCGACAGCGCCCCGGCTGTGGCCGTAAAGAACAACACGTTCCGGATCGATAGATGGTTGATTTTTC
>CALDSI010000399.1 GCA_937911395.1 uncultured Labrenzia sp.
GGTCGCTCACAGGCTTGCCGTCATAGAACGGAGAACCGCCGAAGAGAAAAACCAGGCACTCGCAAAAGTCTCCCGCCGCATCAACCTCACCGCGCAGCGGTGCAAGATCGAAACAGGGATCGGCATCCAGTCGGTCTCTAAGCGGGGAAATGGCAGCCAAGACTGCCTTTCTGCCACCAATTTTCATATACAATGTCATATCATTGTCTCCGGCCATCGTTGCGAACGTTGCGGGAAGTTTGCTCCTGATCGTTGGCGGTGGCTGTGACGGTCATCACAGCTGTTTCATCCATGAAAGAATTTACAATGATTTCCAGATCTATTCGTGACGTATCGATCCCGGCGATTGGGTTGGGAACCTGGGATTTGCGCGGGCCACAATGCTCCCAGACTGTGTCATTTGCTTTACAGAACGGTTACAGCCATGTGGATACGGCGGCCTATTATGAAAACGAATCTGAGGTTGGAGACGGGATCCGCGCCTCCGGTATGAACCGCTCGGACCTCTTTCTGACAACCAAGGTCTGGTGGGATCAGCTCGCAGCCAATCCGTTCAAGATTTCAGCGGAAACAAGTCTTCGCAAGCTTCAAACCGATTATGTGGATCTCCTGCTCGTCCACTGGCCAAACCCCGATATACCGCTTGCGGAAACCATCGGCGCCCTTGTCGAGGCAAAAGACCGCGGTCTTGCAAGGTCGATTGGTGTGTCCAATTTCCCGTCCGCGCTGTTGCGGCAGGCGCAGGACCTTGCCGGTGGCCAGCTTGTGACCAACCAGGTTGAGTATCATCCCTTCTTGAGCCAACGAACGCTCCTGCAGACGACACATGATCTTGGAATGGCGCTGACCGCTTATTGCCCGATCGTCAAGGGGCGGGTTGATCAGGAAGCTTTGTTCCGCGACTTGGCTGAGAAGTACGGCAAGTCGCCGGTTCAGATCGCATTGCGCTGGCATGTGCAGCAACCGAACGTCATTGCCATTCCAAAGAGCAGCAATCCGGATCGGCTGAAAGCCAACATCGATATTTTTGATTTCGAGCTCGACAGCGACGAGATGGCGCAAGTCTTCGCTTTGGGCAGTCCTGAGGGCCGGTTGATCAACGCCGCCTGGGGGCCTGTCTGGGATCCAGAGTGATATAAGCAGATGTTCTTCTATCTTTCCAAGATCGCTACGTTTTTCATTCAGCCATCCAATTTCCTGATTGCGCTTGTCGTGATCGGCTTGATTGTGTCGATGGGAACGCGGCTTCAAAAGTGGGGCCGGCGGTTCATTTGGGTTGGCGGGCTTGGCCTCGTTATTTGCGGGTTTTCTCCAGCAGCAAACTTGCTGATCCAGCCTTTGGAGGACAGGTTTTCAAGACCGGCTGAGCTCGGATCTTATGACGGCGTCATCATTCTGGGCGGCGCGGTCGATACGGTGGTCACGGGTGCACGCGGTGAGACGGCTTTGACCGTTTCCGGGGAACGGCTGACCATTGCTGCCCGGCTTGCGAAGCAGCTGCCTGAGGCCATGATCATTCACACGGGCGGCCAGGGGACAATCATCACCGGACAGGCAACGGAATCTGAAGGAGCATCGCGCCTGTTTGATGACTTTGGTATTGCCTCGGAACGCATCCTTCTGGAAGACGAATCCCGCAACACCTGGGAGAACGCTGTTCTGACAAAAGAGCTGGTCGATCCGCAGCCGGGACAGACCTGGCTTCTGGTGACCTCGGCGTACCATATGCCGCGGTCCATGGGCGTATTTGAAGCTGCCGGATGGACCGGTGTGACGGCCTATCCTGTTGACTACCGAACCCGCGGTGGCGCGGATTGGGGGCTAGGATTTGATGGTGCGTCCAAGGGATTGCGGCGCGTCGACATTGGCGTTCGGGAGTGGATCGGTCTGGCAGTTTATTGGCTGACTGGCCGAAGCAGTGCCTTGTTTCCAGGCCCGATCATTCTTTAACCAGTTTAAAGTTTTTGCAAAACACCACTTTTATTCTCCGGTTAAGAGACCCACATGAAACCTATCTCATTTGAAAAGTAGGGGCGGGCAGATGGTCCTCGAAGCGCCGCTTGTGGCGGCAGATGTGGTGCAATGGCTTTACAGCGATGCACCCCAGCTGGACGGCACTCTTGAAATCGTTAGTGAACTTGCGCAGCGGCTGCGGTCCGGTGGTGTTCCGGTCGACCGGGCGACGACTGGCATCTGGATCGTTCATCCGAACGTCCGGGCGGAAGGCTCGATCTGGGACAGCGAAGGCACGCGTGAGCTGCGCCGCTATGTGCCTGGCGAAGACGCTGATGCAAACTACGAAAGCAGCCCGATCAAGCGTGTTCATGAAACCAGACAGCCTGTCCGGGTCGACATTGCCAATTGTGCCGGTACAGACGACGATTTTCCGGTTTGCCAGGAACTGCACGAAGAGGGATACACAGACTATATCGCTCTGCCGATGCCGTTTTCAGATGGCTCGGTAAAGGTCGCAACCTTTGCGACGAAGGCGCCCAAAGGCTTTTCGGGCGCAAACTTGAGTGTTTTCGATTCGATCATGCGGCCGTTGGCCTTGGTGTGCGAGCTCAAAACGCTGCGCCGCACAGCTGAAACGGTGCTCGATACCTATGTTGGTCCGCGCGCTGGCCTAAAGGTTCTCGATGGAACCACACGCCGAGGCGAGGGCGAGTGGATCAAGGCCGTGATCAGTTTTGCAGACATCCGCGGATTTACCCGGCTATCAAACAGTCTGCCTGCCGACAAACTCGTTCTGTTCCTCAACAAGTACTTCGGTGCGATGACCGAAGCTGTTGAGGCCCACGGTGGTGAGGTGCTGAAGTTCATCGGCGATGAGGTAATGGCCATCTTCCCCTATGAAACGGAAGAGGAAGCGAAGGCAGCTGCGTATAATGCCTTATTGGCTGCACGTGACACGCTGAAGAAGATCGGAGAAATCAACCAGCAAAAAACCTGCATGGTGACACCGGATATGAGTGTCGGGATCGCTTTGCACGCAGGCGATGTCTTTTATGGCAATGTCGGCAGCGAAACGCGGCTTGATTTCACCGTTGTCGGGCCGGCCGTCAATCTTGCAGCGCGCATTGCAGAGCTGGCCAAGGACCTGGGCCGTGAGGTGCTCGTGTCCGATGATGTTGCGGGCCTGATGGGCTGCCGGTCAGGACTGTTTGGCAGCTATCACGTGAAGGGATTTGATGATCCGGTGTCCGTATACTCTCCTAATTTGACGTCGGGCGAAAAGTTCGACAACTGCCCGGACATGACTGTTGCACGGGCTTTGGAGGAAAACTGACGGCGCAGGAGCACCAAAAACACGGCGACGGTGAGGATCGCGAAGGCGATCGGGCCAGCAAACCATCCCAGAAAGCCAATGGCGAAGAAGAGCGCGCGTTGGCCTCTATTGAAGTGGCGACCGGCAAGGACGTTTAGCTCACCTGCTTTTCCCGCAATTTCGCGAATAGCGTCCGGATCGCCCTGGCTGCGCTCCGGAACAGCGCCCATGACGATGCTGGCGTAGTTGAACAGCCGATACGCCCAGCCGAACTTGAAGAAGCTGTAAGCGAAAATCAGCATCAGACCCAACACCTTGATTTCCCAGAGAGCCCGGCTGTCCGAAACCGGGATAGACAGATCTCCGGCGACCTGAAGAATGCGATCGGTCGCATCCAGAAGCGCAAAACTGCCACCAATGGCCAACAGGGCTGTTGATGCAAAGAAGGCGGTGCCTTGCTGCAAGCCCGACAGGATCGCGGTGTCCATAATCCGGACTTCGCGCGTTGCCATGGTCAGCATCCAGTTCCGGCGCTGGGTTTCCAACGCGTATGATAGCGTTTTCTTGCGCAGCGGACCCAGATCAATCAGCAGGTTGAAACCGAGCCAAGCCACCAGGAACAGACCGGCGGCGGCGTAATCGAGTTGGGATAGGGCGTGCATGAAGGTCCGTATGGTCTTGAGAGAAACTGACGTGGAGCCTTCGCATCTTATCGGGAACGTCAGCCCAGCATAAGCAGTGAAGGACAAAATCCAGAGGCAACTGTAACGGATGTGCGAATGAACTGGAAAACGGCCCCAAATCAGATGCCGTGTTTGCCCTGGAATCGGACGTAAATGAGGCTGAGATCTTACGTTTACGGCAAGCTGATCAACATATGTGCAAGTGGTCTCAGGTCCGTAAGTTGCTCAAACTAAAACAAAAAAACGGCAATGTGAAAATTGCAAATCTGATGCCGGATTTTTGCACTTGCGAACAGGTAAGGGATCGTTTACCACCTCGCCTCACTAGCGCCACATTTGCAGCCGGAAGCGGCTCGCAATGCTTAGAAACGACATAGGGATTTTATGGACGAAAACGTGCAGAAATCTTGCTGGAGCGTGACACTTTGGACAGTTGGTGCCGTGGGCATCGCACTCGCCATGGTTCTCTTGTTCAACGACGTTGACAACGCCCAACAAGCCGTCGCCATCGCCAAATAAGCCTGAGGGCGCACGAAACACAAAAGCCGTAGCGATCGCTGCGGCTTTTTTGATTTTTGGCCGTCCGACTGGGTGGTGAAACAGTCAAGTTCGGATGGGTTGCAATTCAATACGGGGACTGGAACAGGCGGTTTTGGGGCTGGGCGGTTTGGCGGTCCTGAGACTTTGCGCAGCTCCATCTGACGCATCACCGTGCTGTTTCCCGGATGGCTGATAATAAAACCGCTGTACGCATTTTCGCCCAGCGGCAGAAGCACCAGCTGCACATCGCCTTGTCCAGGCCAAATGACATCTGCGCCCCAAACTTGCACTTGTTCTGGCAAGGTGTGATGGCTCAAATCCAGAATATCCGCGGCTTCCAGCAAAGATGAGTTTCCTGAGTTCCAGGTCAGACCAGCAAGGCCGTTTTCAACCTTAAAGAGCTCAATGTCTGTTTCCCTGATGGTCAGAACCAGATTGCCCACCGCATTTTTCTGAAGGGTGAGTTCGCCTGTTTCAAGATCAGACGCAAGCGGTACCCGATTCCCGTCCCGCTCAATAAAACCTGCCGTGTTGATGACATGAAATGTCCCAAGCGGCTGCAAAGTATCTGCCAGGGCAGAACCTGAAAGCATCCAAATCAGAACTAGCGAGAGGAGCAGGCGCAATGTCGATCATCCGTTCGGTATTGATCCTCAAAGGCTACCGTACGGATGTTGATAAAGTCTTCGCTCGGTCGACGAGGTGCCGATTATCTGGAAAGGGAGATCACCAGATCCTCGACTGCGGAGTGTTCCGGAGACCAGGGAAGAAGCCGTTTGGCATGTGTATTGTCGGCTGATTGGGACAGGGCGTACCCAGCTGCCCAGTCCTGATCGGGATCAACACCGTCCGGTGTCGGCTGCGTAACGATTTCCAGTGGCTTGCCGTGACGGGCGGAGATATGGCTTGCAAGGTGGTCGACGGAGACGCTGGAGATACCACTGCCTATGACGGACATGCGGAACCGGGTCTGACGCAACACCAGCGCATAAAGCCGGGCAAGATCCGAAACTTCGACCAGTGGCCAAAACGTGTGTTCCGAGGCCCGGGTTTCAAACCTCCCACTCTCTTTCAAGGCGGCCGTCATCTCTGCAACCGGACCAAAATCTGGTCCGCACACGAGGGCAGGGTGGACCACGGAAAGCGCGAGGTCTGTCCCCGTAGAGAGCGTCTTGATGGTCTCTGTCATGAACCGAAAGGCTGGCAGCGGTGAAAACGGGGTCTTCTCACTCAGCCTGTCTCCCGCCTTGCAGGGCGGATACAGCCAAATCCCACCGGTATAAACAACCTTAAGCGGTTGTTTGCGATGCCGAGCCGCTTTTTTCATCTCCAACATGGCGATCCGGTCGACCTTGCCCATGTCGGGCGAGAAGGTCGCTCCGAGATGGATGATAGCATCGCATGCAGTGGCCCGCTCGACCCACGTAGCCGGATCCCGCAGATCGCCGGGATAAGCTGAGGCGCCGAGGCGGCGCAGTTTTTCCGAAGATTGATCGGACCGGGAAAGACCGATGACCTGGCAGCCGTCCTCGACGAGCTGTTTGACCACTGCCGAGCCGATCCCGCCCGTGCCACCTGTAACGAATACATCCATTGTACGAGATGACCGGTTTCGCGCTGCAAGCGCAAGAGTAGGAGCCCTTGTTATAATCACTATCCACCGCTGCAGACGGTCGCTCTCTTGACCTTGCTTTGTTAACTGATAGGTCAGTTTCATGACCTTGCATCTTGTGAAACTCTGTGTGGGTGCCGATAGCGTGGAGAGCCTTCAGGCCTGGATCGACTTTCGCGTTGAGCAGGCGCGGGCGGCCGGACTCGGCGCTCACACCACCCATACCACGCGTATGGTGCCGACCCGGCGTGACGAGCTGCTTGATGGCGGTTCGCTCTATTGGGTCATCAAGGGAAAAATCCAGGCACGTCAGCATCTCCTGGATATTCGGCCATTTACCGACGATGCGGGGGTGAAACGCTGCGACCTTGTGCTGGAGCCGCGGGTGATCCTTACACAGTATCAGCCGAAACGGCCATTCCAGGGGTGGCGCTATCTGAAGGCCGAAGATGCACCAAAGGATATTCGTGCCGGTGGAGATGTTCAGAACATGCCGGACAGCATGCGGCGCGATCTCACCGAGCTCTGTCTCATTTGATTGCAAACCGCCTGCGGCAATTGCGGCAAAAGCGTTGACGTAGACGGTTCCAAGAACCAAGTTCGGGTTGTGAGCGGCAGGATAAGGGACACTCATTTTTGGCAAAGACACGGGACAACATGAACACCCCGGCGAAACGGCAGGATCAAACCGTGCGTTCGACAGATGCCGATGTGTCCGCTTTTCTCGACAAGGTGAAGTCAGCGCCGCGGCCGGCACCGGGTACATCCGGCCGGCTGATCTTCGCGCTCGATGCAACAATGAGCCGGCAACCCACCTGGGACACGGCATGTCAGCTGCAGGGTGAGATGTTTCAGGAAGCTGCGTCCATCGGTGGCCTCAAGATCAAACTTGTCTATTTCCGCGGCTTCGGTGAGTGCCGCGCCTCGCGTTGGTTTGAAACTGGACAGGAACTCGCCGGAGTGATGAGCCGGATTACCTGCCAAGGCGGCCACACGCAGATCCGTAAAGTACTTTCGGCTGCGATCAGTGCGGCGGAAAAAGAGAAAATTGCGGCGGTTGTTTATGTCGGCGACTGCATGGAAGAAAACGTCGACACCTTATGTGACAAGGCGGGGCAGCTCGGCCTTCTGGGTGTGCCGATGTTCCTTTTTCAAGAAGGCCGGGATCCTGTTGCTGAGAGTGCGTTCCGCGAAATCGCCCGATTGACCAACGGAGCTTACTGTCCGTTTGATGCTGGTGCTGCGCGTCAACTCTCCGAGCTCTTGAAGGCAGTTGCTGTTTTCGCCAGCGGTGGTCACAAGGCGCTGACTGCATTTGAAAAGAAAGGCGGGCAGGGCGCCCGATTGTTGTTGGAGCAACTCAAGCCGTCATCATGATCTATTTGCTTCTCGGCCTTGTGCTGCTTGTCGTTTTCATTGCCATGATGCGGCAGTTCGTTCAGGCCAACCCGGCCAGGCTCGCGCAGTCGATCCGCACCTATGGCGGTATCCTGTTGATGATACTTGCGGGCGTTTTTGCCGTTACCGGACGGTTTGCGCTGGCAATCCCGGCTTTTGGGTTCGGGCTGTCGCTGCTTGGATTGGCCGGACTGCGAAACTTGTCGGGCTACAATCCTCGAAAGACTGCCGGGCAGCAGTCCCAGGTCCGCTCTGCCATGGTCGAAATGGAATTGGACCATGACACAGGTGCATTATCGGGAACGGTCCTTGCAGGCAGTTTCCAGAGCCGCCGGCTGGACGACCTGACAGATGATGAGCTGCAGACCTTTTGGCAGGAAGCTCATCAGGACGATCAAAGCCTAAAGTTAGTCGAAGCTTATCTCGACCGCAGGCTTGCCGGTTGGCGTGAAGACTTCGAGGCGGATGCCACAGATCGGGAGAGAAGCGCGTCGAGCTCGGGCCCCATGACAGATGAGGAGGCCTACCAGATCCTGGGGCTTTCGCCCGATGCCGGGGACGCGGAAATCCGAGCCGCGCACCGCAGGCTTATGATGCGGGTCCATCCCGATCAAGGAGGCTCCGGTTTCCTCGCGGCGAAAATCAACGAGGCGAAAGACACGCTTCTCAGAAGACATTAACGACATCCGTTACTCAATTACTCATAGATGGCGAAGCAGGCGAATTTCGCCTTTTTCAAGGTACGGCAGGCCCGACGGGCTGCAGATTTGTTGTCAAACCCGGCAAAGCGGGCGCGGTAGAGCGTCGTGCCATTGGCCTCAACTGGCTCTGTGAAGGGTGTGCGGTTGTTCAAGGCACTGCCGGTCCGGGCTTCTGCTCGCTGAAGGAGGGCCATGGCCTGAGCTTCAGTTTCGGCGGCAGCGATTTGCACCTGCCAGCCAGAAACCGCGATAGCGGGTTCAGCAGTGTCGACGTCAACGCGATCATTTTCGTCCGCATCGCCCTGCGCTAGCTCTTCTGAAGATGCATCGATCTTTTGCGACAGTGACGCTGTCTGCGTTGCATCGACTTCGGCCGCCGGAATGACTTCAATGGCTTCAGTTGCGACAGTGCGTACCGGGATCGGAGCGCTTGGAGCCTGCTCGTCATTACGAACCGGCAGATCGATACCCGCCTGCTGGCGCGCCGCCTGAAGTAGAGCCGTCTTTGAAATCGACTGTGTCGTGATCGACGCGTCCGGGCTGGTTCTCGGGATCGGGGGCAGAGATGTCGCAACCGCGAATGTGTCGTTGAAGCGGGACTTCACGGCCTTCGGCGGGATCGGAACTTCATTGCCAAAGCCTGGCACCGGTGCTGGAGCCGGGGCAGGGACCTGATTGGCCGCCAGCGCGTCTTCCGGAAGTTTTACCGGTGCGTAGGCACTTGCAAGCACGACCGGCGCGCCGGTTGCCGGCGGTGCAATTTCACCACCTGGCTTATTTGCCGGTAGCGGCGGTTCCTTTAAGGAAGCCGCGTCAAAAGCGAAAACGGGACCAGCCGACGCGATCAGCGGCGCTGTCCGCGGACCTCTGCTCGCCTTGTGCAGATACCGTCCGATCAGGTCAGTCATATGAGCATTCCGGCGTGCGCCGGTGCGGCC
>CALDSI010000400.1 GCA_937911395.1 uncultured Labrenzia sp.
CCACAGCAGCTCCTTTAAATACGCCAGATTGTTCGGCTGCCTGCCACATGGTTTTGGGCACAATTTTGAAGATCGCTGTCATGCGCTGGTTTCGCTCCATGCGGGGTTGGGTCCATCGGAGTAAGACAAGTCCACTGTCCAGGATAATTTCGGCGGACACTACTCATGCTCTTCGGGACAGACAAGCGGTGCACTCTTGTCTGTGCTGTCATTCTTGCTTTTTGACAGAAAAAACTGCACTCACCATACTCGGAAAAAAGGTATTTATTCCTGTTTGATTGGTGGTGGGAGACGGGCCCCGATGCTGTCGCACGAAAAAGTATGGGCTGCCATTGATGCATTGGCCTCTTACAACGAGATGACACCGTCAGGCCTGGCGAAGAGAGCCGGACTGGATCCGACCACCTTTAACCGCTCAAAACGCTTTGCCGGTGATGGGCGTCCCCGGTGGCCGTCGACCGAATCCCTTGCAAAGATCCTTGAGGCAACTGGCGAAAGCCTGAAGAGTTTTGCCGGGCGGGTGGAAGCCCCGGAACAAAGACCGTCCACGACCCTGTCTACTCTGCCGGTTGCCGGCTTTTCCAACGTGCATGAGGAAAACGCTTTTGACACCACGGGCCGCCCAACGGGAAAAAACTGGGAAACAATTGTTTTTCCGACAGACCACACCCAGAACATTTTTGCCCTTGAGGTGTCTGGTGACGCCTTGCTGCCGCTTTATCGTGAAGGTGACCTAATTGTTGTTGCACCGTCTGCTGCGGTCCGGTGCGGTGACAGGATTGTGTTGAAACCCTCAGAAGGCGGTCTTGCGGTCTATACACTTTTGAAACGGACACCGAAAACCTTGCAGGTTCAGACAATCGGGGACAATCCGGAGAAGGCAGCGCTTCTCCACTCGGCAATTGAGTGGACAGCCCGTATCATCTGGGCGAGCCAATAACAGGGTTGAGATCCGGATATGAAAATCCGCTCACTGGTCGTCCCGCTTGCAGTCGTCGGTGCTTTCGCCGGCGCGGTGGCGTGGCTCATTATCGCAGAACCGCCAGCAATACCTGAGCAGGAGACCGTTTCTTCTCGAACCGAACCGGTTGTGGCGGCCAAACCTGAGGATGATGCCTCTCCGCTTGCTCCGAGCGTGCCTTCGCAGGAAGAACAAGCTACCGCGTCCCCGCCAGATGCCCTTCGGGATGTATCGCCGGACGGTGTGTCGGCACCTCAGGTCACTGGTAAACTCACCCGTGTCGGGCCGTCGGAACGGCTGTTAGAACTCCTGAACCCGCCGGTCGAACCAGTCCCGGATGGTCCGCTGGAACTGGTCCGCGTCGAAGTCCCGGATGCAGGACATCTGAAGTCCGGGCGTCTAACAGTGCGCCTCGCCCATATTGAATCGCTGGATCTGGAAGCCACCTGCAAGACAGAACTGGGTGCCTCGTGGCCTTGCGGCATGCGGGCCAGAACCTTTCTGCGAGGTCTCATCAGGCGCTTGAAAGTCAGCTGTGTCAAACAAGAAGACTTGGCCCCGCAGGAAATTTCGGCAGTCTGTAACAGAGGCACGATCGATCTGAGTTCGCAATTGGTCCGCTTTGGCTGGGCAACGCCGCTGGAAACTGCCCCGGATGAATTCAAGGAACTTGCAGAAGCGGCCAAAGCCAAGGAGATCGGCCAGTGGCAGACCGAGTGGCTGACAGACCTTCCGCAAGCAGATTGGGCTGGACCCAGCGACCTCAACGAAATCGATCTGGAGCAACTCGCGCCAGACGTTGTTGATTGGAGCCTGCGGACCCTCACAGACGGCACGACAACGAACTCAGGCACGGAACCGGGTCTCGATCAGGTCGAATGATGCTTTCGCATGCCACCATTTCCCGATGAGGGAACCCAGCAATCATGTTTGAACAGGTCGTTTAACTGATAGATTGGCGATAATAGGGTGAAATCAAACCGCTTTGATCGTGGAGCCGTATATGGGTCACCAATTGAAGGAGACCAGCATGCGGATGATTGCGATATGTGGGATAGCGTTTGCGCTGTCGAGCCCGGCTCTAGCGGACCTCAATGTCAGGTTCGATGAGGGCGCGCCAAAAGACCGGTTTACTATTTCTGCGGCTGGCGGCTGCGACCTTGGTCCGATGACCGTGACGATCGACCTTCAGCCCTCCCCGTTCGGTCTCATTTTTGACACGACGTCAAGCGGCGCCGGTGTTCAGGTATTTCAGCCGTTCGAAATCACGGATGGCCGAGAGCATCTGACTGCAATTCCGTCCGTAAAAGACGGCGACAACAGCATCCAACTGACTGTCACCAGCCTTGGAAAATCCCAGAAAATTTCCTTCACGATCGACGTCGACGATACCGTGCAAAACCGCGAGATCACGGTGTCAGATGCTGAAATCACCGGCGCAAAAGTTGTTGCGCTCCGGGACGGCCAACGGTCAGAGGCTGTTTTCGGACCGAATGCAATGGCGAGCGTCAAAATGAACGCCTGTGTGTCTTGAAAACAAAAAAGCCGATGACCGGCACACGGTCATCGGATTTGTCTTGATAAGTCTGGCGCTCTAGTCCGCGATCGTTCCGGCGAGCGCTTTTGAGATCATGTCGCGGGTTTCGGAAATCCCGTAGAGCGCGACAAAAGATCCAAAACGCGGGCCTTTTTCCTGTCCCAACAGAAGCTGATAAAGCGCTGAGAACCAGAGCACGGACACGCCCGGTCCACCATCAGGTCCTTTT
>CALDSI010000401.1 GCA_937911395.1 uncultured Labrenzia sp.
GACGCCTTTGACCCTGGCCGAAACGGCGGCGGTCTTTGGCGAAATGCTGACCTTCCAGTCCCTGCTCGATGCCACTGAAACGCCCAAGCAGCGCAAAGCGATGCTGGCTCAGAAGGGCGAGGACATGCTGAACACTGTGGTTCGGCAGATGGCGTTCTACCAGTTTGAACGGAAGGTCCACTCAGCGCGTTTAGAGGGGGAACTCACAGGCGAGCAGCTCAATGAGCTATGGATGAGCGTGCAGGGTGAGAGCCTCGGCCCTGCGATTAAGCTAAATGACGGCTATGAGACTTTCTGGACCTATATCCCCCATTTCATTCATTCACCCTTCTACGTCTATGCCTACGCCTTCGGGGATTGCCTCGTGAACTCGCTTTATGCGGTTTACGAGGAAGCTGAGACTGGGTTTCAGGAGAAGTACTTCGATCTCCTGAAAGCTGGAGGCACCAAGCATCATTCCGAATTGTTGAAGCCATTTGGTCTTGATGCAACCGATCCAGATTTCTGGAAGAAAGGTCTGTCCGTCATCGAACGTTTGATCGATGAGCTGGAAACTCTGGATCAGGCTTGAGCAACGGTCTGCTTTGATGTCCAAGGAAGTTTTCCGGTTTCAGCATACTCCCTATGACGGCTCCAGCCATCCCTTCACGGTCGGTCTAAAGCCGATCGACGAAAGGGAATGGCTCGAGCCGGATGCTTTCCTTGTCCCGCATCTGGCTGAGAAGGACCGCTTAGTATCCGAGCGCCGTGATGCCGTTTTCCGCGCTGAGGACGGCACGGAAGAGGCGCAGCGGGAAGTGCTTGCGCTTATCGTTGAAAACCTGAAGCAGTATCACGGCAAGACCCACAAGTTTGAGGCTGGGTGTGTGGTGATTGCGGATCGAGGGCCGGCCGTCGACCTAGCCAGCGTGCCAGCCCTTCTGACAGCCGCGCGCCTTGTCCAAGAAGACTTGGTTCTGATGCGTCCGGGGCCGGACGGCTACAGGTTGGCGGCGGCCAGCCTGAGTTTCCCGTCTTCCTGGTCATTGGCTGAAAAATTCTCGAAATCCATGAGCGCAATTCACCAGACGGTCCCAGATTTCAACGGCGCGCGTATGGGCATAATGGTCGCTCGCCTCTTCGAGAACCTGAAGGTGGGCCAATTTGTGTGCCGCTTCAACTGGTCGATTTACCCGGATGATGAGCTCTACAATCCAAAGCCCCATCGCATCGATATGCGGGATGGCGAGCCGGCCCTGTCGCGCCTCTTCCTTAGAGTTGAACGGCAAACTCTGCGCCGTTTGCCGGGAAGTGGGGACATTATCTTCACGATCAAAATCCATCATGATCCGTTGCGCGCATTGGAGGGACATCCAGAGCAGGGGCAGTTGGCCGGGCAACTCAGAACGCAGTTGATGGCGCTGGATCTGGACCAGCTGCAATACAAAGGTTTGGCCAATGCGCGGGATGAACTGGCGCGCGCGCTTTCCGAACTCTCCACTTCTGAAGCTGGAGTGATGTGACAGATCGTCGTTTCTGAGCCTCTGGACTGGAAGTTGGCGGGCAATTTTATATGTACCGGTCAATAGAAACGTTTCGTTCGGTAAGGAGCATCTGGGCACATGCCTCAGGACAAGGATCGGGAAAGCAACCGCTTCAGCGCACGTATGGGCCGATATGCACGTGTGGGCACGAACGTTGGCGGCATTGCTGCCAAAGTTGCCGGCGCGAAACTGCTGGGCATGGATCTCGACAATGGGAAGAACGCTTCCGAGCTGGCTGCTGCCTTGGGAGGGCTCAAAGGTCCGCTGATGAAGGTGGCGCAACTTCTATCTACGATTCCCGATGCACTGCCACCGGAATACACCACCGAACTTGCCAAGCTCCAGGCCAGTGCGCCCCCTATGGGATGGGCGTTTGTCAAACGGCGCATGCGGGCTGAGCTTGGGGCCGGTTGGGAAAAACGTTTTGAAAGTTTTGAGCGCGAACCGGCCGCTGCCGCATCGCTTGGCCAAGTGCATCGCGCTGCTGGACACGACGGCCGTGTTCTGGCCTGTAAACTTCAGTATCCGGATATGGCATCTGCAGTAGAGGCTGATCTCAAGCAACTGCAAATGCTGTTTTCACTACACCGGCGTATGAAGCCGGCAATTGATACCAGCGAGATAGCGAAAGAAATCAGTGCCCGCGTTCGCGAGGAGCTCGACTATGGCCGCGAGGCCGGGCACATCGGGCTATACAAGCAGATCCTCCAGGATGCGCCGCATATTCGTGTTCCGGACGTTGTACCGGATCTGTCGACTAAGCGGCTCTTGACGATGAACTGGCTGCACGGGCGGCCATTACTTGATTTCAAAGAGCATGATCAAGAGGATCGAAATCGGTTGGCAAAGACCATGTTTCACGCATGGTGGCACCCTTTCAGCCATTACGGTGTGATCCATGGTGATCCACATTTGGGCAATTACACGGTGTTTGAGGAAGAGGGCGTGCCCTCCGGGATCAACCTTCTGGACTACGGCTGCATCCGGATCTTCCCGGACGCTTTTGTCGAAGGCGTTGTTGAACTCTACAAAGGGCTTTTGGAAGAGGACAATGATCGTGTGGTTGCCGCATACGAGCGCTGGGGATTTCAAAACCTGAAAAAGGAAGTCATTGAGGTCCTGAACATCTGGGCCCGCTTTATTTACGGTCCGCTTCTTACGGATCGTGTCCGGTCGATCGCAGATGGCGTTTCGGCGGCTGAATACGGCCGGAAGGAAGCGTTCCGGGTGCACTCTGCGCTGAAAGAACTCGGCCCTGTCACAGTGCCTCAGGAGTTCGTTTTCATGGATAGGGCCGCAATCGGCCTAGGTGGTGTCTTTTTGCACCTGCGGGCAGAGTTGAATTTCTTTCAACTGTTCAATGAGCAAATTGACGGATTTGAAGCGAGCACAGTTCGCAATCGGCAGGAAACTGCGCTTGAAACTGCGGGCCTTCTTGAGGCTGGGCGGGCTGCTTAAGCGTGGTTCGTATCACTTTTGGCCTGTAGGTTTAACTCGAAAGTCGGATATATATCCCGTTTACGTAAACGGAATTGCTGCTATGCTTCCTTCGAATTTGCAATGCAAAAGATTGCCGAGCGGCAAGGGTTTATTGTAAGGAAGACCACTGAATGAGGAATTTATTTGGGGGACTTTATGTCTGACGAAACTGCACCGGCGATGGACTACGATACGCACGAGAGCACCTACGAGGGGTTCATCAACTTCTCCAAGATCGGCACCGTCGCGGTTTTGAACATTGTTCTTTGTCTGATCCTTTTTGCCTTCGGCGGCACCTCTGCTGTTGTCTTCGGTTGGTTGATGCTCATCGCGACGCTTGTGGCCTCTGGGATCGGCATGGCGTTGGGCGAAAAGGGGTGGGTCCCGCCAACAGTCGTATTTGCTCTAACCGGCGTTCTGTGCATCCTGTTGGTGTAAGCCTTACCTAACATACGCTCTGGCCCCGTATCCTGGGGCCGCAAATCCTGGGGAGGGGTATATGAAAATTGCTGTACCGCGCGAAACCGACGCGGTTGAAACACGTGTGTCCGCCACGCCTGACACGATCAAGAAACTGATCGGTTTCGGCGCAACCGTGGTTGTTGAGAAGGACGCCGGCAAGCTTTCGCGTATTCCCGACCAGGACTACAAAGACGCTGGTGCGGAAATCGCGGCCGACTATGCATCAACGGTAGGCGACGCCGACGTGGTCTTGAAAGTCCGCCGCCCTTCCGCAGATGAGCTCGGAGCCATGAAGAAAGGCGCGCTCGTTCTGGCGTCGATGGATCCTTATGGCAACGAGAAGGACGTTGAGGCCATGGCGAAAGCCGGTATCACTTCCTTCGCCATGGAATTCATGCCGCGCATTACCCGTGCGCAGGTCATGGACGTCCTTTCCTCCCAAGCCAACCTGGCAGGTTATCAGGCCGTCGTCGAAGGGGCGGCCGAGTATGACCGCGCCATGCCGATGATGATGACGGCAGCAGGAACTGTTCCTGCGGCGCGCGTCTTCGTCATGGGCGCTGGCGTTGCCGGTCTTCAGGCCATTGCGACCGCACGGCGCCTGGGTGCGGTCGTCACCGCAACAGATGTGCGGCCAGCTGCCAAGGAACAAGTTGAATCTCTCGGTGCAAAGTTTGTTGCCATTGAAGACGAAGAGTTCAAGCAGGCGGAAACTGCCGGCGGATATGCCAAGCAGATGTCTGAAGAGTACCAGAAGAAGCAGGCTGAACTCGTTGCGTCTCATATCGCCAAGCAGGACATCGTCATCACCACAGCGTTGATCCCCGGTCGTCCGGCACCGCAGCTGGTCAGCAAAGCGATGCTGGAGAGCATGCGTCCAGGCGCTGTCGTTGTAGATCTTGCAGTTGAGCGCGGCGGTAACGTGGAAGGCGCCAAACCCGGCAAGGTGGCAACGGTCGCGGGCGTCAAGGTGGTCGGTCACCTGAACATGGCTGGCCGCATCGGTGCGTCCGCCTCGGCCCTTTACGCCAAGAACCTGATCGCATTCCTTGAGACAATGATCGACAAGGAAGCCAAGGCCTTGAAACCCGATTTCGAGGACGAGCTGCTGCAGGCGACTGTATTGACCCGCGATGGCAAGGTGGTTCATCCCGCCTTCGCTCCTGCGGAAAGCTAAGGGGAGAGTGATGAGCGACTTGTCTCAAACCGAAGCCTTGGAACGCGCAGAAGCGGCCGCGGAAGCAGCCAGGGAAGCCGCGTCCAATGCGCAGGAAGCTGCAACGGCAGCTCAGAGTTACTTGGACCAGATCGCAGGCGGAGCTGCCGATGTTGCCGTTCAGGCGGCATCAACGAGTGCAATCGAACCGTTTGTGTTTCTGTTCTCGGTCTTCGTTCTGGCGATCTTTGTCGGATATTACGTGGTTTGGTCGGTGACACCGGCTCTGCACACGCCGCTGATGGCGGTCACCAACGCGATTTCATCGGTAATCGTCGTCGGTGCATTGCTGGCAGTTGGTGTTGACCTGACCCAAAGCGATGGCGCCTACATGGCGCGGGTTTTTGGGTTTTTGGCCCTTGTCCTTGCGAGCGTGAACATATTTGGCGGGTTCCTCGTGACCAGCCGAATGCTCGCAATGTACAAGAAAAAGCAGCGATAGGAGGCCGAACCCATGTCAGCTAATCTTACGGCGGTTCTCTACCTCATATCCGCAGTCTTGTTCATCATGGCCCTTCGCGGCCTGTCCAGCCCGGAGACCTCGCGCCAAGGCAACACGTACGGCATGGTCGGGATGGCCATCGCGGTTCTGACAACGTTGTTCGCGACGGGCCTGACGGCAGGATCCTTCTTCCTGATCGTGATTGGGGTTGGTGGCGGCGGCGGCCTCGGTGCGTACATCGCCCAGCGTATCCCTATGACGGCTATGCCGCAGCTTGTGGCGGCCTTCCACTCACTGGTTGGTCTCGCGGCGGTGTTCGTTGCGGCCAGTGCGCTCTATGCGCCCGGCGCATTCGGGATCGGCGCGCCGGGTCAGATCTACACCTCGGCCATGGTTGAAGCGTCCATTGGCGCGGCAATTGGTGCGATCACCTTCACCGGGTCGGTTATTGCTTTCTTGAAGCTCGACGGCCGCATGTCCGGCAAGCCGATCATGTTGCCAATGCGCCATGCCATCAACATCGCTCTGGCCGTTGGAATGGTGGTTCTGACGATCATTCTGGTCGGCTCGGAAAGCATGACAGTGTTCTGGGCCTTGGTGATCGTAGCGTTCATCTTCGGTGTCCTTATCATTATCCCGATCGGCGGCGCGGACATGCCGGTGGTCGTATCCATGCTGAACTCCTATTCCGGATGGGCTGCGGCCGGTATCGGTTTCACGGTCTCCAATATGGCGCTGATCATCACCGGCGCGCTGGTCGGATCCTCAGGTGCGATCCTGTCCTACATCATGTGTAAGGGCATGAACCGGTCGTTCATCTCCGTTATCCTTGGCGGCTTCGGCGGCGAAACAGCTGCCGCCGGCGGTGATGGCGGCGAAGAGCGTCCTGTCAAACAGGGTGCTGCGGACGATGCGGCCTTCATCATGAAGAATGCGTCCAAGGTGATCATTGTTCCTGGTTACGGGATGGCCGTGGCACAGGCGCAGCACTCGCTGCGTGAGTTGGCGGATCAGCTCAAGGAGGAAGGGGTTGAAGTCAAATACGCCATCCACCCTGTTGCCGGCCGTATGCCGGGTCATATGAACGTGCTCTTGGCCGAAGCAAATGTGCCATATGATGAAGTGTTCGAGTTGGAGGACATCAACTCCGAGTTCGCGCAGGCAGATGTGGTCTACGTGATCGGGGCGAACGATGTGACCAACCCAGCTGCTCGCGATGATCCGCAATCGCCGATTTACGGCATGCCGATCCTGGATGTTGACAAGGCGGGAACCGTCCTCTTCGTCAAGCGCGGCATGGCCTCCGGTTATGCGGGCATTCAGAACGAGCTCTTCTTCAATGACCGGACAATGATGCTCTTCGGCGATGCCAAGAAAATGACCGAGGAAATCGTCAAAGCTCTTTGATCGGTTCCACCTGGTTTGGGTTCTGAAAGGCGCGGCACTTACCGCGCCTTTTGTTTTTGGCAAAACCGGCTATAAGCCGGGCATGAACCAAACCGCCCCTGCCTCTTTTGTTTATGATCCGCCGCGAGAGCCGTTTTTAGCTGTTCTCCATTCGGACGCGGATCTTTTGGTAGTTGATAAGCCAAGCGGACTGCTCAGCGTTCCAGGCAAAGCCCAAGAGCATTCTGACTGCATCGAAGCCCGTGCACAGCAAACCTACCCAGAGGCGCGGATCGTCCATCGGCTGGATATGGATACCTCCGGTGTCATGGTGCTTGCCATGAACGCTCAGGCCCACCGACACCTTGGTCTCCAGTTCGAACGGCGGAAAACGCAAAAGACCTACGTGGCAGAGGTCTGGGGGCAGATTGAGAACGATGCTGGAGAGATTGATCTGCCGCTTATCTGTGACTGGCCGAACCGCCCAAAGCAAATGGTGAGCTTTGAACACGGCAAGCCGGCCTTGACCAGATGGCAGGTGATTGCGCGGAACGAGCGGACCACGCGTGTTCGGCTTTTCCCGTTTACAGGCCGATCTCATCAGCTGCGTGTTCACATGCTGTCACTCGGCCATCCGATTGTTGGTGACCGGTTTTATGCGCCTGGTGATGCGCTTGCAGCTTCGCCGCGGTTACTTTTGCATGCAGAAAGTTTAACTCTTCATCACCCGACCGGCGGGGGGCGTGTCACGTTCGATGCTTTCTGTGAGTTTTAAATTTCATCAGTTTTCAGGGATACTGCCGTTATACTCGGCGTAAATCTCTCGCATCCGGGCACCGCTGATCTTTTGAATGATTTCCAACTCCCCTTTATCGAGGGCAGTTGGTTCGCCATAGTTTATTGCCGGTGTTAAATCGTCTTTGGAAGTCGGTATCCAAACATTTATTTTCACATCGGCAATGTCTCGATTGATCCCTCGAGCTCCTGTAAACTCTTCCAGTCGTTGGATTCCCGTGTCCAGGTTTTGGAGAAACGACTCATATTTTACTGGATGCAGCATTTCTGGCACGGTCTCAAAATTATTCTTCTGGAGAGCGGCGATAACTTCTGTATTCGCCACCCATTCAATACAAGCGTTGGCAAGATCCGAATTGTCTTTTATCCAGCCTCTCGTTTTTTGAGATCTTATTGTATCGAAAACATTTCTATAAATGTAGACGCACTTTAGTTGTGGGAAGAAATCTGAAAGTCTTACGATGTCGAGAAATGTCTGCTTCGGGCTTTTACTGGCCCAAATTTCCTTATCAATCGCTCTAGTTGCTTCGTCATAGTGTTGTTTGAAACAGTTTAGGGCGCCGACCAATGCGTTTTGCGTGTATTCTCCTGGAAGCTCGAGGCCAACCATCCAATAATTCGCGTCTCCGGACAACACTTTTTGCCAGTTAAAGGCATGGCGATCTTCTGTTTTTTGCAACAGAACATATTCACGATGCACGAAATTCGACAGCTCTATGAGTCGCCGTGCGGCATGTTCCCCATAGCAGATGCCGTTGTCGGAGCTGGTGATGAGACGTTGAATGAGTGTTGTGCCAGAACGAGTAGACGGTGACGTAATAATGATTGGCGCTTTTTGCATCATTTTTTTCCACGACGAGTCGGAGGTAATCTGACAGGTGTACACTTGGCGCAGAGAGAGTATCTTGTTCCTGTGCGATTGTGTTGCGACGAGTAGATTTATTCGGGCTTATCCGTTGCTTTTTACTAATTGCTCGCTTTGTTTCACTCAGCTTTTTGTCCAAGAGTCCTCATTTTTCCTATCCAGCTCGAGATCTTCGTTTCATCTGCAGCTTCAACCATTCCGAATAGCGTTGACCTGACGTGCGAAAATCCGATGAAGCGAAAGATGTTACGCTCAAGGCTTTTCAGACTATGGGCCCGGTACCACAGGCGGTAGAAGAGCGAGGGCATCCCCATCGTCACGACAATTCGTGCTGACTTTCCCTTCATTTTCCCTTTAGGCCAAGCGTCATCCCCACCGCGCTCAAAGGCGGTGTCGTAATGGAATATCTGCTCTAGAAAGGCTTTCGTGTAGGCGGGCAACGTGCCGAGCCACAGGGGATAAACCAGCACAACATGGTCCGCAGCCAGGAGAAGGTCCCTGGCCGGATGCAAAAGGACTGGTGTTGGCTGGTTTTGAAAGTCGGACGGTGTTTGGAGGATCGGGAAATCCAGATCGGCGATCCTAATCAAAGTTGCATCGTGTCCAGCTTCGACAGCGCCGCTTCGGTAACTCTCCGCAAGGGCGTGGCACAGATGGTTAGGAACAGGGTCCGGGTGCCCGTCTAAAATCACGATACGTTTTGCGATAGCCATTGACCGCTCCGAATTCTATTGGAGACGGTGGCACTCTATTGTTTCTGCAATTGACCGCCTTGAGACCGGTCAATCAGAAAGGAGCTAAGATGCTTCGGCCGGTTATGCGCCACCTACGCGGCGCAACCCGTCCCGGGCTATCTGATTCGAATTGTCGAGGGTCATCGCGCGGGTAAAATTGCGCCGCGCATCCTTTGGCTTATCAAGCATTTCCAAGGCGAGCCCCCGGTTGGCCCAGGCAACGGACGAATCGCGGTCCAGATTGACGGCCATGGACAAGTCGGAGAAGGCGGCATTGGGATCGTTGACAGCGAGATATGAAATGCCGCGGGCAATGTAAGGTGCGCTGGCTTTCGGGTTAAGGCCGATCGCCGTCGCAAAATCTTCGATGGCGCGCGGGTTCTGGTTCTGCGCCTGATAGATTAGTCCGCGGTTATAAAACGCACGAGCATCACTGCTGTCCCGGGAAATCACGGAGTTGAAGTCGTTCAAAGCCGCTGTAAAATTGCCCTGCTGACGGTAGATGTTCCCGCGGCCGACATAGGCGACGTCATAGTCCGGCTTGATATTAATCGCCCGTGTGTAGTCGGAAATAGCCAGATCGTTTTGGCCCATCCGGCGGTAAACCAAAGCCCGGTTGGCATACGTCTGGAAAGACTGCGGATTGAGCTGGAGGGCCCGATTGAAGTCTTCGATCGCGTTGTCGAGTTTTCCCGCCTGGCCATAGGCAATGCCGCGCGTGCTGTATGCGTTGGCATCAGACGGGTTGGCTTCAATCACGGATGTCAGGGAGGCGATGTTTGTCGAAGAACCTGCGGACGAGTTCACCGGTACACCTTGGTAAACCCCGCTGCTCTGGCAGGCCCCCAAGAGCGTGACCATTCCGAAAAGGGCAGCGTGTGGCAGAAAGTTTCTGATCCGGCGCATGGAACTCATCTTAGTCAAGCCAATGGACATGCCGTTCATCTGCCTCCAATTAGGCGGTAATATGGCTCTTAAGTCCGCTGCCATCCACGGCGGGGCGGGTATCCCCGACAAACGCCAAAAAGCCGACCGATCTTACGGCCGGCCTCTCGGCAGATATGGTTTGCAGAAAGCTTGCTGTCAGCAGCCCGCTCAAGCCGGAATAAACGGCGAGCAGATTTGCCTGGCAGAAGCCCTTCGCGCTGAGCCCGCATGCGAGCCAGCTAACGTGCGCGGCGAATAGCTTCCGCTTTTTCACGCGCTTTTTTCTCAGACGGCTTTTCGAAGTGACCGCGAAGCTTCATTTCACGGAAGATGCCTTCGCGCTGCATCTTTTTCTTGAGCGCCTTCAGCGCTTGATCGACATTGTTGTCGCGAACCAGAACCTGCACGCGTTTTTTCCCGTTTTTAATACGCTACGGTTAATCCCGCAGCTAATTAAGACCATGATTGAAGCGAGGTTTTGTCAAGCGATCTCGAGACTGCTCTGAACAACATGCAGTCAACGCAAGAGTGCATCCACTAGTGTACAGAAACTGGATCGCCGCTGACGCGTCGCTCACTTTGAGCCGGGTGTTTACCAGAGGCCGTGGATTGAGTCCACAGTGATTTGAAAAAGAAATGGCTCAAATCCGTGATTTGGTCATTTCCTAGCGCTCCGGCAAGGGTGGAAACGTGGTGGACACCGGTGAGTTAGACGAGTAGAGGTGGTTTTTCAATTCCCGCCCATACTTTGGAGTGACGAATGGCGCAGCGCGCTGCAGGGGCTCCTGATTCGCCGACAAAACAATCCTTGTGGCAGAGCGATATTCTGCCAACCCTTTCGCTTGGGTTGCCCTTGGCTGGTGCGCAGTTGGCGCAAATGGCAATCAACACGACCGATGTATTGATGATCGGCCGTTTGGGCGCCGAAGAACTGGCCGCATCAGTATTGGCTTTCAATTTCTACATGCTGCTCTGGTTCTTCGGGATGGGGCTTCTTCAGGCGGTGATTCCCCTTGCAGCCCGTGCTCGGGGGCGGCGGCAACCGCGGGACCTCCGCCGTGCGGTCCGAATGGGGTTTTGGGTGTCGGTTTTGTACTGCCTGCCGATCTGGGTGCTTCTCTTTTTCATCGAAGAATTGCTGTTGCTCTTCGGTCAGGATCCGGACCTTGCAAGGCTTGCGGGCATTTATATGGGCGTCTTGCAATGGACGATGCTGCCGGCACTTTTGATCATGGCTGTTCGCGGCTTCTTGACCGTCATGGAACGTACCCAGGTTGTCCTGTGGGCAACGATTGCCGGAGCCTTGGTCAATGCAGCCCTTGATTATGTTCTGATCTTTGGAGAGTTCGGCTTTTCGCGTTTGGAATTGATAGGTGCGGGTATTGCCTCCGTTTTCAGCGCAACGACAACATTCCTGTTCCTGCTCTTTTACGCGCTCTTTCATCCAAGGCTGCGGCGATACCACATCCTCGGCCGTATTTGGCGGTCGGACTGGCCCGTTTTCTTCCAGATCGTCCGGTTGGGAACACCAATCGCGATCACGATTGTGGCTGAAGGATCGTTGTTCACTGCATCTGCAATCATGATCGGGTGGCTGGGCACGATACCGCTTGCCGGTCATGGCATCGCGTTGCAGATCGCCTCCCTGACGTTCATGGTCCCAGTTGGCTTGTCTGTTGCTGCGATGACCCGGGTGAGCTTGGCTGATGGGCGCGGCGACAAAGAAGGTGTTGGCCGTGCCGGGTGGACGGCGCTCGGCGTGACGATGACTTTTATGGGAGCGTTCGCGTTTCTGTTTTGGACCGTGCCGGAGACATTGGTCGGGCTTTACCTGGATCTCAGCGATCCGCAGTCGCAGGAGGTGCTCGCCTACGGCGTGTCGTTCATTCTGGTTGCGGCACTCTTCCAGCTGGCGGATGGCGGTCAAATCATCGGCGTCAACAACCTGCGTGGGCTGGGCGACACCACCATCCCGTTGTTTTATGCCCTCTTCGGCTACTGGGTCATCGGGATCAGCCTGTCACTCGGCCTAGGGTTTCTGGCCGGCTGGGGCGGTGTCGGGGTCTGGTGCGGTCTTGCTGGCGGCCTTTTGTCGGTCGCGATCTTGTCCAACGTCCGCTTTGCCCGCCGGGAAAGACTCGGATTGCTTCAGCGCAATTGATCAGCAGGTCTTTGGAGAGATCCGGTTCACATGCCCCATTTTCCGGCCATCCCTGATTTCGGCCTTGCCATAAAGGTGCAGTTGAGCCGCCGGATCATTTAGGATGCCATGCCAGTCTTCGGCATCGCGCCCGATAAGATTTTCCATGACGGCATCAGAATGCCGGTCTGCAGGCCCAAGGGGCCAGCCAGCGACCGCACGAATGTGTTGATCAAACTGCGATGTCAGACAGGCATCCTGAGTCCAATGACCCGAATTGTGAACACGCGGCGCGATCTCGTTGACCAGCAGCTGTTCAGCATCGCCGTTGCGAACAAGGAACATTTCAACGCCCATCACGCCAACATAGTCGAGACTTGAAACAATCCGTTCGGCCATTTGCTTGGCTGCAGTCAGGGTTTGCTCAGAAACGCCCGCCGGAACTGTTGATGTCTTGAGGATGTGGTTTTCGTGATGGTTCCGGGCAATGTCATAACTTGCGCTGTTGCCGTCCAAGTCCCGTGCGACGATGACTGAGACTTCACAGTCAAAGCTGATCAGAGCCTCCAGAACCGCTGGCGCATTGCCGATCCGTTCGAATGCACCGCCAATATCCTCAGGCGAACGGATCATGGTCTGGCCTTTACCGTCATATCCGAACCGCCGGGTTTTCAAGACGCCTTTGCCGCCAAAGTCTTGAACGGCTGTTACGACATCTGCCTGGGAGGCGATTTCTGCAAAATCAGCAATCGCCACACCTGATTTTTTCAGGAATTCTTTCTCAAACAGGCGATCCTGGGAAACTTCAAGAGCACGGACGCCGGGGCGAACCGGCACCTTGCCCGCAAGATGCTGCGCGGTGGGCCCAGGGACATTTTCAAACTCATACGTCACGACGGACACGGCATCAGCAAATGCTTCCAGCGCAGCTGTGTCCTCATAAGCTGCGATCGTGTGTTGAGCGCTGACATCAAACGCTGGGCTGCTCTGGTCAGGACAGAAAATGTGGGTCTTAAGGCCCATGCTGGCAGCTGACTGAGCCAGCATGCGGCCCAACTGGCCGCCGCCAAGAATTCCGATCGTGTCACCGGGTTGAAGGCGAATGGAAGCGCGCATGGCAGCCTATCCTGCGTCGGGTGATTAATTGGTGTCGTCGACTGGGTATTCTGCGACTGCGGCAGTACGCCCGGCCCGGTACGTGTCGAGAGCTTCTTCGATATCAGAATTGTTGAGGGCAAGGACCGCGCCTGCCAACAAAGCGGCGTTGGTCGCGCCGGCCTTGCCGATTGCCAATGTGCCAACCGGGATGCCGCCGGGCATCTGTACGATCGACAAAAGGCTGTCCTCCCCGGAAAGCGCGCGGCTTTCGACCGGAACACCGAAAACGGGCAGAGGTGTTAAAGCTGCGGTCATGCCGGGCAGGTGAGCCGCACCGCCAGCGCCAGCGATAATAACCTTGAAACCTTCGGCCTTGGCGCCCTTGGCAAACTCATACATGCGGTCTGGTGTCCGGTGCGCGGAAACAATGCGCGCTTCGAAGGAGATGCCAAGCTCGGCAAGCGTGTCGGCAGCGTGTTTCATGGTCGGCCAGTCGGACTGACTGCCCATAATAATTGCAACGTCTGCCTGCGCCATTCTCTACTCCAAGTGTTGTGGGAGGCCGGAAGAGCCGCGGAGTATAGGCACGGATCGCGGCTTCGCAAGCATCAATGCAGACGAAACATCAGTGAGCTCTGTCAAGCAGGGCTCTTCAGCAATAACGGGCTGAGATTAGGCAATAATGTCGGGGCGCAGCTGATCTTCCAAAACCATGATCCGGTCCTTGATCATCAGTTTCTTTTTCTTCAAGCGCTGAAGTTGAAGAACATCGTGATTGGACGTTGCCGCCAATGCCTCTACGGCGACGTCGAGATCCCTGTGTTCCTGACGGAGCTGCGCAAGCTCCACCCGCAAAGCCTCAGTATCCATTCGTGCCTTCAATCCCCCAGAGCCGGTCCCTAGTCCTAGTCCATTTTTGGGTGCACGAGCAAGACAGCATCAGTTTTTGCTGTTTATTCACCGAGGGATTGGGCCCATGCTCTTGGAACTACTTTTTCCTGTGTGCCGTAGTTTCTGAGATGGCAAATCTGTCATGATCAAAAATCGATAGTTTTTAGTGTCTTAAGTATGTGCCGGAATTTAGGAATTCTAAAGGATAGTGGTGAGAACCCATTCTACGACGGCAAAATGGTTCCGGTATGCAGAATCTGCAATCGACAACGCCTGAAAATGTGTGGCACGATGCTTTCGTTGAGCCAACAGACAGGAGGTTTATCCATGTCAATGCAGTCACATCTCGCAGAACTTGAGCGCCGCCATGCGGAAATGGAACGCAAGATCGAAGACGCTCTGTTACATCCGAGTACGGACTCCCTGAAATTGGCTGACATGAAACGGCAAAAACTCAAGATCAAGGATGAGATTGAGCGAATACGAAAAGATGTGACGATCCACTGATCGTACGGTCTTCAGGAAATTCAACGCCGCGCCATCTGCGCGGCGTTTTTTATTCATTTGGATCGTCTTCTTATAGGGCTTTGGCTTGCTCCCGGAGGGCAAACTTCTGGATTTTACCGGTCGATGTTTTAGGGAGGTCACAGAAGACAATCGTCTTCGGAGACTTGAAGCTTGCCAGATGTTCTTTGCAGAAGGCCATAAGGTCCGTCTCTGTCGTGTCTGAGCCAGATTTCATTTCGACGAATGCACAGGGGGTCTCGCCCCATTTTTCGTCGGGCCGGGCAACGACTGCCGCGGCCTGAACATCCGGATGTTTGTAAAGGACATCTTCGACTTCGATGGAGGAGATGTTTTCCCCGCCTGAAATAATGATGTCCTTGGACCGGTCCTTCAATTGGATATAGCCGTCCGGGTGCATCACACCGAGATCGCCGGAATGGAACCAGCCACCCTTAAAGGCTTCATCCGTCGCCTCCGGGTTTTTCAGATACCCTTTCATCACAACATTACCGCGGAACATCACCTCCCCAATGGTCTGCCCATCGGCGGGAACCGCTTCCATGGTCTCTGGGTTGAGAACCGTCAGATATTCGAGCGCAACGTAGCGAACACCCTGCCGCGCTTTCTTCTGAGCTTGTTGTTCAAGAGGCAGCGAATCCCATTCACCCTTCCAGTCATTGACCACCGCTGGGCCGTAGACCTCGGTCAATCCATAGAGATGGGTCACGTTGAACCCGGCCGTTTTCATCGCTGCCAGAACGCTTTCCGGCGGGGGCGCTGCCGCGGTGAAAAACTCGACTTCGCGGTCCAGATCGCGTTTGTCGTCGCCGGCATTGAGCAGTGTCGACATGATAATCGGCGCACCGCACAAATGTGTCACGCCTTCATCCGCGATCAGATCCCACATGGCTTTTGGCCGAACCCAGCGCAAACACACATGCGTCCCGGCGACAACGGAAAGGGACCAGGGGAAGCACCATCCATTGCAATGGAACATAGGCAATGTCCAAAGATAGACAGGATGTTTGGCCATTGATGCGGTGATGACGTTCGCCTGGGCCAGCAGATAAGCGCCGCGATGGTGATACACCACACCTTTGGGATTGCCTGTGGTGCCGGATGTATAATTCAGCGTGATGGCATCCCATTCATCATCGGGCAGGGACCAAGTGAAGTCCGGGTTTCCAGATTGAAGGAAGTCCTCATAATCCAACGCCCCCAGCCGCTCGCCATCCTGCGGGAATTCCGGGTCTGAATAATCGATCACGGTCGGTTTGACGGTGGCCAGTTCGAGCGCTTCCTTGATGACGGGTGCATATTCGCGATCCGTAATCAGGACCTTGCAGTTGGCGTGATCGAGCTGGAACGCGATGATCGCCGCATCAAGCCGTGTGTTGAGGGAGTGCAAGACGGCTTTCGTCATCGGCACACCGTAGTGTGCCTCAAGCATTGGCGGAACATTGGACAGCATCACACTGACGGTGTCTTCTTTTCCAATGCCGTGTCCGCTCAGGGCGGATGCCAATTGTTTCGAGCGCTTGTAGAATGTCCGATAATCTGTGCGCTGTTTGCCGTGGATGATCGCCGTGTGATCTGGAAACACATCTGCGGCCCGCGCCAAGAAGCTTAACGGGCTTAGTGCTGCATAGTTAGCGTCAGTCTTGTCCAGTCCTCTGGCAAAGGGGCTAACTGTCGCGTCCATGATTTTCCTCCCAATCGTCTTTGCCCGGTATCAAAGCCGGAAAAGTCTTTGGGAGCAATGCAACAAAGGGCGTTTGTGGTACTGCGGTCAGGTAAGCAGTCCGGCGAGCCCATCATACGTCAATTTTGCGCCGATCAGGCCCATGACGATATAGATGATGGCGTAAAAAGTTTCCGCCTTGATAATGCGGACGAGCCGCACCCCGGCCAGCGTGGCAACCAGTGCAACAGGGAACAGCACTGCTGATGTGGTCAGGTTCGTCGTATCAAACTGCCCGAGAAAGAAATATGGGATGACTTTCACCGCGTTCACCGAAGCAAAGAAGATCACCGCTGTCCCGGCGAACAGCATCGGCGCCAGTTTCAGAGGCAACATATACATCTGAAACGGCGGGCCGCCCGTGTGGCTGATGAAACTGGTAAAACCGGCGACCGCTCCCCAGAAAGACCCTTTCGGTATGTTGTGGCCAAGCGCTACAGCCTCTTTTCTACGTTTGAAAACATAGTCCGCGACAAAAGCCAGCGAGATCACCCCGATCATCAGCGTGACGAATGTATCATCCACGTAGGCAGCTGTGCCCCAGCCGATGCCGATCCCGACCATTGCTGCCGGAAGCAAAATAGCCAGGCTGCGCCAATCTGCTTTGCCTTTGTAAGCCATCAACGCCACGGCATCCATTACCAGCAGGATCGGCAACATGATCCCGGCGGCCTGAAGCGGCGAAATCACCAATGACATGATGGGGACCCCAAGCATGGCGAACGTTCCGCCGAACCCTCCCTTTGACAAGCCGACGCAGATGACGGCAGGGACAGCAGCTGCATAGAACCAGGGGTCGGTGATGAGAAGCATCAAAAATCACTGTTATGACGTGGAAAAAGGCGCTGCAAACAAGCACGACAGAGGGATTACGTAAAGGTCCGCTCATCGAATTGCTAAGTCAGTGACACTTGCTTTTCAAACCATACTTGCAACACACTCGCGAAAATCGATGAGTGCTGCTGTTTGGGAGGAAGACGATGGCAAGCCGGTATCATGACGTTTATCAAGGCTGGCATTCCGATCCGATGGGGTTTTGGAAAAATGCCGCTTCCGAGATTGACTGGATCAGCACGACAGACAAGGTCTTCGATCCCGATCAAGGTCAATTTGGCCGCTGGTTTCCGGATTGGGAATGCAACACCTGCTACAATTGCCTGGACCGTCATGTGGAGCGCGGCCGGCCCGGCCACACTCCGCAGCTCAACGCCAGCCCGAACACAGGAGCTCAAGCAACATCAACCTACGCAGAGCTGCTCGAAGAGGTCGAGGCACTGGCGGCTGTTCTTCAGGATAACGGATTGGAGAAGGGGGATCGGGCAATCATCTACATGCCGATGATCCCGCAAGCTGTCATGGCAATGCTGGCGTGCGCCCG
>CALDSI010000402.1 GCA_937911395.1 uncultured Labrenzia sp.
CATTGGCGAGCGCACACAGTGAGGTGATGTAGGAAATCGTGAAAACCATAGCCATGGTCGGCCGCGTTTTTTCCAATGGCTCGTTCTGGTACATGATAACGAGCGGCGCGCCCGGAATGCCTGACGTTGATCCCATAATGCCGACCGCCACGCCGCATATCGAGAGGTTTCGAGTTGTGAATGGCAGCGCCTTTGCAAAGATCGAAATTGCAACGGCCAGCAGTATCAAGCTTGCGAACACGACGTCCAGCCTGTCACCAGGAATGCGGCTCAAGATAGCTGCGCCAATGAGTGTACCGACCAGAATGGCCGGCCCAAGCGCCAAAATCTCGCGGCGAACGACATGAGAACGCCCATCACCAAGCATGACGACTGACAAAAAGAGATTGATGAAGAGCATCGGCCCTGGCACAAAACTGATGCTGACAAGTGCCAGCAAGGGCGCGGCAATCATTGCGAAGCCCATGCCGGTGGAAGTCTGAACCAAGGCGGCGATCACGACGGCGCAATTTGCCAAAAAGAATGCGTCCGGCGCGTGACTCACTTCCACGAAAAGGCTCCCTATCCTGTCTTCAACCCTTTGGTTCCAGACGGCTGTTCCGCCGCCAACGGACCAGACCCGTTGATTTGATTAGGGTACAAACACCCAAACACCACGGATTGCGCACTTTCAAAACCCGATCTGGGAGCTGTGGACCTTAAAAAGGCGGCGCACGCCAACCTTATGTAAGCGCGCGCCCCATTCTGCCACTTGTTCGCGATGGGTTAGACCGCCTGCTCCATCATGTCAGCGGGGTCGATGCCGGCGACACCAACCGGTTTTTTCATTGCGTCACGTCGGAAGGGCTCCCCCAATTCCTGATTGATCATCGCCTCGATCAACGTTGTTTTTCCGGCCTTTTGATCTTCAAGCGCCTGGTTCAGAGCGTCGGTCAGTTCTTGCATGGTGCGGGCAACAACGCCCTTCAACCCGCAGGACTGAGCGATCCCTGCGTAAGAGACCCCTTCATCAAGTTCAGTGCCGACGAAGTTGTCTTCAAACCAGAGCGTCGAGTTTCGTTTTTCCGCGCCCCACTGGTAATTGCGGAAGACGATCTGGGTAATTGCTGGCCATTCGCCGCGTCCGATCGCGGTCAGCTCATTGACAGCAATGCCAAAAGCACCGTCGCCAGCAAAGCCCACGACCGGTACATCAGGGCAGCCGATCTTGGCCCCGACAATTGATGGCAAGCCGTAGCCACACGGCCCAAAGAGCCCCGGCGCTAGGTATTTGCGGCCCTCTTCGAAGGACGGGTAGGCATTCCCAATTGCGCAATTGTTGCCAATGTCGGACGAGATAATCGCCTCTTTCGGCAGCGCCGCCTGGATTGCGCGCCATGCCATACGCGGGCTCATCCAATCCGGCTTAGCCGCACGTGCGCGTTCATTCCATGTGGTGCCGGGATCGTCATCTTCATGATCCATCGACGACAATTGCTGCGCCCAACGGGACTTGACGAGCGAAACACGCGCCAACCGTCCATCGCGTCCATCATTGCCTGCAGTATCCGACAGCTTCGCCAGGATACCCTCCGCGACCTTTTTCGCGTCACCGACGATACCAACCGTAACCTTCTTGGTCAGACCGATCCGGTCTGGATTGATGTCGACCTGAATGATTTTCGCGTCCGTTGGCCAATACTCCATGCCGTAGCCGGGGAGTGTTGAGAAGGGGTTCAATCGCGTACCGAGACAGAGAACGACGTCGGCCTTCTTGATCAGTTCCATGCCAGCCTTCGACCCGTTGTATCCCAGCGGCCCGGCAAAAAGCGGGTGCGAGCCCGGGAAGGCGTCGTTGTGCTGATACCCCACACAAACGGGCGCCGAAAGACGCTCAGCCAGCGCAACAGATGCAGGAATTGCGCCCGAGAGGACCACCCCCGCACCATTCAGGATGACAGGACTTTTGGCGGAACTCAGAAGCTCGGCTGCCGCGGCAACCGAATTTCCACCGCCCGGCGAAGCTTCGAAAACGATCGGGTCGGGGATCTCAATGTCGACGACCTGTGTCCAGAAATCCCGCGGCAGATTAATCTGGGCCGGGCCACTCAGGCGGCGAGCTTGCGAGATCACACGCGTCAGAACCTCGGCGACGCGCGTCGGGTCACGAACCTCTTCTTGATATGCCACCATATCTTCGAAAAGTTTCATCTGCTCGACTTCCTGGAAGCCGCCTTGTCCTATGGTCTTGTTCGCCGCTTGCGGAGTAACCAGCAAGAGCGGTGTGTGGTTCCAGTAGGCGGTTTTTACCGCGGTTACGAAGTTGGTAATGCCTGGGCCGTTCTGCGCGATCATCATCGACATTTTACCGGTAGCGCGCGTGTAGCCGTCAGCCATCATCCCAGCGCTGCCTTCGTGCGCGCAGTCCCAGAAGGTAATGCCCGCAGTTGGAAACAGGTCAGAGATCGGCATCATGGCAGATCCGATTATCCCGAACGCGTTTTTGATACCGTGGCGTTGGAGAACTTTGACGAAGGCTTCTTCAGTCGTCATTTTCATGCCGATACTCCCTTGGAAGTGTACATTGGAATAGGAATTCGGGGCGCTACATTGCGCCAACTTTCTGGTCTTCCAGTATCATGTCGGACACTTTCTCACCGATCATGATTGCTGGAGCGTTGGTATTACCCGAGACGATTTCGGGCATAATCGAGCAGTCAGCGACACGCAGTCCCTCAATGCCGTGAACGCGCAGTCGCTCATCGACAACGGCGCCTTCGCCTTTGCCCATCTTGCAGGTGCCTGTTGGATGATAGATTGTCGTCGAGTTATTCCGCGCCCAGTCGAGCGTGGCTTCGTAGTTGTTGATATCAAGCGAGGCGTCCGGCCGGAATTCTTCTGAAATTTTGTGCTTCAGCGGAGCATGCTGAGCGATGCGCCGGGCGATGTTGATACCGGCAACGATCGTCCGGCGATCGGTCTCGGTCGACAGGTAGCCTGGATGTATTTTCGGATACACTCTTGCATCCGCCGACGCGAGGCGGATTTCGCCCCGGCTTTCCGGGCGAAGTTGACAAACCGACATCGTAAAGGCCGAAAATGGGTGAACGCCTTCTCCAGGACTGTCGGCTGACCAAGGCTGAACGTGAAACTGGATGTCCGGCGTATCAACGTGATCACCTGTGCGCAGGAACCCCGTCGCCAAGCTGGCGGCCATCGTCATCGGTCCGGCGCGGAACAGCGCGTACTTCAAAGCGATACGTGCCTGGTTGAGGAGACTCCGCACTTCGTCGTTCAGCGTAGGCTCATTACACTTGAAGACAAGGCGCGCCTGTAGGTGGTCCTGCAAGTTCTTGCCGACGCCCGGCAGATCCGCAACAATATCAATACCGTGGTCTTGCAGGTGTTGGGCCTCTCCGATACCCGACACCATCAAAAGCTGCGGAGAGCCGATTGCACCCGCCGACAGAATGACTTCCGCGCCCGCCTTTACAGTATGCTCGCGCCCTTCAGTGTCCTGGTAGACCACACCTGTTGCGCGCCCGCCCTCGAAAAGGATGCGTTTCGTTGCCGCTCGTGTCACAACCTGAAGGTTCGAACGCGACTGGACCGGCTTCAGGAAAGCAACGGCAGAGGAGCATCGCCGTCCATTCCGGGTCGTGAGTTGAAAATACCCCACGCCTTCCTGTTCCGCGCCATTGTAGTCGGGATTGAGAGGATAACCTGCAGCCTGGGCTGCCTCCACCCAGGCATCACAAATGGACCTTTGCAGGCGCATGTCCGATACCGACAACGGACCGCCCTGCCCGTGGTATGCATCAGCGCCACGCTCTTGATCTTCCGAACGCTTGAAAAGTGGGAGGACATCGTCCCAACCCCAGCCTGTGTTCCCCATTTGACGCCAGCGGTCATAATCCTGCGGTTGCCCGCGAACATAGAGAAGGCCGTTGAGAGACGAAGACCCTCCGAGCACTTTCCCTCGCGGCCAGTCAAGTTGCCGGCCATTCAATCCTGGATCTGGCTCTGTCTTGTAACACCAGTCGACACTGGGGTTATGCATGGTCTTGAAGTAACCGACCGGAATGTGGATCCACGGGTTTCGATCCGCGCCGCCCGCTTCCAGAAGGATGACCTTGGTGTCCGGATTCGCACTCAGCCGATTTGCGATCACGCATCCCGCCGAACCGGCGCCCACGATCACAAAATCTGCTTCCATTTTCAAAAAACCCTCCATCGAATGCAATTATCTCTATGCAAGTTACCAATACTAATCTAGCTTTTTTTGATAATTTAAGTATCATTAATTCACTAAATGGGAGGAATACATGGGAATTTATGATCGCATAAAGGGTGTCTCACGCCGAGATTTCTTCAAAATTGCAGGAACTTACGGTATGAGCTCTACGCTCTTGGCCGCAGGTGCGTTCGGCGGTGTGATGACAGCGGCGAACCTCGCCAGAGCGGCGGAGTCCACCTACAAAAAGCGCTTCGCAAAGGAAGCTAAGCACACACTGAAGTTCGGCGCGGCCGGATTTAACCC
>CALDSI010000403.1 GCA_937911395.1 uncultured Labrenzia sp.
GCCTGTTCCGATGCCAAGATCTACACGGATCGGAATCGTTTCTTCTTTCATTACAGCGGAGACATCCTCTTCGCTGTAATCCAAATCGCGCTCGCCCTCAACAGCGACCCGAACATCGCCAAACCAAATCGCTAACCGGTCGCGATCGGCCGGTTCCCCTGCTTTGCCAACAGCCATAACAACCCGCCCCCAATTGGCGTCTTCACCAGCAACGGCGGTTTTCACGAGTGGGGAATTGGCAATCGAAAGGGCAATTCGCTTTGCCGACTGGTCACTCTCCGCGCCTTCAACAGAAATTTGAACAAACTTGCGCGCGCCTTCACCGTCCTTCACGATTTGGTGCGCCAGATCCGTCATCACGTCTGCGAGCGCTGCCCGGATCACTTCAGTCCTGGGATCATCGATCTCAGAAACAGCCTCCACGCCCCGTTTTTCCGCAGCACCAGTCGCAAAGAGCAGCACGGTGTCAGAAGTCGATGTGTCACTGTCGACCGTAATGGCATTGAACGAAGTCTCGGTGTTTTGCCCGAGAATTGTCTGTAGGACACCAGGCGCTATGGGCGCATCAGTAAATATAAACGACAGCATCGTCGCCATATCCGGTGCGATCATGCCCGCACCCTTGGCAATGCCGTTGATCGTCACCGTCTCGCCATCGAGCTCCAGGGTAGCTGTCGCAAGTTTCGGATAGGTATCCGTTGTCATAATGGCCTTGGCCGCATCCAGCCAGCTTGCCTGCCCTTGCGCTGCCACCAAGTTATCCGCAACCCCTGCAAACTTCTCAGCTGGAAGAGGCTCCCCGATCACCCCGGTCGACGCCAGATATATTTCGTTCTCGGGACAGGACATAGCGCTGGAAACAATCTCAGCAGATCTGACAACCGCGGCTTTTCCCTTTTTTCCGGTGAACGCATTGGCATTTCCTGAATTGACCAACAGCGCCCGGGCATGCCCTTCATTCAGGATCCCCTTGCACCAGTCAACTGGAGCGGATGAGCATTTAGACTTTGTGAAAACGCCAGCAACTGCGGTCCCTTCAGACAACGATGCAAGCAAAACGTCCGTCCGGCCGGAATACTTGATCCCAGCACCGGCTGTCGCAAAAGTTACACCCTCGATTTCCGGCATATCCGGATAGGATTTGGGCGCAAGAGGTGAAACGGTTGTCGACATTGGATTGGCTCCAGACTGCGTGAAATAGCTGTCGTTGTCCCTAGCCAGAGGCAAGCGGGTCTGCAAGCTTTTTCAAGAACACGACCTCGCAGGCAAATGAATACCCGGCGGCCACGAGGCCACCGGGTATTCCTCACTGAAAGCGCTGTTTACTCAGCTGCGGGCGTCTCGCCTTCTGCGTTCGCTAGCTGCTCATCCAAAATCTCAACGGCAAATTCGTCTTTCAGCTCAATCATACGCGCTTCGTAACGCTCCCGCGCAAGCTGTTGACGCAGGTTTGCTTCAACGGTTTCCAACGCAGGCTTTTCTTGCCGGCGCTTGTCTTCCACTTTGATGATGTGCCATCCAAATTGGGTTTCAACTGGCTCTTTGGTGTAGGCGCCCGGCTCCAATGCAAAAGCTGCCTCCTCAAATGGCGGCACCATTTGGCCTTTCGCAAAAAAGCCAAGATCGCCACCATTCGGCCCTGAAGGTCCTGTGGACTTTTCCTTGGCGAGCTCAGCAAAGTCTGCACCGCCATCCAGTTCGATAATCACAGCCTCCGCCGCAGCCTTGTCCTCGACCAGAATATGACGGGCATTAATTTCTTCCGGGCCTTCAAAATCCGCGAATTCTTTGTCGTAGGCGGTTTTTACATCCGCATCGGTAATGGCGGCATTGATCTTCTGACCAAGGTAGGCATTGCGTAGGGCACGCAGCTCAAGAAACTCGAGCTGTTTTTTGAAATCCGGATCCTGATCGAGGCCATCATTTTTCGCAGCCAAAGCCAGCAACTCCATGTCGATCATGACGTCGAGCAGCAACTGGCGCCATTGTGCCGGCGGGAAACGTTGGAGCTCTTGACCCAAGTCTTGGGCAGCAAACGCAATATCGGCTTCCGTGATGACAGCATCGCCAACCTTGGCAACAACATCGTCCGGTTCGGCCGCCGGCAAAGAAGCCGATCCGAGCGTCAGCGCCATGAAGGAAACGGCAAGAGCCTTGACTGGCCTGCGCATCGAAATTCGGAGCATGAGAAAACCTTTACCTATGGGAACATATCTCTTTAATCCCTCGGAACACGAGGGCTCGGGTACATTGCCTATTCCAGCAGCGTTGACAAGCATTCACCCCCCTCTTATCTCTCGGGCGGCCCTGCTGCGAGGCTGGGATGGCATCTTTTCGGCCACATGAGTTGGCCAGCGCGCTGCGCTACGTGTGCAACGTGTACAACAAATTGAGACGATTTCATGGGCAGGTGTCAGATTGCCAGTGACACCGACCGTAAAGGAAGGACCGCCACATGGCTGGCCTCGGCGCAATAGCACGTAAGTTATTCGGATCTTCAAATGACCGGAAAGTGAAGTCATTCCGGGCGAGAGTTGAGCAAATCAACGCTCTGGAAACTGAGATCCAGGCTTTGTCGGACGAGGACCTTCGCGCCCAGACGGAGAAATTCCGCGAACAACTGAAAAACGGCGCGTCATTGGACGACATCCTTGCGCCAGCTTTCGCAACAGTGCGCGAAGCGGCCAAACGGGCGCTTGGTCAGCGGCACTACGATGTACAGCTGATCGGCGGCATGGTGCTGAACTCCGGTCAAATCGCGGAAATGCGAACGGGTGAAGGTAAGACCCTTGTGGCGACGGCACCTGTCTACCTAAACGCCCTATTAGGAGAAGGTGTGCACGTCGTCACCGTGAACGACTACCTTGCCCAGCGCGACAGCGAGTGGATGGGACAGGTTTACAAGTTCTTGGGACTGTCTGTTGGCTGCATCACACATGGCCTGTCGGATGAAGAGCGCCGCGCAGCCTATGCCGCTGACGTTACCTACGGAACGAACAACGAATTCGGCTTCGATTATCTTCGCGACAACATGAAACATGACCGCGTCTCAATGGTGCAACGTGGACATGCCTTCGCAATTGTCGATGAGGTCGATTCAATTCTGATCGATGAAGCCCGGACACCATTGATAATCTCCGGTCCCCTAGAAGACCGCTCCGAGTTCTACAACACCGTTGACGCCTTCATTCCGAACCTCACGGAGGAAGATTACGAGCTCGATGAAAAGGCGCGGTCAGCGACATTCACCGAAGCGGGCAACGAGAAACTCGAGGGCCTGCTCGCAGAGGCAGATCTTCTTAAGGGCGATTCGCTGTATGACGTGGAAAACGTATCGATCGTTCACCATCTGCAACAAGCTCTGAAAGCTCACAAACTCTTCCAGCGGGACAAAGACTACATTGTCCGCAATGGCGAAGTGGTCATCATCGATGAGTTTACCGGCCGCATGATGCCAGGCCGCCGGTTCTCTGAAGGCCTCCATCAGGCACTGGAAGCACGCGAGAAGGTACGCATCCAACCTGAGAACCAAACGCTCGCATCGATCACATTCCAGAACTATTTCCGCATGTACGGTAAGCTTGCCGGCATGACCGGCACCGCTTCAACGGAAGCCGACGAATTCGCCGATATTTATAAGCTGGAAGTCGTTGAAATTCCGACAAACGTTTCAGTTCAGCGGATTGACGATGACGATGAGGTCTACCGGACCTTCCAGGAAAAATTCAACGCGATCGTCAAACTGATTGATGAGTGCAAGGAACGCCGGCAGCCGATCCTGGTGGGGACGACCTCCATCGAAAAGTCGGAAATCCTGGCCGAGCTTTTGAAACAACATGGCTACAAGCAGATCGATTTGAGCGATCCGGCAGCCTTTGCCGCCGCGCAGAAGAAGGACGATGGAAAGTCCAAGGTCTTTGCCGTTTTGAACGCGCGCTACCACGAGCAGGAAGCGTTTATTGTTGCTCAGGCTGGTTTGCCAGGCGCTGTCACGATCGCAACCAACATGGCCGGCCGTGGTACGGATATTCAGCTCGGCGGTAACGCAGACATGCAGATCGAAATGACCCTCGGCGATATGCCGGATGGGAAAGAGCGCACTGCGAAGGAAGCTGCCATCCGTGCTGAGGTTGAAGAACTCAAGCAAGAAGCACTCAAAGCCGGCGGCCTTTACGTGATCGGCACCGAACGACATGAAAGCCGCCGTATCGATAACCAGCTGCGTGGTCGCTCCGGTCGTCAGGGCGATCCGGGCCACTCCAAGTTCTTCCTGTCGCTTGACGATGATCTGATGCGGATATTTGGCTCCGAGCGCATGGACTCAATGCTGCAGAAGCTGGGCTTGGAAGAAGGCGAAGCGATCATCCATCCGTGGATCAACAAAGCTCTCGAAAAGGCGCAGCAGAAGGTCGAGGCGCGAAACTTCGATATCCGTAAAAATCTCCTGAAGTTCGACGACGTTATGAACGACCAGCGCAAGGTCGTCTTCGATCAACGTATCGACCTGATGGACAGCGACGCGATTCAGGACGCTGTGACGGACATGCGGCACGACGTGATCGACGACCTGGTCGCGAGCCACATTCCAGAACGTGCTTATCCAGAACAATGGGATACCGAAGGACTTCAAGAGGAAGTCCGCAAGTACCTGAACCTTGATTTGCCGATAAAGGACTGGGCCGCCGAAGAAGGTATTGCGGATGAAGAGGTCAAGGAACGGCTGACACGGACGGCTGACGAGGCCATGGCTCAAAAAGTGGCCAAGTATACGCCGGAAGTCATGCGCCGGGTCGAAAAGGCAATCCTGCTTCAAACGCTTGATAATTTGTGGCGGGAGCATTTGGCCAACCTCGACCATCTGCGCTCCGTTGTCGGGTTCCGCGGATACGGTCAACGCGATCCTTTGCAGGAATACAAGACCGAATCCTTCACCCTATTTGAGTCAATGCTTGCGCAACTGCGCCAAATCACGACAGCTCAACTGCTTCGCGTTGAGTTGGTGACCGAACAGCCGCCGGAAATGCCCCAGATGCCGGAGATGCATGAGCATCACATCAACCCGATGACCGGCGAAGACGAAATGGCGCAGCCGAACGCTCAACCCCAAGCCAGTCGGGAGCGCGATCCAAACAATCCTGCAACTTGGGGAAAAGTTGGCCGTAACGAAGCTTGCCCATGCGGGTCTGGCAAGAAATACAAGCACTGTCACGGAGCACTCGTCTGACCGCACGCAGTTATTTCGATCAGCAAAAGCCGGCGCTCCAACATAAGCGCCGGCTTTTTGCTCTGGAGCGCTGAAACAACGCCACCACACAAAATTGGCTCTGCAGTTTTCTAAAGGCTGGTGTTTCTCGGTCTTTTCCGGCAGGTTGCCGCGAAGATCTAAACAGCCGTCATAGCAATGCAGCCAAAACAAGCCCCAAGAATCTACGTTTCCCGTCGGAAAGAACTCCGAACGGATAATCCGATGATCAGTGTTATAGTCCCCGTCTACAACGAGGAAGACGTCATCGGTCACTTTCTGGAAGAGACCAGACGCGTTCTTGAGGAGACAGGGCTGCAATACGAATACGTCTTCATCGACGATGGCAGCCGCGATGCAACGGCCGACATCCTGACGGATAGGCTTGCCAACGGCTTACCGGGGCGGTTGCTCGGCCTTTCTCGGAACTTCGGCAAGGAGGCCGCCCTTTCTGCCGGTTTGGAGGCGGCCAAAGGCGACATCGGCGTCATCATTGATGCAGATCTTCAAGACCCACCCGAATTGATCCACCAAATGATTGACGGCTGGCGGGCCGGCTATGACGTTGTTTATGGCCTGCGGGTAGACCGAACATCAGACACACTGATGAAGCGGTCAACTGCAGGCATGTTCTACAAGGTCTTCAACAAGCTTTCGAACATTGACATGCCACCGAACGCTGGTGATTTCCGCCTGATCGACCGGGCAGTCATTGACGCTCTGCTTCAGTTGCCGGAACGCAACCGTTTCATGAAAGGGCTTTTTGCCTGGGTAGGTTTTCCTTCCATGGCGGTTCCTTATGAACGCCCCCCGCGGAAGGCAGGTGACGGTAAGTTTAATTACTGGAAGCTCTGGAACTTCGCGCTCGACGGCATCACGGGCTTTACAACGATGCCGTTACGGATGTGGTTTTACGGCGGCGCTCTGGTGTCAATCCTCGCCTTCGCCTATGCCATCTATCTAACCGTGAGAGTGATGATCTTCGGCATCGACGTTCCGGGCTATACTTCCCTCATGGTTGCAGTGCTGCTCTTCTCAGGCATCCAGCTGCTCTCAATCGGAATGATCGGCGAGTACGTCACACGGCTGTTCAATGAATCGAAGCAACGGCCGGTCTACCTGCTGCAGGATGTCATTGAAAGCACCCCTTTGAAAACCCATCAGCAAGATGATCATGATCACTGACCGCAAGCGTCAAACAATAAAAACAGAAGCCAATGCTGCCGGGAAATTTGCGGTTGTTGGCGTTGTTGCAACCATGACCCATGCCGGAGTTGCCGGCTTTCTTCTGGAAAGCGGACTTCTTCCGCCAATGCTGGCGAATTTTGCAGGCTTTCTGTTTGCGTTTGGCGTTTCCTTTTCAGGTCACTTTTACTGGAGTTTTTCGCACCTCCGCCAAGAAAAGACCGCATTGAAGGCAATGCTGAGGTTCCTATTGATCGCGGCATCAGGCTTCGCGCTCAACTCAAGCGTATTGGCTCTTTGGTTGAACCTTACGCCCTGGCCGGATCTGCTCGGTTTGATGGTTTCGATCGCATTTGTTCCATCCCTTACATTCATTGCCACCCGCTTCTGGGCTTTTTCGCACCCCGAAGTTGATCCGTGATTGGACTGGAGTAATTGATGAACGCCAGCCGCGCTGCGCTTCTGTATGGAGGGCTTCTATGTCTTCTTTCTGCACTGGTTCCAACCTTGAGCTTCCCCAATCCGCCGCTGGATGTCGTTGAAGGATTTGCGTGGGGCAGAGATATTCAACTCGGCTATACCAAACACCCTCCTATGCAGGCTTGGCTGCTTGAACTGAGCTATCACCTGACTGGTGGACACGCCTATGGAGCCTATTGGCTGAGCGCAATCAGCATAGGCATCGGATACTGGTTCGTCTGGTTGATAGGAAAAGAGCTTGGCTTCTCAGAACAACAACGGTTCTGGGCAATTGTGCTTACCAGCGTAACGTATTACTTCACCCTCCCCGTACCAGAGTTTAATCCAAACATCCTCCAGATCCCGATCTGGGCTGGAATGATCTATCTCTTCTTGCGCGCGTTGAACTCAGGCGCAGTCCGATACTGGATCCTGTTGGGAGCACTCGCCGCAATTGGCTTCTACACCAAATACTTTGTCTTCCTGTTGATCGGCACAATCGGCCTATACGCTCTTGTTTACGCTGATGGCCGCAGATATCTCGCAACCACTGGGCCTTGGATTTGCACACTTTCGTTCCTTTTCGTGGTGGGGCCCCATCTATATTGGCTCTATGAGACAGACTTCCTGACTTTCCGCTATGCCATTGGCCGAAGCAATGCAGCAGGCTCACTGTTCGACCACGTCTATAATCCGATAAACTTCCTTTTGGCACAGGTCGCCAATCACGCCGGGCTTTTCATAGTCGCGTTGCTAGGCCTTAGCTGGCAAACGCTGAAGTCTTTGGGACCGTCATGGACCTCAAAACAAAGCGATGAAATTGCGCCGGAAAGTGACAGATTCCTTGTCTGGTTCGCTTTTGTACCTCTTGCCGTGGTGCTTCTGGCCTCTGCCGTGACCGGCAGTGAATTCAAGCACATGTGGGGCACGCCACTGTTCGTCCTGTCCGGGTTGGTGGCAGTTCGATATTTTCATCTTCCAGCTTTTTGGTCTGCGCCCACACGGGCGTTCGCAGGCGCTATTATCATCCAGGCCATTTTTCTGGGCGTCCTCTTTGGGCAAGCTGTTCTGGAGCCCCTCTGGAAGACCAAACAATCCCGCATTCATTATCCGGGCAAGGCAACCGCGGAATTCCTGTCTGATGTCTGGGAAAAGGAAACAGGTACGCAACTGGCGTATGTCGCCGGAGATGAGTGGACCACAGCCAATGTAACCCTTCACGCCGCATCGCGACCTTCAATGTTCTTGGAGCACAACACAACATTGAGCCCGTGGATCGACTTGGATGATGTCCAGAAAAAGGGTGTGATGATCCTTTGGCGCGGCGAGAACTCAGGACCTGCTGGCCGGATTATGGAACTCTATCCAAACGCCAGCCGCCGGGGCCAACACACCCTGCCGTTCCACTCTTATGGCACCTTTCCGGACCTCACGATCAATTGGATCATTGTACCGCCGGGAAGCGTCGCCACGTCTGTAGACGATGAACGCACCGATTAGAAAGCCTGATGGCACAAGCAAGAAAAGGGTCTAACCTCCCCGTATGATCGACATGATGGAAATCGATGGCATCGAGGATTGGCTGATCGGCGAGGCACTCGGCAACCCGGATATGACCACCCTTTTTGCCGAGATGTGTGAACGCTTGCGCCAATGCCACGTTCCGGTCGATCGCGCAATTCTTGTCTGGTCTACGCTTCACCCCATGATTGAGGCGGAAATCGCCTTTTGGGAAAACGGTGGCGAGGTCTACCATGAAAAGATCGAGCACTCCGAAGAAGACACCGAAGATTGGCTGCAAAGCCCCATTCGAGCGGTTTTGATCAACGAAGAACCGATGCTGCGCCGGCGCCTGACCAACGCCAATTCACAGACCGAATTTCCGCTCCTGAACCGTCTGGCCTCGGAGGGATACACGGATTACCTGGTCATCCCGACCCACATGGAGATACCTGCGATCAAAGGTGAGTATCCAAACACCGGAATCATCCTAAGCTGGGCAACACGGGAAGTAGACGGGTTTTCCGAAGAGGCCCTCAACGCGATACACTACATCCAGAAACGGCTCGCCCTCGCCGCAAGAGCCGTGCTTCAAGGCCACATCACAAAGATCATTGCCGAAACATACCTCGGCAGCATTGCAGGAACCAAAGTACTGAATGGACAAATCCGCCATGGAGATGGTGAAACCATCGACGCGGTGATTTATTACAGTGACATGCGCAATTCCACGGCAATTGCTGACGCCCTGGGCCCTGAAGAATATCTCAAGTGGCTGAACACATATTTTGAAGCAACCGCCGGCGCGGTCCTCCAGCAGGGCGGCGAAGTCCTCGACTTTATCGGAGATGCAGTTCTGGGTGTCTTCCCGACGCAAAAAGGATCACTTTCAGAAGCGGTCCGAAGAGCCATTACGGCGGCTGATGAGACCCGGCGGCGGCTGCATGACATCAACAAAACCGTCTCTACCGGACACACAATGAACGCCGGCATCGCTCTTTCGACCGGCCGTGTCATGTTCGGCAACATTGGCGTTGCAAACCGGCTGACCATCTCGGTTATTGGGCAAACGGGTCACGCCGCCGCCAGGATTGAAGATCTGACCAAGCGGATCAAGTCCGACGTTCTCATGACAGGTGAAATCGCTGAATTTGCAGGCGATCGCGCACAAAATGCGGGAGCCTATGAACTGGACGGCTTTACCGACCGCCAACCCCTCTTTGCGTTGGAACCTCTGCCCGTTCACGGCTCACCACGCTCCTGATCCCAAATTCTTGATACCAAACGGATACCCATGACAGACCTTCGTCCGAATTCCCGCTCGACCCTGCCCTTTCGCGAACAAGTCTGCGAGACCGGAGATGATGGAGCACCTGTCATCCTGCTGCACGGCTTTGGAGGAGACCGCCAAACGTGGCAGAATATCCAAACAGGTCTCGCCAGCCGCAAACGCTCTCTGGCGTTTGATCTGCCCGGTCACGGCGAAGCGTTGGATTGGCCCAAGGTCGGCCACGCTGGGATTTCGGCAAAAGCCGTCACACAATCCCTTGAAGCAATGGAATTGAAACGAGTGCATCTGGTTGGCCATTCCATGGGTGGTGCCGTTGCCGCACTGGTTGCCCTGCGTGCACCGGAGCTGGTTGCCAGCCTAACGCTTTTGGCGCCCGGTGGATTTGGGCCGGAAATCAACCATCGGCTTTTGCGGCGCTATGCGGTTGCGTCCGAAACCGCGGAAATGGAGGTGCTTCTGGAGCAGTTCTTCGGCTGGGAATTCAAGCTTCCCAAGTTCCTCGCAAAAACCGCGGCAGAAAGCCGGGCCCGGCCAGGGGGCGCGGCGACTCTATCGGCGATCGCCGACGATATCATCGATGGCTCCGTGCAAAAAACCTTACCGCGCGACGACATGGCCGCGCTTCCAATGCCGATCAAGGTGCTTTGGGGAACTCAGGACCGCGTTCTGCCAACACGGCAGGCGCACAAGCTGCCTGGCATTGTTGCCACGCACATCTTTGAGCGGGTTGGTCACATGGTGCATCTGGAAATACCAAAAGAAACCATCCGCCTCATTCTGCAGAATGCGGGCACAGAATAGGCAGCACTAGGCAGGTGACGCCAGATGTCATTGCGGGAGCGCCAAGGGTTTGAAACGTTGCCGCTCCCGAAATTGTCAGCTGATTGTCTAGATCAGCGGGCGGTAAATCGGGATCGATTTCACGCCCAAAGCTGATCGCTCTTAAGTGGTCGAGCATCTTTTGGCGGTTCAATCAAAACGCCCGATGCTCTAGGCTTCCGGAAGGAGGTCGTCTCTCCAAGTTTCGCCAATCACCCGGCGCGCCATCATGTGCGAGCGCGGTGAATTGATGCTGTCGACTGCAATAAGTGCATTCTCTTTCAGATACGCAACGTAGAACTTTTTGGCAGCGGGATCGCCGACAACAATTGTCTTGTCATAACCTTCAACCAGGCCCGCGATCTGCAGCTTGATCTCGTACTGATCCGACCAGAACCACGGCAACGGATCATAATCAACGTCTTGCCCCAGCAGCGCATGCGCTGCGATTTTAGCCTGATCGATGGCATTCTGAACACTCTCCATACGAACAGATCTTGAATACCGCCCAGAATAAAACCGGGTGCAATCGCCAACGGCATATATGTCCGGATCGCTTGTCTGAGCTGCACCATCAACAAGAACACCGTTGTCTGTATCCAGCCCCGCATCAGCGGCCAGTTGATCATTTGGCTCGGCGCCAACAGCGACAAGCACAAGGTCGGCCGGGACACTGTCTCCATTTTTCAGCTTGACGGATTCGACCGCCTCCCCGCCTTCAAGCGCCTCAATGCCTGTGTTCAAACGCAATTGAACGCCATTATCAGAATGCAGTTTCGCGAAAAAGTCCGAAACAGTTTCACTCACGACCCGCTTCATCGGCCGGTCCTGAGCTTCAATCACGCAGACGTCCTTGCCGAGCGCGCGGGCCACTGCAGCAACCTCCAGACCGATGTAACCGGCACCGATGATGACCAGTGCGCGGCTCTTGGACAAACGTTCACGGATCGCATCAACATCGCCAATGGAGCGCAATGTGACCACACCGTCTTTATCAGAGCCCTTGATTGGAAGGAGACGCGCTTTGGTTCCGGTCGCAAGGACCAGTTTGCCATAGGATATGGTGTCGCCGTTTTCCAGTAGAACACGTTTTGCCGACCGGTCGATGCCGACGACACTTGTGTTTGGAATGTGGTCGATGGTGTTGGTCGTGTAGAACGCTGGCGGCCGGAGCCAAAGCCCCTCGGCTCCAATTTCACCAGCCAGGAATTTTTTGGACAGCGGCGGGCGTTGATAAGGTGGATGAGCTTCGTCGCCGATGAGCCGCAACGCGCCTTCAAAACCACCTTGACGAAGCGATTGAGCGACCTGGGCGCCAGCTTGGCCAGCCCCGACTATGACGATCTCTTCCTGCATCCCGTTTCACCTTCTTCGTGCAATCAGCCTCGTCCCTAGCACGAAGAAAAGCCGCCCGCCAGCGGGGCAATAAGTCCCGGTTGGCAAAGCGGCTTTTGAAACCTCAGACCTACGCGTTAGGCGCTGCGAACACCTTGCAGGAATGTCGCGATTTCCTGACGGATCAGCCCACCTTGCTGAGACAGGGATTGCGCCAGTTTATCGACCTCGGCGCCGTTGGTTCGGGCAAGTTCAGCAGCGGATCCAACGCTGGTCATGCGATCTGCGGCTTCATCAGACCGCTGAGATGCGCTGGAAACGTTGTCGGAAATCTCTCGGACCGCTTGATCCTGATGTTGAACGGAGTCTGCAACCGACGATGCAAGGTTTTCCATGTCGGAGATAATTTTGCTGACATCCTCAATGGCTTGCACAGCGTGACCGGACGACCCCTGGATGGCTTCAATCTGAATCGCAATCTCTTCCGTCGCTTTCGATGTCTGATCAGCCAATTGTTTGACCTCGGCAGCAACAACCGCAAAGCCCTTGCCGGCTTCCCCTGCCCGCGCCGCTTCGATCGTCG
>CALDSI010000404.1 GCA_937911395.1 uncultured Labrenzia sp.
CGGAGTGGGCTTGAAACTCTTCGGCCATGGTTTTGCGATTGCGCATCTGGTGCGGCATGACGTACAAATCATAGAGGATCCCTGCTCCAGCCACCATGATCCCGATTGGGGTGAAGCTGAAGAAGGTCAGCTTCAGATCCGAGGACTGCGCCGCGTAATTGGCCACCAGCAGGTTGGTCGAAGACCCAATCAGGGTAGTCATGCCGCCCAAAATTGCGATGAAGGAGAGGGGCATCAGAACCCGTGAGGCCGATTGTCCGGCCGTTGCAGCGACGGCCGTCAGGATCGGCAGGAACATGACAACTACAGGCGTATTGTTCAAAAACGCGCTGAGGACGGCGACGGCCAGCAGGATTGGGGCGGTTGCCCATTTTGACCGACCGCGGGTCCAGCGGACGATGGCCTTGGCCGGTCCTTCCAGTGCATCTGTCTGGAAGAGGCCCTGACCAATAACAAGCAGGCAGATGACGGTGATGAGGGCCGGATTGGCAAACCCTTCCAGAAAATCACCCGTTGCAACGCGCGATCCGTCGCTGTGAAAGACCGGTATCAGCGAGAATATTACGATAAAGGTGGTGACGGATCCGAGCGCGACCGTTTCGATCGGGTAACGCTCAAGCGCATACAAGACGACGGTGGCGGTCAGGACCACAAAGGTCAACGCCATCGCGATATCAACTGAGAGCATTCACCCGCCTAGATCCTAACTGCCCATATCCTTTTGCAGTTTAGACCAGCCGCCTGAGGCTTTGAAAGGGCTCACCTTTCGTATTCACACCTGGAACGCTGCTCATATTTCATGCAGAGCGTTGAAATAAGATCATTTTTCTCTGAGCAAGAAATCACGCAGCGGCGGAATGCTCGCTGGTGTAGGCCCGGTGGTAGGCCGAATTGATCACCACAGTGCCCAGGATCAGGTCATGCAGCAGGCGCTTGCGGTCGGAGAACAGGGACACGAGCAGCACGAAAGGCGTAAGCAGGGAGATGGAAAACCAGAACAGCAACAGGTGCACGGCGGCCAGCAGCGGGTAGGGTTTTGCGCCATACCAAAGCCGCATCTCAAGACCCATCGCGCGCATGCCGATCGTGGAGGCGCTCGGTCCGCCCAGCGTAAAGGCGGCATAGAGCAGCGCAACGGACACCGGCAGGATTGCGTAAAGGAGAAAGCCGAGGCCCAGGGTGAAAACCCCGAGAATGAACACGAGAATGCCCGCTCCAAGTGTCAGCAGGGTGATCACGAACGCATCGATGATGAAAGCGAAAATCCGGCGGCTGCGCACGCCCTCAAACAGCTCCGGTTGCAGGAGCGGATCAAATGCGTCTTGCCTGGAGGATGGGGACGATGTGTCGGCGGACATGAAATAGGCTCTCCAATTCGTGATGACTTGGATATGGGGATCGGAATTGGGAAACGCAAATGCTTGTCTTGGACATCTAAACAATCAACTCATTGCATTGATGACCCTTAAGAGAACGGGGAGGCCATTGCCACATTCACCTTCGTCATTGCCCCGCTTGAAAAGCCTGTCCCCGACACGATCGGGGAGGCAGTCGATGCCGAAGCTGTGCCACAAACAAGGCAGTGGTGTTTTGAAAGGGAACGGAATGGATCTTCGGGTCAAGCCCGAGGATGACCGCGTGAGGGCAGGCGCGTTGCTTGAGTGTTGAAGCGCTGTCCCGGACTTGATCCGGGACCACCCATCCATTGCAGAAACTTTTCCAAATGGGCCCCGGCTCGGCGGCCGGGGCGGCATTCTGGGGATAGCAGATCTCAGTCTCGGCCCGCCAGCATCTTGGCAACGGTGGGCGCGAAGTAGGTGAGAATGCCGTCGGCGCCGGCGCGTTTGAAGGCGAGAAGGCTCTCCATCATGGCGCGGTCGCCGTCGAGCCAGCCGTTGCCGCTCGCTGCCTTGATCATCGCGAATTCGCCGGACACTTGATAGGCGTAGGTCGGTACCTGGAACTCGTCTTTCAGCCTGCGGACAATGTCCAGATACGGCATGCCGGGTTTGACCATGATCATGTCGGCGCCTTCGGTGATGTCGAGCTCTGCCTCGCGCAGGGCTTCGTCGGTGTTGGCCGGATCCATCTGATAGGTGCGTTTGTCGCCCTTCAAGGTTCCGGACGAGCCGACCGCGTCGCGGAACGGGCCGTAGAATGCGGAGGCATACTTGGCGGAATACGCCATGATCTGCGTGCCGCGGTAATCCTGAGTGTCGAGTGCCTGCCGGATGGCACCGATCCGACCGTCCATCATGTCGGATGGGG
>CALDSI010000405.1 GCA_937911395.1 uncultured Labrenzia sp.
TCGACGCTGGAAGGCAAAGGCATTCCCTCCATCGTTCAGCGCACGCTGATCCGTCCGCCCTGTTCGCAATTGGGGCCGGTCAACCAGGCGGAACGAAGGACCCTGATCCAGTCCAGTCCCGTCTTCGGGCTCTATGAGCGGCAAAGAGACCGGGTGTCAGCCTATGAAGTCCTGATGAACCGCGCCGAAGAGACCCAGCGGATGGAACAAAGACAGGCGGAAAAGGACGACAAGTTTGCAGAAAAGCACGGCGAACCACGCCGCACGCGTTCGGGTTTTCAATTACCGGATTTTGGACGTGACGACCGTCCGCGCCGGCAGAGCCGCCAGCGGCGGACGCAGCGGCGCAGCCAGCGAGACACGGCTTTCGAAGCCGGTTTGAAATCAGCTGCCCGCAGCTTTGGCACATCTCTCGGCCGCGCCCTCGTGCGTGGTCTGATGGGATCCTTGAAACGCGGCAATTGATAAGAACGGAGAAACGGCGATGGCGTCCCCGGAACTGCTGATTGAGCAGCGTGCCTTGACCGTCGGGAATTGGTCGAACCTGTTCATGGCCTTTGCCGGCATTCTGGCCTCCTGGCTGTCCCGTTCGGACGCGATGCTCGTCGATGGGTTATATTCGGCCGTAAATTTCGTTTCAGCGATTGCAGCTGCACGGATCGGCGCGCGGGTCGGCCTTCCCGCCACCCGCAGCCGTCCGTGGGGCCATGACTTCGATGAGGTGCTCTATGTCACCTTCCGCAGTCTCATTCTGATCGGCATCCTGGTGTTTGCAGGCTTTGTCTCGGGCACCAAGATCTGGACGTTTTTCACTGGTGGCGACGTGCCGGAGCTGGTCTTCGGTCCGATTGTCATCTACTCGGTGGTCATTGTCGCAATCTGTCTTGCCCTTGCCTTCAATTATCACCGGGCGTACCGCAAGACCGGCCAGCGCAGCGCGGTGCTGAAAACCGAATCCCGGGCTGCCATCATTGACGGCGCCTTGAGCGTCGGTACTGGCGCTGCACTCCTGTCTCTACCCTTCTTGCAAGGTACGCCTCTTGGACCTTATGTGCCGATTGGTGACGCGGTGATTGTGGTGCTGCTGATCCTGGTGATCATATGGCAGCCACTCTCTTCGTTCCGCTCCACCCTGGCCGACCTGTCCGGCACCAGCGCGCCACGAAAGACTTACTCGAAGGTATCCCGCGTTGCCCGCGATCTTGCAAAAGAATACGGTTACAAGCTGCATCGGGTTGCGGTGCTGCAAGCCGGGCGCATGCATTATGCCGCCATCTACATTGATCCGCTGAAACCCATCGAGGCCCATGACGTCGACGTTTTCAAAGACAAGGTGTCGGGGCGGCTTGAGGATGTTGTCGGGCCGACCCGTGTGGAGGTGATGATCACCGCCCGCAATGGTCTGAAGACTTCCGCAACGGCGGCAAGCGCTTAAGGAAAACGCATTGCGCCCCGCCCGATCTTGTGGCCTTTTATGCCCTTCTCAAGGCCGCTTGCGAGCTGGCCTTTCACATCCTGTTTCATAATTTAAGGACATGTCATGAGTTCCATCGACAAGGTATTGGCGCGCATTGATGCCGACCTGGACAACAGTCTCGATCGCCTGTTTGAACTCCTCAAAATCAAGTCCATCTCCACCGACCCGGAATTCAAGGCCCCGTGCCGGGAAGCTGCCGAGTGGCTGGCGAAAGAATTGACCGGCATTGGGATTGAGGCCTCCGTCCGCGATACGGAAGGCCATCCGATGGTCGTCGGACATCGCAAATCCGGTAAGCCTGGTCCGCATGTTCTGTTTTACGGCCACTACGATGTCCAACCGGTCGATCCGTTGAACCTTTGGAACCGGGATCCGTTCGACCCTGCGATCGAAACCAAGGAAGACGGGACCAAGATCATCGTTGCGCGCGGTGCCGCCGACGACAAGGGCCAGCTGATGACCTTTGTTGAAGCGGCCCGCGCCTTCATCGCGGAAACCGGAGATCTGCCGGTCGATGTCTCCATCCTGTTCGAGGGCGAGGAAGAATCCGGCTCCCCGTCCCTTCATCCGTTCCTGGAAGCGAACAAGGACGAACTTTCCTGTGACATGGCGCTGGTGTGCGACACGGGTCAATGGGACGCCGACACTCCGGCGATTTCCGTCATGCTGCGCGGCATGGTCGGCGACGAAATCATCGTCAAGGCCGCCAGCCGGGACCTGCACTCCGGGTCTTATGGCGGGTCGGCGCAGAACCCGAACCACATCGTTGCCAACATCATTGCAGGACTTCACGACGAGAACGGCAAGATCACGTTGCCGGGCTTTTATGAAGGCGTCATCGACATGCCGGAAGAGGTCACGGCGATGTGGGACAAGCTCGGCTTTGATGTCGAGGAGTTCCTCGGCGATGTCGGCCTGAAATACCCGCGCGGCGAAAACGACCGCACCCCGCTGGAGCACCTGTGGACCCGCCCGACCTGTGAGGTCAACGGCATGTGGGGCGGCTACCAGGGCGCTGGTACGAAGACCGTCATTCCGGCCGAAGCCCATGCCAAATTCACATTCCGCCTGGTCGGCGATCAGGACCCGGAAAAGATCCAGGACGCGTTCCGTGCCTATGTCCGCTCCAAGATCCCGGCAGACTGTTCGGTCGAATTCATCTCCAAGGACGGCAGCCCGGCGCTCCGGCTCGATTTCGCCATGCCGGTTTTGGAGAAAGGCAAGAAGGCCTTGAAAGATGAGTGGGGCAAGGACGCAGCGCTCACCGGTATGGGCGGCTCCATTCCGATTGTTGGTGATTTCAAGCGGATGCTCGGCATGGATTCCTTACTGATCGGGTTCGGGCTTGAGGACGACCAGATCCACTCGCCGAACGAAAAATACAACCTCAAGAGCTTCCACAAGGGCATCCGCTCGTGGGCGCGGGTTCTCGATGAGCTTGCGAAGGACTGAAGTTGAGCTCAAGTCTCCGGCCGCTAGGTGGCGGCCGGATTTCCCAGTTCGGAGAAAACCATGAAATCGATTTGCGTGTTCTGCGGGTCAAGTTACGGCGCGCTGGAAGACTACGCTGACGCGGCAAAAGCAACCGGTAAGGCCATTGCCGAAAAAGGCATGCGGTTGGTCTATGGCGGGGCGCGTGTTGGCTTGATGGGACGTGTTGCCGATGCAGCTCTGGAAGCTGGCGGCGAGGTGATCGGAGTTCTTCCACACTCGCTAAAGGAAAAGGAAATCGAGCACCAAGGTCTGACCGAACTGCACCTCGTCAAATCCATGCATGAGCGCAAGGCCATGATGGCGGACCTGTCGGACGGCTTCATCGCCCTACCTGGCGGTGTGGGGACGTTGGAAGAAATCTTTGAAGTCTGGACCTGGGGCCAGCTCGGCTATCATCAAAAACCCTGCGGATTTCTCAACATCAATGGCTACTACGACCACCTGATTGCCTTCCTCGATCATCAGACACAGGAAGGCTTTACTAAGAAAGAAATGCGGAACATGGCGCAGATCGCGGGCGCGCCAGAAGACCTCATTGCGCTGTTTGAACGCTATTCTCCGCCATCGACGCCCAAGTGGATCAAGAAGGACGAAACCTGAGTTGAGGGGACCAGTCTGACGGTTTGGGCGATTGAGATAAAATGCCCTGTGAAGAGTGTTAAAACTAACGAGCACATGGTTTCCTTGAGCCCATTGGTGGTGCTAAAACCCGCGTCGTGAATTTGCCTGTTCCCATGGCCGATGGAGTATCTTGTTTATGCGTTCGCCGATTGTTGCGTTCCTTCTGATTTCCGCTTTTTTGACCACAGCCTGTACACCGTCTGCTGACCTTGCGGCACCGGAAGCTGCGTTCCGGACATCCAATGTCACCCTGTTGCAAATCACCGAAGACCGGGTTGGCGGCATCACCGCAGAAACCGCCTATGCACCCAAGGCAATTGAGGCCTCCCTTCCCGGCTTTACCACCGAGGGCATTCAAACCGCCGTTGAAAACAACACAGAATGGGCATTGGCCGCGTTTAACACCGACGGCTTTCAGGTCTTGCAGGTGTTCAAAGGACAAAATGGCAAGGTGCGCACCGTTCATGGCGTCACCCACCATTTGCAAGGCCCCAATGGCGAACGCATCGGAATGACCTTCGCTGAGATCGGCACCGCGCGCGCTGATTGCCGCATTGGGCGCAACTTGTGGCGGGGTATGGCGATCTGCGAGTCGACCGGCCATCCCAATGTCGAACTGGTTTACGCCATACCGGGATACACCGGTCCGTTCGACGTGCTACCACCAGCCCAGGAACTCTTTGACGCGCAATTGCAGCGCATTCTGTGGACACCAAAGACCTAGGTCCCGACCCTAGAGGAACTGGTTTGAGGAATGCCGCAGCCTTTGTAACGAGCATTCCTCCTCCAAACGTTGCTGGTGACCTTTGCTGATTCTTGGCGTAAAGCCATGGTCCTATGACACACAGGACCTTACCCGATCCGAGGCACCTTGCCGGACAATTGATATCAGGCAACCGGGCCGCGCTTGCCCGCGCAATCACGCTTGTTGAATCCAAAAAGCCGGAACATCGCAAGATCGCCCGGGAGCTGGTGCAGGAAGTCCTTCCGCGGACTGGCAAGGCGCTTCGCGTCGGCATCACCGGTGTTCCAGGCGCCGGGAAATCGACCACGATCGACACCTTCGGATCCAATCTTACAGCGGCCGGCCACAAGGTCGCGGTTCTGGCAGTCGACCCGTCGTCCACACGCACTGGGGGGTCTATTCTCGGCGACAAGACGCGGATGGCCCGGCTGGCTGTCGACCGGAATGCCTTCATCCGGCCGTCGCCGTCCGCTGGCACTTTGGGCGGTGTTGCCGCCAAAACACGGGAGACGATGCTGCTCTGTGAGGCCGCCGGATTCGATGTCATTCTCGTCGAAACCGTTGGCATCGGGCAGTCGGAGACAACGGTCGCCGATATGGTCGATTTCTTTCTTGTGCTGATGTTGCCTGGAGCTGGCGACGAGCTCCAAGGCATCAAGAAGGGCGTCCTGGAAATCGCAGATATGATTGCCGTGAACAAGGCCGATGGCGATGGTGCCACGAGGGCAAGAGCTGCAGCCTCGAACTACCGCGCCGCATTGCATATTCTTGCTCCGAAAACGCCGACTTGGAGCCCGCCTGTGATCACGATCTCCGGACTTGCCAATGAAGGTCTGGACCATATGTGGGAGCAGATAACGGTTTACCGCGAGCGCATGACCGCAAGCGGGGAATGGCAAAAACGCCGTGCAGACCAGCAAGTCTCGTGGATGTGGGATACACTGCAACAACGCCTGATGGAATCTCTGAAAACAAATCAGAAGACCGCCAACCGGCTGAAGACCTTGGAAGCAGATGTGCGCGACGGCACGACCGCCGTGTCCGTAGCGGTTGATGAACTATCCTCCCTCATGGGCTTAAACGATTGATTGACTTATGAAAAATACTCAAAAAACGATACTTGTAACCGGTTTCACCCCCTTTCCGGGGGCCCCTGTCAATCCGACGCAACTCCTTATGAAGCGGCTCCCGAAGCGGCTCGGTGTGCATCAGCACGGCGTCGCCTATCACTTTGATGTCCTGCCGACGACATGGGAGGCCCGCTCAAGCGTTACGGATGCGCTGCGCCGTGAAGTCCAGCCAGATGCCATCGTGCATTTCGGCGTTGATGGCACGCGTAAGGATATCAACGTGGAGAACCGTGCGGTCAACAAAGCCATTCAAGTCCGGTTCGACAGCGCCGGAAAAGGCCCCGGAAATCCGGAGCTCGACCCAAAGGGCGAACGTGCGCGTACTGCAACTCTTCCCGCCGGGCATCTGGCCACAGCGGCGCGGCAGTCGGTGGCCTCAACAAAGGTGTCTCAGAACGCGGGGACCTACCTTTGCAATGCCACACTGTGGGATTCCATCGGGTCCGGCATCCCGAGCATTTTCGTCCACGTTCCGCCGCTGCCGCGGACGAGATGGGATCCACGCCCGTCCCTGGCCTTGGTCGAAAACGCTGCGGTTAGTCTGCTGCAGGAACTCGCCCGCCGTATTCGGTAAGAGCTGTAATCAGGTTTTCGGCTTGCGTGACGCAATCCCGCGCCATCCGGCTGGCAAGCCCGGCGCGTCCTAAAACTCGCATTCCGAAGTAAAGCGCCAACAGAGCCCGCGCTGTTTCTCCGGCACGGTGGCCCGCACAATCTGGCGGGGTCTAATCATCGTCCAGGGCTTTTTGAAAGGCCGCTTCCAGCCGTAGGGCCATAGCCTGCAACCTTTGTTCGATCTCACCG
>CALDSI010000406.1 GCA_937911395.1 uncultured Labrenzia sp.
GTGGTTTTTGAGGTCGCGGTAGCCTATCCGCTTGGCGATGTCGGGGCGAAGGAAAACCCTGGCCTCAAGATGATGATGAACCAGGTGTCCTTGTCCCGCCTGTCCCATGGGGCCCGTGCTGCTTCAATGATGCGCCGGTGTCTCAATGAGGCCATGACGGTTGCAAAAACCCGCAGTGCTTTCCAAGAAAAGATCATCGGCAAGCCCCTGTTGCGCCGGCAGCTGATGAAACTGATGCTGCCGACCGAACAGGCGTTGTCGATGACGCTCTATCTCGGCACCGTGCTGACTGCGGCAGCGAACGGCGATGCTCATGCCGAACGCGTCGCCCGGATCCTGACCCCGGCCCATAAATACCGGACAGCACGCGACAACATCCGCGTCGCGACCGGCGCGATGGAGGTCCGTGGCGGCAACGGGTACATTGAGGACTTCGTCAATGCCAGGCTCGTTCGGGATGCCCATGTTGGCCTTCTGTGGGAAGGGACGTCCAACATCAATGCGCTGGACATCACAACGCGGGCCATCGGACGGATAGAGGCCCACAAGGACCTGAAATCCGCACTGCTGGCGCAGATTGACGGCTGCCCTGGGCTTCCTGACTCCTTTGCCAGTGTCTTGAAATCAACGCTGATCAAGTCCTTGGCTCTCGCCGAAGAAATCGCCCGGCGCGGGGAGGAGTGCCTTGCACGCCAGGCCGCCAGTGCCGTCTACCATTCCGCGACCGCCGTTCTTTTGGCCTGCGAAGGTGCGCGCCTTGGCGCAGATGGTGGCGATGCGCGCAGGCTGTTGCTGGCGCGAATGGTGAGCGACCACCGTTTGTCGCCGCAAGATCCGCTTTCCAGCGCCGGCAGCGCTTTCGAGACAGCCGCAACAGATCTTCTTTTGAGCGACGCCCCGGTTTCGATCGAGACAGCTGAACAGACCTTATCTCTCTGATTTTCAATTCAACAGGCCGGCCGGAAATTGCCGGCACCAAGACCCTATTGGGAGGATTTCAAAATGAATGTTCATCCGCAACACCGCACGCTACCAACCCCAGAGCTTGCCAACCTGGTGGCGCCGGATTGCCATGGGTTGAACTTCTACGGCATCGACAAGAGCCTTCAGGATCTTGTTACCCTTTACCTGCCTGATGATTTGCGGGCCCAACTTGAGCCGCATCTTGAGACATTCGGTGCGCTGGTCGGCGACGAAGTTGATGACTGGTCCCGCATGGCGGACAAGCATATACCTGTTCTCCATCATCGGGATCCGCGGGGACGCTTCGAGGACTGGATTGAATTCCATCCAGCCTACCGGAACATGGAAGACGTAGCGCTGGGCGATTATGGCCTGGCCGCCATGATCCACAAGCCGGGTGTGTTCGGTTGGGACAAGCCAATGTCCCATACGGTGAAATTCATTTTCCAATACATCTTCGGCCAGTCGGAATTCGGCCAGCTTTGCCCGATTTCGGCCACGGAAACCACGGCGACCCTCATCAAGGATTATGGGGACGAGGCCACCAAGGCCCGCTTCTACGATGGCCTGATAAGCCAGGACACCAAGACCATGCTCAAGGGTGCCCAGTTTATGACGGAGCGCACCGGCGGATCGGACGTCTCCAATACCCAGCTGGAAGCCCGTTTCGAAGACGGCAACTGGAAGCTCTACGGCGAAAAGTGGTTCTGCTCCTGCACGGATGGCGATGTCGCCCTTCTGCTTGCCCGCCCGCAAGGCGCTCCGGCTGGCAACAAGGGACTGGGGCTCTTCGCCCTGCCGCGCCGCCTGGACGACGGCAGCCGGAATTCCTACCGGATTGTGCGGTTGAAGAACAAACTTGGCAGCCGCTCCATGGCGTCCGGCGAGATCGTCTTTGATGGTGCCGTTGCCTATCCGCTCGGTGAGGTGGGCCCGCATGAAAACAAGGGCCTGAAAATGATGATGGATCAGGTGTCCCTGTCGCGCCTGTCCCATGGGTGCCGGGCCGCCGCCATGATGCGCCGCTGTCTCAACGAAGCGCTGGTCACAGCCCAGAATCGGCATGCGTTTCAAGAAAAGATCATCGACAAACCGCTCCTGCGCCGCCAGCTGATGAAACTGATGGTACCGACCGAACAGGCATTGTCGATTACCCTCTACCTCGGCAATCAGATCAGCCTGGCGGAGGCTGGTGACGAACGGGCGCAAATGATCACCCGGATCCTGACCCCGGCCCACAAATACCGGACCGCCCGCGACAACGTTCGTGTGGCCACCGGTGCGATGGAAGTGCGCGGCGGCAACGGTTACATCGAAGATTTCGTGAACGCCCGTTTGGTGCGCGATGCGCATTTGGGTGTCTTGTGGGAGGGCACGTCCAACATCAACTCGCTCGATATTACGACACGGGCGATTGCCAAGGTCGGTGCGCACAAGGACCTCAAGGAAGAGCTGATGGATCAGATCGACACCAGCTCCGACATGCCGGGCCAGTTCAAGGGCGAACTGCGCAGCACCGTCCAGCAGGCCATCGATTTTGCCGAAGACGTTGCCATGAGCGGCAACCAGTCACTGGCCCGCAAGGCGTCCAGCGCGGTTTACAATTCTGCGACCGCCACATTGCTCGCAACCGAAGGCTCGGCGCTGGGCGCAGCTGGCCGCGATGCCCGGCGGCTGCTGCTTGCCCGGATGGTGATCGACCACCGGCTGCGGGCGCAAGACCCGCTGAAAGTTGGCGAAACCGGCTTTGAAAAGGCGGCGACCGACCTGCTTCTGTCGGGGGCGCCGGTGTCGCTCGACACGGCCACCGACGTACTGACGCAGTAACCGTGTGCGGGATAAACATTTTATGGCACTGAGCACCAAAAAACCGCTGGACGGGATTCGGGTCCTTGATTTGACCCGGATCATATCCGGCCCCTATTGCACCCGTCTCCTTGCCGACTGCGGCGCAGAGGTCTTCAAAATTGAGCCGATGGGCGGAGAACACATGCGGGTCAAGGAACCACTGCGCGACGGAAAGAGCACCTATTTCGGGCATTTCAACGCCGGCAAAAAAAGCATTGAGATCGATTTTCGCTCTGACCGCGATCTGGAGGCAATCCGCACGCTTGCCGCGTCTTGTGATGTGGTGGTGGAGAATTTCCGCCCGGGCGTCGTTCGCGATCTTGGGCTTGACCACGCAACCCTCTCCAAAGGCCGCAAGGATCTCGTCTATTGCTCCATTTCCGGTTTCGGTCAGAACGGGCCGCGTTCGCGCCATCCCGCTTATGCACCCATCCTGCACGCGCTGTCCGGTCATGACCTTGCGGCGATGTCCTATGCGGAGGATGTAGACAAGCCCTTCCGGACCGGGATCTGGTACGCTGATTTGATTGGCGGCCTGTTTGCTTTTAGCGCGATCCAGACCGCCCTGATTGGGCAGCTCCGCCACGGGGCTGGGCAGTACATCGATGTTGCCTTGATGGACAGCATGATCAATCTGCTTGTCTTGGAAATGCAGGAAGCCCAGACGCCGAGTTCCTTTGAGCGTTGGCTGGCGACGCCGGTGAGGGCGTCCGATGGGCATGTGATCGCGGTGCCGATCACGGGCCGGATCTTTGAACGGCTTGCCGATCTCTTGGGTCACCCGGAGTGGAAAGACGACACTCGCTTCAACACCCAGCTGGAACGCGAAAAAAACTGGCCAACCCTTATGTCATTGGTTGAGGACTGGACTCAATCACGGACCGCCGCTGACTGTGAAGCAACTCTCATGGGCGCTGGAATACCTTGTGCCAGCTATCAGACAGTCGCCGAAGCAATTCGCGACGAACAGGTCACAGCGCGGGACCTTATGAGCACGATCGGAACCGGTGAAGAGGCTTTTAAAGTCGCCAACCTGCCATTTCAGTTTTCCGGAGCTCCGCTGCCTGTCGGCTCCCATGTTCCAGATGTTGGCGAACACACTGAGGCCGTTCTTGGCGCAGCCCGCGCGCTGGTGGGTGCAAAGGTACCCGCAACGAATGGGACCTACGACAACGCTGAAGAGGCCCGCCATGTCTGACACGGTTTTATACAGCGGTGAACGCACAACCCGGCGGTCGGACTGCGAAGAGCGCGCTCATCGCGCGGCCTCTGGTCTGCGGGAATATGGCATCAATCGCGGCGGCAGCATCGCGCTGTTGTTGCGCAATGATTTTGCCTTTTTTGAAGCTGCGCGGGCGGCCACATTGCTTGGCGCAAGCCCGGTAGCGGTCAACTGGCATTTGGCGCCGCCGGAAGTTGCTTATGTGCTGCAGGATTCCGGCGCAAAAGCGCTGATAGCGCATTCGGATCTCCTGCAAACCTTGGGCGGCGTCATTTCAAAGAATATACTTGTCCTTGAGGTGGACACCCCGCCGGAACTGCGTGCGGCCTACCGGCTCCTGTCCATGAATGGCGCAAAAACCGTTGAAACGGTGCCCTGGGATCACTTCATTGAAACACACCCACCGCTGATACATCCGTGCCGGGAGTTTACCGACACGATGACCTACACCTCCGGTACTACCGGAAAGCCCAAGGGCGTCATCAAGCTGCCGCAGGAGCCGGGCCTGGCGAAAGAGTTTCTTGCGGTCCGGGACCTGGTCTATGGGATCAAACCCGGCATCCGGGCGCTCATCTGCGGTCCGCTTTATCACGGCGCGCCCAATGCGTTCGGCATGCGAACCTATGCTATGGCCGACAGAGTGTTCCTGATGCCACGCTTTGACGCGGAAGCGTTTCTGGCAACCGTCGAACGTGAACGGATCACAACGGCCTTCATGGTCCCAACCATGTTTGCGCGTCTCTTGAAACTGCGCCCTGAAACTCGGGATCGCTATGATGTCTCGTCGTTGCAGTATGTCGTGACAGCTGCCGCGCATTGTCCGCCGGAGGTTAAAAAGGCGATGCAGGCGTGGTTTGGACCTGTGGTCCATGAGTTCTACGCAGGCACCGAACAGAATTATGTCACCTATTGCTCTCCAGAAGACAGCATTCGCAAACCCGGCACGGTCGGCCGTGCGCTCGACGGCGTGACATTGCGGATCATGGACGGTGACCGTCAGGACGTGCCGACCGGAACACCTGGCGAGATTGTCTCCCGCCTCGATACGGCCCCTGAATTCACTTACGCCAACAATCCGCAAGCGCGGGCGGATCTCGATGTCGGTGGCCTTATTGCCACAGGCGATGTCGGGTATCTGGATGAAGACGGATACTTGTTCCTGTGTGACCGGGCAAAGGACATGGTGATCTCGGGCGGGGTCAATATCTACCCGGCAGAGATTGAAGCAGAACTTCATGCCATGCCGGGGGTTGCCGATTGCGCTGTCTTTGGTGTGCCGGATGCGGAGTACGGCGAAGCGTTGATGGCAATTGTGCAGCCAGAGCCCTCAAGCGATCTTACGGCAGATAAAATCATCGACCACCTGAAGAACCGGTTGGCCGGGTTCAAGGTGCCGCGCCGGATCGAGTTCAAATCTGAGCTGCCGCGCGATGACACCGGTAAAATTTACAAGCGCAAACTCCGAGATCCTTTTTGGAAAGCTGTGCCGAACGTCCGCAAAAAGGCAGCCAGCTGAGCCGCAAATTTACACCCAATCAAGACAGCCGCTATTTCAGCGGAACAGTGAAAGAATCGGAAATGGATTTTACCCTTTCAGAAGAACAGACCGCACTCCAGGAAACTGTGCGCCGGTTTGCCCAGACGGAATTGCCGGACATAGCGCGTGAGGTTGAAGAAACGGCTGAGTCGCCCGGACTGGATGTCATGCGCCGGTGCGCTGAGCTTGGGCTTCTGGTGGTCAACCTTCCAGAAGCCTATGGCGGCGGTGGTATGAGCCATTTCGAAGCGGTTCTGGTGCTGGAAGAAGTCGCCAAAGTCTCCATTGGCGTTGCTTTTCCGATCTTTGAATCCTGCTTCGGCCCGGCACTTGCGATCGCGAATTTTGCCCCGGAAGCCATGCGCCAGAAAATACTGCCGAAAGTCTGTTCCGGCGACATGATCGTTGCAGTTTCCATGTCCGAGCCGGGCGCGGGATCAGCGCTGACCGATCTCACCACCAAGGCTCGGGTCCAGGGCGATAGGGTGATCGTCAATGGTCAAAAGCGCTGGTGCTCCGGTGCCGGCCACTCGGATGCCTATGTTGTCTATTGCCGTATGTCAGACGATCCCGGAGCGAAGGGCATCGGAGCTGTTCTGGTCGAAAAAGGGGCGGGCGGTTTTACCTTCGGCAAGCGGGAGCACCATATGGGCTTTCGCGGTGTGCACAGCGCAGACATGTATTTTGACGATGTCTGCGTTTCGGCCGAAAACATCATTGTCCCGGCAGGCGGGTTCCGGAAGCTCATGGAAGCCTTCGATCTGGAACGCTGTGGCAACACCACCATGAGCCTTGCGTGTGCGCAGTCGGCTTTCGACTACGTGCTGAATTATGTTCAGGAGCGGGAGCAGTTCGGCAAACCGATCATCGATTTCCAGGCGGTTCAGCTGCAAATCGCCGACATGAAGATGAAACTGGATGCAGCGCGCCTGCTGCTCTACCGGGCTGTCGTGAATGCTGAAAGCGGTCTGCCCTCGGTTGGGGAAAGCTCGATTGCCAAGTGTTTTGCCAATGAGATGACCCGCGAAGTCACCGGCAAGGCCATGCAGCTGATGGGCGGTTATGGGTATTCACGCGAATATCCGATGGAACAAAAGATGCGGGACAGCTGGGGCTGGGGCATTGCCGGCGGGTCCATCGACATTCAGAAAACCAACATTGCAAGTGCCCTCGTCGGCCGCCGGTTCAACCAGCGGGCCAAGTAAGAGGCGGCGCGCAATACTGTCCCCTCGACACTCCCTGCGCACATAATCGGAGTGTTTCTTGCCCGGACGTTTGAAAAGCGTCCGGGTCTTTTCTTGCCAAATGCACATTCCGCTGGATTGAATGGGGCAGAATTCAGTTGATCCGGAGTGCCCTGCAATGAAGATCCGATCCGCCGCCCCAGACGACGTATCGGCTGTTCGTGCCTGTGCGGAAGAGGCCTACGCCCCCTATATCGCGGCTATTGGCCGGAAGCCGGCGCCCATGGTTGCTGATTTTGTGGCGCAGATCGGCGCAGGGCAGGTTTATGTTGCAGAAGATGAGACCGGCAGTTTCCTGGGATTCATCGTCTATTTCCCAAATGCGGATCACATGTTCCTGGAAAATGTCGCTGTTGTCTCCGCCGCCGCCGGACGGGGTATCGGCAAGGCTTTGATATCCCACTGCGAGGCGGAAGCCCGTTCGCTCGGTCTTTCCGCCATCCGCCTTTACACAAATGAAAAGATGACCGCCAATCTCAGCATCTATCCGAGACTCGGCTACACGGAGACCGGCCGCCGAACGGAGGACGGATTCAACCGCGTCTATTTTGTAAAAACCATCATCTGAAAAACTTTTGCCGTGCCGGCCGTGTGCCGGGACCAAATGCAATCAGGTCCCGGCGCAATGCCGGGGCAGCGCCTTTTGTTGATCAGAACATCAGGCTCGGCAGGCCGAGTGACAGGATCGGGAAGGCCAGAAGTGCCAATAGGACAACAATGTCCAGCACCAGAAACTTCATGATCCCGAAGAAGATCGTGTGAACCTGTATCTCCCGTCCAACCACCGAATTGATGACGAAGACATTTAGGCCGACCGGCGGTGTGATCAGGCCGATTTCCAGCAGTTTGACGACGATGACACCGAACCAGATGAGATCAAACCCCATGCCTTCGATGAGCGGGACCGTGAAGGGCAGGGTCAAAAGCATGGTGCCGATCGGATCCAGGAACATGCCCATCACCAGGTAAATTGCGACGATGCACAAGAGGATCATCCAGGTTTCCAGGCCCGAAGACGACACGATATCGACCAAGCCGCCTGTCACCCCGGTCAGGGAGACGAAGGAAACGAAGATCTTTGCGCCGACCGCAATGAAGAACAACGACCCGGTCTGATAGGCGGTCTCGCGCATCGACAGGACGAAATCCGCCCACCGCAACCGGCCTGAAATTGTTCCGTAGATCAACACGAATGACAGGCTGACGGCAGCTGCTTCCGTTGCGGTGAAGATGCCGCCATAGATCCCACCAATGATGATCATCATCAGCGTGGCGGCCGGCCAGGCTTTGATCGCGGCCGTAAACCGGTCGTCTCCAGAAATTTCGCCTTCGGGGACGGGGGCCGCTTCCGGCCGGAGTTTGACCCAGACCAGCACGGTGATGATGAACCCGGCAAGGCTTAAGAGACCTGGCACCACACCGGCCATGAACAGCCGGCTGATCGATGTCTCGGTGAAGGTGCCGTATAGGATGAACAAAACGCTCGGCGGGATGAGGGCGCCGAGTGTCCCGCCCGCAGCCACACTAGCGCTTGCCAGCTGCTTGTCATAGCCGTAACGCAACATCTCCGGAACGCAAATCCGGCCCATGGAGGAGGCACAGGCGACGCTGGATCCCGTGATCGCCGAAAAACCGCCGCAGCCGATAAGAGAGGCAACGGCCAAGCCGCCCGGGAGGCGGGACATCCAGACCCGGACCGCGTCGTAGATATCCGTTGTAATGCGGGTGTGATAGGCGATGTGACCGGCTGCGATGAACAGCGGCACCATCGACAGGGAATAGGAGTGAATGAACTCAAAGGCGTTGGATTCAATCAGCGCCATCGCCGGGCGCAGGCCGCGGTCGAAATTGAACTCGGATCCTGGGCGCCAGGCATAGGTGACCAAAGCGCAGATGGAGGAAACGCTGACCAGCGTAAATCCAATTGGAACGCGCAGGATAAGCAATGTGAGCGCTGCCACAAAGCCGAAGATACCAATTGTTGAGGGGTCCACTAGAGTGTCTCTCGTTCGGGGTGATTTGTGAACGAGGTGGCAGCCGGCAGGAAATCAGGCAGCCTCCTCCCAGCTTGGATCGTGTGTCTTGTTGGAGTTTCCCCCACCGCCGGAGCCGATGGCGGTCCAAACGTCTTGAAGAAACAAGACAGTCAGGCGGATGAAAAACAGGGCGTAGCCTGCAAAGAAGGCGACCCGCCCCGGCCATTCAGGGACTTCCAAAATGCCGAAGAAATAGTTGCCGCTTTCGATCGCGTGGATCATGGCAAGATATCCGGCATAAGTGATCGGGATCACTGCGCACAGTCCGATTATGGCCGCGAGCACATTGAGCCAGACTTGGGCAGCTTTCGGCAGCAGGTCCGTTATCACTTCAACGGCTATAAAACCGCGATCAGCCGCTACATAGGCCAGTGGCAGGATCAAGGCACCGATCATCAGGTCTCCGACAATCACAACTTCATCCGGGATCTGCATTCCGACAAAGGTGCGCAGGACGATGCCAAGCGTGATGTAAACACACATGCCCAAAATGGCGACAGCGGCAACTGCTATGAACGCTGTTTCCAGCCCCGCCAGAAGTCTTAAGGGGGAGGAGAACCGGCCCCACCAGCTGCCAGGCGGGACCGGCTTGCCGGGCGTTATCTTGCCCATGGATAGCCTTTGGTGTTCAGCTCATCCGCATACTTGCCGACGAGAACGGTATACTGGTCCCAGATCGCCTGGCCGTCATACCCTCTTTCCGTCATGTCGGAGATCCATTCCTGGACATATTTGTCCGTCATGGCGAGTAACTTCGCGCGTTCAGCCTCGTCCAACGAAACCACGGGCACCTGGCGGCCGATTTCGCCGCTCGCAAGCCCGGCTTTCACGTCGTTGATGGTGTCGATTTGAATGCGGGCGAACTCGTCGATCATCTGGGACCCGGCAGTCATGATCGCGTTCTGATACTCCGCAGGCAGGTCTTCCCAGACATCCTTGTTCATCACCAGGGCAAAGCCGCCGACCTGGCCCCAGTTGGCTTCGGTGATGTAATCAACGATCTCATAATGCCGGAACGCGCGGTTGGTGTAGTAGTAACCGGCAGCGCAGTCGACCAAGCCGGAATCCAGTGCCTGATACACCTTGTCGAAGGTCATGTTGACGACATTGGCGCCAAGTTCATTGAGCGCCTTGCCGACTGTTCCGGTTGCCCGAACGGTGAGGCCTTTGAAGTCGTCAGCCGTTTCGATCTTATGATCGCCGGTGCACTCAAACTGGGTGCCGGTGGAGGTGAAATTGCTGAGGAAGACGACGTTTTCCTTGGCCAGAAAGTCCTTAAGCTGTTCGTTCGTGGTCATCAGCTCGTGCATCGCCCGCAGGCCGACCCAAGTATCAGACGAGGAGATGGGCAAGTCGCCGATTGCAAGGCCTTGAAGCTGCTTTGGCGAATAGGGAGCAATGACGGTTCCCATGTCGGCCGCGCCGGCGGCGACGCCGTTCAGCACGGCTGACCATTTCAGGAGCGCGCCGCCCCAATGAACGTCAAAGGTCAGCTGACCTTCCGTCATGCGGCTCGCTTCATCCAGGAAATACTGCAAGGCTTTGGCTCTGGCGCCCCGGTTTGGGCCGGCTTCGGAATAGCGCAGCATGGTTTCGGCGGATGACACGCCTGCCATGGCAATGGTTAAGCCCAGACCCAAAAGGGCCGACTTCATGGAAATCATGTTTATCTCCTCCCGTGTTCGGATCAGGCCAACCAGCTGCCGATCCATGCGGCCTGCGTATGTTCGCCGCGTTTCACTCCTCACCACTCAATACATTTAGTTTATTATTATAAGTATACGAATTATACGCATATAATATAATTGCGCAAGTACGACGCCAGTCCGCCCGAGCGCGGCTGTTCAGCGTGATAGATTAGATTGCGCTGCTGTTCTTCAGAACCGACGCGTCTTCGCTGGTCACTCCCCAGTCCTGCAGCACCGACTCGTTATGTTCGCCGATGAGTGGCGGCCGGGACGGCAACGTGGTTTTGGCGTTCTGAAAACGCGGAGCAGGGGCCGGTTGAACGATGCCGTCACGTTCCACGAAGGTCTCCCGCATCGCATTGTGTGCATGAGCCGGAGCTTCTTCCAGGTCCAGAATGGGCGCGAAACAAATGTCCGTTCCTTCAAAAAGCTGACACCAATGATCGCGTGAGTTTGCGCCGATGATGCTTTCAAACCGGCGCCGGATGTCCGGCCATTGGCGGCTATCATGGCGGTCGCCGATGTCCGATGCGTCAAGCTTCAGCAAGTTCAGGAACAGTTGCCAGAACTTTTCCTCGATCGGTGCGATCGACACCCATTTGCCGTCGGAACACTTGTAAACACCGTAGTAGGGCGCCGTGCCGTCCAACCGGTTGCTGGCCCGGCGGTTTTGCCATCGATTGTTGGCGAGCCACATATACACCGGCGCCATCAAAGCGGCAGTTCCGTCCGAAATAGCAGCATCAATCACATCGCCTTCGCCGGTTTTTTGAGCGCGCATCAAGGCGCACACAATGCCAAAGGCCAGGAACATGCCGCCGCCGCCATAATCTCCGAGGAGATTGAGCGGTGGCACCGGATCGCGTCCGTCTTCACCGAAGGACCAAAGGGCCCCGGACAACGAGATGTAATTCATGTCGTGACCGGCCGCATGCGCCAAAGGGCCGGTTTGGCCCCAGCCGTTCATGCGTGCGTAAACAAGCGCCGGGTTGCTGGCAAGACATACGGCCGGGCCGAGACCGAGCCGCTCCATAACGCCTGGGCGAAAGCCTTCCACAACAGCATCTGCTTTCTCGATCAGCTTGAGCGCGGTTTCAACGGCTGCAGGATCCTTCAGATCAAGCGTTATGGATTTGCGGCCACGGGCAACACTGTTTTTTCTCTGTTCGTCAATGCCTTCAATGTCGGGAGCCCCGGTTGGTTTCCGGTCGATCCGCAGGATCTCGGCCCCCATATCGGCAAGCATCATGCAGCCGTAGGGGGCGGGCCCAATACCGGCAAATTCAACGATCTTCACACCGTGAAGTGGCCCCATTCCAAGTCCTCCCAGACTTTCTTATCGCCGCGCTCAGACGGCATCTTTGTTCAGGGTTTCAAGCAGGTTCTGCCGGACCGCTTGCAGGTTCGACAGCAAAACGTGAATGCTGGTTTCCGGCAAGCCCTTGAATGACGCGCCATCGACCTCCGCGCTGCATTCATCCATGATTTTTTCCAAAGGCCGGGCCTCGTCCGTGAGACAAACCCGCTTCGCGCGCCGGTCGACCGGATCGGCTCGGCGCTCGACAAGACCGCGGGCTTCCAATCGGTCGACAAGACCGCCGACTGTCACCGTGCCAACATCCATGCGGCGCGCGATGTCCGACTGGGTCAGCTTGTCTTCGGCAAGCAGGTGCAAGAGCACGCGTGCCTGGGACATTGTCAGCCCATAAGGCGCGATGAGGCGATCGAACAGAAGGCCGCGGAACCGGGCAATGTCCTGAAAGATCGATTTGCAGGCCGCGAGCGTTGCATCCATTTCGCGTCCTCCCTCTTTGTTATCCCAGTTCGACGCATCCATTGTTCAACACCACCGTATCGCGCTCCAGAACCTTTGACCGGAAAGAGATAACATTGCCGTCCCGCCACATCTCGGTCCGGATGGTTTCGCCTGGATAGACCGGGCTTGAAAACCGCAATTTCAGGGATTTCAGCCGGGCCGTATCATATCCGCAGAAGCTGCGCAGAACCGCATGTCCGGCGATGCCCAAAGTGCAAAGGCCATGGAGGATAGGCGCTTTGAACCCCGCTGTGGCGGCCACCTTCGGGTCGGCATGCAGGGGATTTGGGTCGCCGGACAAGCGGTAAAGCAGCGCTGCATGCGGCCTTGTGGGGAGGTCACACACTGCGCAAGGGTCGCGTTCGGGCACTTCGTGCGGTTGCGGTTGTGGGCCTGATGCCCCGCCAAAACCACCATCCCCGCGCGCAAAGGTGGTTGACGATAAGGTGGCGAGCTTGTCGCCGGTGCTTTTGTCAACGAGATCACGTTCGGAATAGATCAGCGCGCCCTTGTCCGCCCCCTTGTCGAGAATGCGGGTGATGCGAGTGCGTGCTGTGACGGTCGCCGATTTCGGGAGTGGCTTGTGCCAGCGAATGCCTTGTTCACCATGCAGGATTTTCCGCCAGTCTATGCCGATCTCAGGCTTGCGCAGCCAGAAACCTGGCCCGGCCAGCACGACGGCCAGGGTCGGTACAGCCTTGAAATCGGCTTCCTCGAAAACGAAGGGCAGTTGCCCCTCGTCGACCGGGTCATGGCCATATCCGACGCCAAGGGCATAGATGATGCTGTCCTTGATAGAGTAGGTTTGTTCAACCTCCTCAAAGGGCCAGGCCATCAGCTTGTCATAGTCGATCGCCATCAGACCGGATCCCAGCAAAAGACGTCAGCTGAGCGCTCAAGGGGCACAAGTGTGCTGGAAAAAGCCGGGAATGCGTGTTCGAGAATGGATTCCGGCGTCCAGCCGTCAGGACGCGCCATGGACCGGATCGGCCGCGGTTGGCTGAGCAGCATGACCTCGCTGCCCCGGGAAACGAACACCTGGCCGGTGACGTTCTGGGCGGCATCGGAGGCAAGAGCCGCAACCAGCGGCGCGACCTTTGCCGGGGTCATGCTCTTCAGGCGCTCAACCCGGATGCGCTCTTCTTCGGACTTGATCGGGATCGTGCCGATCAGGCGGCTCCAGGCAAAAGGCCCAATCGCGTTGGATGTCACATTGTAGCGCGCCATGTCGAGCGCGATGGAGCGTGACAAGCCGACCATACCGAGTTTTGCGGCGGCATAGTTGGCCTGACCGAAGTTGCCGATCAATCCGGACGTGGATGTCATGTGAATCATGCGGCCGGATTGCTGCTCCCGGAACACGGTCGCGGCGGCGCGGCTCACATTGTAGGCGCCTTTCAAGTGGACGGCGATCACCTGATCCCACTCGTCTTCCGTCATCTTGTGAAAGATCGCGTCCCGGACGATGCCGGCATTGTTGACCACGATGTCGAGCTTGCCAAAGTTTTCGATTGCCTGATCCACCATGCCTTGGGCAGCTGCTGAATCCGTGACACTGTCAAAGTTCGCAACAGCCTTGCCGCCAGCGGCAGTAATTTCGTTGACGACCTCGGTGGCCGGGAGCGCATCCTCGCCCTCACCACCGCCAGTTCCGCCGAGGTCATTGACGACAACGCAGGCACCCTTTTGAGCCATTAAAAGAGCAATCTCGCGGCCAACACCGCGGCCCGCACCGGTGACAATTGCAACTTTTCCATCCAGCAAAGCTTTGTCAGACATTCCCATCCCTCAGTATTTTGGCCTCAAAATCGGGCAATTGCGGCGCGTAAGAAGATATGCCGCCAAAATTGTATCGCAGATTAATAATACGCTTGCGAATAATAATCAAGACATATAATATCCGGCTGGAAGGCAATGCTTCGGACTGTGGCTATCCTGGATCGTTGCGAAGGCCGGAGCTGTGAGAGCGGGAGAAATCATGACCCTTGCCGAGACATCGGGGCCAATAGGGGAGTTCAACAAGCATGTCGGGTTTGAGCTGACCGAATGGCAGCGCAATCATGCGTGTGTCGAGGTCGAGATCGACAGCTACCATACCAATGTCATGGGCGTGACCCATGGCGGTGTTTTGGTGAGTGCGCTTGATTTTGCATGTGGTATGGCCGGCTGTTATCGCCCGCCTCCGGAGCCGCGTTTTTATTGCATGACATTGACATTAAACACGAATTTCATCGCGCCAATGCGCAAAGGGTTGCTGCGGGCGCACGGCCGCCGGGTTGGCGGAGGACGGTCCGTGTTTTTTGCCGAAGGAGAAATAGTGCTGCCGGACGGCACTCTGATCGCCACCGCATCGGGCGCGTTCAAGCTGTTTGACCGGAAGCCGAAAACATAAGCGCTAAAAGGCGCGGGAGGAGGAGCATCATGGATTTGGGAATTCTGGCCTTTGGCGGCTACTTGCCGCAAAGCCGGTTGCAACGTGCTGAGATCAGCAAGATGCACGGCTGGTACAATCCGGGCTTGAAGGGATTGGCGAAGGGCGAGCGTACCATCGCCAATTGGGATGAAGACGCCATCACCATGGCGGTCGAAGCGTCCAGGGACTGCCTGGCCGGGCTCGATCGTTCCGAGATTTCTGCAGTCTTTATGGCGTCGACCAGCTTTCCGTTCGATGACCGGCAGAATGCCGGGGTGGTTGCCGACGCGCTGAACCTCAAAAGCCAACTGATGACTCTCGATCTGGCAGCCTCTCAGCGCGCGGGCAGTTCCGGATTGTCGGTTGCCTTGCAAGCGGCCTCTGGTGCCGAGGGACCAATTCTGTTTACCGCCTCCGAACAACGTAAAACCAAGGCCGCGAGCCCGCAGGAAATGACTTATGGCGATGGTGCCGCGGCGGTTCTGGTTGGCAAAGGCGAAGTGATTGCGAAATTCATCGGGTCCCACACCGTATCTGCCGACTTTGTCGATCATTTCCGGGGATCCGGTCACGCGTATGACTATGCCTGGGAGGAGCGCTGGCTGCGGGATGAAGGCTATTTGAAAATTGTGCCTGACGCGATCAAAGCAGTGCTTGATAAAACAGGCATTACGGCAAGCGATATCAACACGTTCTGTTTCCCGGCCGCCATGAAGCGGGTCGCAAGCATGCTCGCCAAGAAGGCGGGCCTTGCGGACGAGGCCGTTGCCGACAATCTCCAAGCGACTTGCGGGGAAGCGGGGGCCGCCCATCCTGTCATAATGCTGGTGCACGCTTTGGAAACCGCAAGACCGGGCGACAAAATCCTTGTGACCGGCTTTGGCCAGGGGTGCGATGCTTTGATCTTCGAAGCGACGGACGCCATCGAAAAGCTAGCACCGAGAACCGCTGTTTCCGGCCATCTGGCCCGCCGCCGGGCGGACACCAACTACGCCCGCTTTCTCACCGTCAACGGCCTGGTCACGATGGAAGAAGGCATAAGGGCGGAGGTCGACAAACAGACCGGCCTGTCCACCCATTATCGAAACCGGGATATGGCTCAGCGCATGATCGGAGGATGCTGCACCGAATGCGGCACACTGCAGTTCCCCAAAAGCAATGTTTGCGTCAATCCGAATTGTGGTGCCATCGGCACGCAGGAAGACCACCCGTTTGCCGACAAGAAGGCGCGGCTGAATTCCTTTACGGCCGACCGGCTGACCTTCTCTCCGGACCCGCCCGCCTATTACGGCATGATCCAGTTCGAGGACGGCGGCCGGTTGATGGCCGACTTCACCGACATTGATCCGGACCAGGAACTGGCCGTCGGCATGCCCATGAAGCTGATGTTCCGGGTGAAGGACTACGACAAGAATCGTGGTTTCCGCCGGTACTTCTGGAAGGCAACGCCAGACAATGATGATCAGGCCAGCGCGCCCGCCGAAGCGGCCGAATAGGGAGGAAAGAACATGGCATCTGGAATTAGAGACAAGGTCGCCATTCTCGGCATGGGCTGTTCGCAGTTTGGCGAGCGCTGGAGCGACAATGCTGAAGATCTGATGATCGAAGCGTTCACCGAGGCCCTCGCCGACGCAGGCATTGAGAAAAACCAGATCGATGCCGCCTGGCTCGGGACGGCCATTGAGGAGCAGCATGTCGGCAAGTCCGCCGTGCCCCTGTCGATGGCGCTGCGTTTGCCGAACATTCCGGTCACGCGCGTTGAAAACTACTGTGCCTCCGGCTCGGAGGCTTTCCGGGGTGCCGTTTATGCTGTCGCAGCCGGGGCGGCCGACATCGCGCTGGCTCTTGGTGTCGAGAAGCTGAAGGATACTGGTTACGGCGGTTTGCCTCAGCGCAACCGCGGCTCGGTGAATGATCTTTTCTGGGCGAACGTGTCCGCGCCTGGATCCTTCGCACAACTTGCGTCCGCGTATCGGGCTAAACACGGCATTGACGCCGGCGATCTGAAGCGCGCGATGGCGCATATCTCTGTCAAAAGCCACGACAATGGCGCGCGCAATCCCAAGGCCCACCTGCGCAACCGGATTGATGAAGACAAGGTGCTGAATGCCCCGATGATCGCTGAGCCGCTGGGCCTGTTCGATTGCTGCGGTGTTTCTGACGGCTCAGCCTGCGCCATTGTGACGACACCGGAGATCGCCAAATCGCTGGGCAAACATGACCTCATTACCGTGAAGGCCTTGCAGCTTGCGGCTTCGAACGGACTGGAAGCGCAGCACAATTCCTGGGATGGCAGCCACTTCGTGACGACGCGCAAATGCGCCGAGCGGGCTTACAAGGAAGCCGGCATCACCAACCCGCGCGATCAGATCAGCCTGTTTGAAGTGCATGACTGCTTTTCGATCACCGAGCTGGTGACAATGGAAGACCTTTTCATCTCACCGGAAGGCGGTGCTGTGAAGGACATCATGGACGGCTTTTATGATGCCGACGGCAAGGTCCCCTGCCAGATCGATGGCGGTCTGAAATGCTTTGGCCACCCGATCGGCGCGTCGGGCCTCCGGATGATCTACGAGATGTATCTGCAGCTTCAAGGCCGGGCAGGCGACCGCCAGCGGAAGGAAGAGCCTGTTTTCGGCATGATACACAATCTGGGCGGTTTCCCGCACCAGAACGTCTGCTCCTTGGCGATCGTCGGAAAGATGGGGGCTTAAGCGCCGCCATCGCGATGGCAGGGCCCGGTGACTGATACCTAGCCGGGCCTTGTCACAGCAGAGCGGTAGGAGGTGCCGGCTGCAAATGCATCCTGGGGAGGAGCAAATGAGTGATTTACTTGTAAAGCGGGACAGCGATGTGCTGAGCCTGACCCTCAACCGCCCGGACCGGTTGAATGCCCTGTCGACCGACATGCGTGAGGGCATCTTGTCGGAGCTTCTGTCGGAGCTGCATGCTCCGAGTGTGCGCGCTGTTTTGATGACGGGGTCCGGCCGTGGCTTTTGCAGCGGTGCCGATCTCGATCTCGAGACAATCCTGGCGCGCCGTCAACATATCGAGACGCAGCTCCTCGGCGGCATCAATCGGGTGGTTCAGGCCTTGCGCGACCTGCCGGTTCCGGTCATTTCGGCTGTCAATGGCCCAGCTGCCGGTGCCGGGTTTTCCATTGTCCTGGCGTCCGACATCGTCATTGCAGCCCAATCCGCGAAGTTTCACCTGTCTTTTGCCCGGATCGGCGCGGTTCTCGACGGCGGAGCCTCCTCGCTTCTGACTCATCGGATCGGTGCGTCGCGCACCACGGCGCTGGCGATGCTTGGCGGATCGATGGACGCGGAAACGGCAAAAGACTGGGGCCTGGTGCATGAGGTTACGGAAGATGGCAGCCTTCTGGACACCGCAACCGCACTTGCGCAGCGCCTGGCTTCCGGTCCGACGGTTGCGCTTGGACTGATTAAGCGCGAGATCGCAGCCGCGCAATCAGCATCCCTTGATGAGTCCCTGCGCCTGGAAGCAGCCTGTCAAAGCAAGGCCTTCAACACTCAGGATTTCGAAGAAGGCGTCCGCGCTTTTGGTGAAAACCGCAAGCCTATTTTTCTTGGCCAATAAACGGGAAGAGTACCGACTTCATGCCGAAGACATTGATTTGCGGGCCACGGTCCATGGCTCAATCTGATGTGCGCACCCTTGCCCGACGAGCGGCGAGTGGTTTCCTGAAAGCAGGCGTCACGGAAGGCGGGACAGTCGCCACCATGATGCGCAATGATTTTCCGCTGGTGGCGATGGATCTGGCGGCCGCCCTTGTGAAAGCAGCAGCCGTTCCGGTCAACTGGCGGTTCACAGCTGAGGAAGCCGCCTACATTCTGTAGGACTGCAAGGCCTAGGTTTTTGTCATTCTCGCGGATCTCTGGAACCAGATCGGCCCTGACCTTCCGGCTGATGTCATTGACCAGCTCCAGATTGTCATCGTGCCAACCCCGGCCGACATCGCTGAAAGCTATGGCCTCTCAGCAGATGCCTGTGCTGTGCCGAAGGGTTTCCCGGTCTGGGAGGACTGGCTCGCAGACCAGTCTGTCTGGGACGGACCGGACGCCCATGGTCAGGCCGCGATGATCTACACCTCCGGGACCACCGGACACCCCAAGGGCGTGCGCAGGCTGACAAATCCCACCTTGGTCAGCACCGGGTACAACAGGATTTTTTCCGAACATTGCCGGACCCTGATGGTGGCTCCGATGTATCACTCGGCCCCGAACCGGTTTGCCATGTTGACCGTTGATGTGGGTGGCGATCTTGTTTTAGTTCCGCGATTCGATCCGGAAAAGATCCTTCAGATCATTGAGGAGCATCAGATCAACACGGCC
>CALDSI010000407.1 GCA_937911395.1 uncultured Labrenzia sp.
CGACATCATCCTGATGGACGATGGTGTCCAGAACCCGTCGTTGCACATGGATCTCAGCTTGTGCCTGGTCGACTGCGCGACCGTCTTTTTCTATGGTCTGTGTTTTCCAGCCGGACCGTTACGTGCGCCAGCGGAAAAACAGATCGTCAAGGCCGACTGCCTGGTCCTGGTCGGTGATGGCGAACGGGCTTCGGACGCCGTACATTTGGCGGGGCGGCGCGGGCTGCCGATTCTGCATGCTTATATCGTTCCTGAAACAAACGATGCTCTCTCGGATCAAAAGCTATTGGCCTTTGCGGGCATCGGCCGGCCTCAGAAGTTTTTTAAGACCCTCACCGATCTCGGTCACAAGGTGGCAAGGACACGGGAGTTTGCCGATCACCATGATTTCAGCGAAGCAGATGCTCGAGAACTGTTGACGGAGTCCGATCGGGACGGGCTGCAACTGGTCACCACGGCAAAGGACATGGCCCGCATCACCACACAGCGCGGCGAAATCTTCCACTGGCTTGCTGCCAAGTCGGAAGTTCTGGATGTGAAGATGGAGATCCCGGAGGAAGACCGGCTGGTGTCCCTGATCAAGGACTGCCTGAGGAACCGCGCCTTTAAATCCTGAACCGCTAAAACGGCTTAGTTTTTTACCTGTGTTTCCAGGTAGCGTTTCATGGACGCATGGGCGTCGACATACGGCTCTTGCAGTTCGACCGACCAGTACTTCAACTCATCCAGCGGGATCGCGGTGCCCGTCACGGCGCAGCGCACGAAAGTTCCCGGCGTCTCAACCTGATAATCTCCATCGAGATAACGGATTCGGGCTTCGCTCGGGATGCGCGGATTTTCGTAACGGTTCATGGTGGCCTGATGCTTTTGTTCCGGACGTTTAGCGTCCTCATGCGCCTCTTTATGGCACATTGGTCAGCTTCGGCAAGTCCGGACCGGTTGGCAAAGGCGATGTTGTCTAGAAAATTGGCGCCGTGCGGGCATCCGGCGCAATCATGTAACGGCACCTGGACATAACAACGGTCTGGTTAGGAAGACTGTCCCGGGCCCGGTCCATTTCTGGTTTACGGGCAATCTGACAGGCGTCCATATCCTCCCAATACTCTCGGGAAGCGGACACATCCTCGCAGATCAGAAGGTTGGGCTGGCATGCCACCAGATGAAGGGCGATCAGAACGCCGTTCATGATCTTTCGGAGCCCGTCTTCTGATCAGGTGTTCCAACCTTTGAAAAACACACGCGCACCACGTTATCGGCTGTTTCAGACGAAAGAGGCGGACCAGAGACAGACCCGGTCTTGGCCAATGCCTCGGCAAGCTGCGGATGCAAGCCATCTCCGCGGGCTGCGGCAAAGGTGTTGAATGAAATTATGCTGGACGGTAACGGCCTTCCGGTCTGGTCAGTCATGGCGCAAGCCTTCTTGCTGCGGGGCAAGCCGCAGTCGGTTTTTCAGGATTTTTGGAGGTCTGGCTCGGGTCATCCAAAGACGCCCAGCTGGATCAGTCGCAGAACTATAATCTGCACTTAAACTTGAGTAATATACTCATATTAAAAATTTGCCAAGTGGATTTCAGAGCTTTTGGGGTGATTTGCCCCGCCAAATCCCTATGTTGTTGTCAAGAAGACATACATACCGCTCGGTCATCAACTCACTCTGGTGGTTGGCAGCGGCACTGGATCAACAAGGAAACTCTGATGGCTCTGTCCAGTTCTGATCTGATTGAAACATCCGGCCTCGGTTTGGAAACAGCCAGACGCATCACCAAGGAAGCGCTTGCCAACGCCGATGATGGTGAGCTCTTTGTCGAATACCGCCAGACCGAAGGCCTCGTTTTTGACAACGGCCGTCTGAAAGGCGCCAACTACGACACGGCGCAAGGGTTCGGTTTGCGGGCAGTCGCTGGCGAAGCGGCCGGTTATGCCCATGCAGGCGACATCTCCGAGGCGGCCTTGAAACGTGCGGCCGATGCGGTGAGTGCTGTGTCGAAAGGCTATTCCGGGACCTATGCCGCTGCCCCGGCGCGCACCAACCTGTCGCTCTACACTGACGCCAATCCGTTGGGCGGCCCAAGTTTTGAAGACAAGGTCAAACTTCTGCAGGAAATCGATGCCTATGCACGGGCAAAAGACCCGCGCGTGCGTCAGGTTTCCGCATCGCTCGCCGGGTCCTGGCAAGTGGTTGAGATCCTGCGTGCCGATGGTCATCTTGTGCGGGATATCCGCCCAATGGTGCGCCTCAGCATTTCCGTGGTCGCGGGCAATGATGACCGTCAGGAAAGCGGCTCTTACGGGTGCGGCGGACGGGAAGGGTTCGAGAGGTTCATCACGACAGAGAATTGGCAGGGCGGCGTTGATGAAGCGCTGCGCCAGGCGCTGGTCAATCTGGATGCCATTCCGGCACCGGCGGGTGAGATGGATGTCGTCCTGGGGCCAGGCTGGCCGGGCATTTTGCTGCACGAAGCTGTCGGACACGGCTTGGAGGGCGACTTCAACCGCAAGAAAACCTCGGCCTTTGCTGGACTGATGGGTGAGCGGGTGGCGTCACCTGGCGTGACGATTGTCGATGACGGAACGATCCCGGATCGCCGTGGATCTCTGTCGGTCGATGATGAAGGCACGCCAGCGGCCCGAACCACCCTCATCGAAGACGGTATCCTGACCGGTTACATGCAGGACCGCCAGAATGCCCGCTTGATGGGAATGGAGCCGACCGGCAACGGCCGCCGGCAGTCCTACGCCCACATCCCGATGCCGCGCATGACCAATACGGTCATGATGAACGGAGACAAGGATCCGGAAGAAATCCTCGCTTCCGTGAAGGACGGAATTTACGCGGTCGCCTTCGGCGGCGGTCAGGTCGACATCACGTCCGGAAAATTCGTCTTCTCCTGTACGGAAGCTTACAAGGTCGAAAACGGCAAGGTTGGCGCGCCGGTCAAGGGCGCCATGTTGATTGGCAACGGTCCGGATGCGCTGACCCGTGTTGAGATGATTGGCAATGACATGGAGCTTGACCCGGGCATGGGTACGTGCGGCAAGCAGGGGCAGGGCGTTCCGGTCGGTGTCGGCCAGCCCTCCATGCGCATCAATGCCATGACAGTGGGTGGCACTGCGGTTTAGGCCCCCGCTACTTAGATCTGAGCAAAATGAGAAGGGTCTTCAGTAAAGCACTGAAGACCTTTTTGTTTTGCAATCGCCGACGCTTCACAGTAGCTACAAACCTTCTCTTGTGCCGGCAGTCCTGCCGGGCGTTTTCGATTTGGGGTGATAGTGAAATGGCGTCAGACATAATCGTCTGGGGGCGGATCAACTCGTCCAATGTGCGCAAGGTGCTGTGGTGCCTGGAAGAACTTGGCCTGAATTACGAGCAGATTGACG
>CALDSI010000408.1 GCA_937911395.1 uncultured Labrenzia sp.
GTCGACGCACACCCTTGTCTTCACTCGTCTTTTTACAGTACTTCTGCGACCTAAAATTCAGGAAACAATATCGGCCCGTCAGCCTAGTGGTCTTGTCCATCTCATAGATCGGAAATTCGACAAGTTCGCCCTCTCCAAGATCGAAGTCCTTGAGCAGTTCTGCAAGTTTCCCTTTGACTGCGAAGAACCCATCTACGGCAAAGAGGTCTTTGACGCGAGACCAACGCTTTGGATCAAATACGTAGGCGGCCTCCGCAAACTCTTCCCGCATAAGTTTCTCGCCCTGAACATGCCTTCGGGAATTGTTCGCCTGCTCTTTGGTTGGCGCGTCGTGTTCAAATTTTGGTGGCGCCCAATCTTGCCCATAGTGTTTTTCGCGGATACCCGGCTTGTTAAACAGCTGCGAGTTGCTGCCGACACTACTGACCCAGATTTCCTCTGCCACGGACTCAAGCCCCCAGAACACTCTCCACCGCTTTGGCGCAGGCGAGCAGGTTTTCGTCCTCACCGCCCGGCGCGATCAGCATAGCGCTTAAAGTTTTGCCGGCGTTTTGATACGGCAAAGCAATTCCGCAAGCATCGCAGACATTGGCAAGTGAGGGATTGCGCAGGGCCAGAAGATTAAGCCGGTTGAAGGCGCCATCATCCGTCAGATCGGCAATCTTCGGCGGCAGAATGGGCGTTGTCGGAAGCAACAGAATGTCGCTGCCGATCTCCTCCGCAAAGGCCTTTATCAAGGTGAGACGCCGGTTCAGCGTCTGCCGATATTCAACGGCGGAAATCTCTTCCGCCCGGCCCATACGCGCATACACGCGCGGGTCGAACTGGTCCGGTGATGACTGGAAATGATCCTCGTAATGAGCCCGCGATTCCACCGACGTCATGTGCCACGGCGGAACCTTTGCGTAGAGATCGATGACGGCGAGATCCTTCTCGACAACCTCTAAACCGGCTTCGCGCAGTTTTTCGACGACGGCCTTGAAACCCTCGGCAACGGGCGCCTCGATCTCGTCAAAGCCGAAGTTTTTCGGCACCACGAGGCGGGCCGCCTTGGGCTCTACCGGGATGGTTTCCCGCCCTGCCATCACCTGCCAGGTGAGTTCACATTCCGAAACGCTTTTCGCCATCGGGCCAAAACTGTCCAGACTGTCGGAAAGCGGCTTGCCGCCTGCAATCGAAACGGAGCTTTGCGTCGGTTTGAAACCGGTGATGCCGTTGAACGCCGCCGGGATGCGCAAGGAGCCGCCGGTGTCGCTGCCAATCGCAATGTCGCACAGGCCCAGCGCCACGGCGACCGCCCCGCCGCTGGTCGATCCGCCCGGCGCACAGCCTGGATAAAGCGCGTTTTCCGGCGTGCCGTAATGGGGATTGAGGCCGAGCCCGGAATAGGCAAATTCGGACATGTTGGTCAGGCCGGTGAACACCGCACCTGCCGCATCCAGCCGGGCAATCGCGGGCGCATCTTCCTTTGCCTGCGGATCGTTTTTCAGAACGGTCGTGGCCGAGGTCGTCACTTCACCGGCAACGTCGAACAGCGCCTTGACGCTAACCAGCGCCCCTTGGAGCGGACCGCCATTTTCAGCCGCGTTCGCCACCTGCTGGCGGGAACGGGTCTCCAGGAGTTTGATGTAGACATGGGCCGCCGCCGGGTCGCTTTTGGCCTTCTCCAGGGCTGCGTCCAGCCGTTCACTTACCGTTGCTGCATCCCAGGAAACCGCTGCGTTCATTTTCGCCCAACCCTTGCCAAAAGTTCTTATTGTCTGAACCTGATAGCACGATTGGCCGTTCTGAACAGGGGCCTTAAGTGTTTGCGTCCGTCTCGACCGGCCAGGCGTCCTCAATCAGCGCAGCGGCGGTCTTTGCAGCCTCCATCATCTTGGCCTTGTCGTCATCGCCGTCCGTCAAGCGGGCAAGAACCACGGAGCCAAGCAGGAGGGCAAGCACGGCCTGACCCTTCGGACCCTGTTCCCCCTCCCCGAGATTAAGCAACCGGACCGTGCGATGAACCGCATTTTGCGCCGCGTCCTGAGGGCCCCCATTCATCCGGACGAGTTCCGTTCCCAAGGCTGCCAACGGACATCCTTTGCCACGCGCTAACAAATGGTCTTCCGAAAGATACCGTGCGATGTAGGCGTCCCGCGCCAGTGTGCGCGCTGACCCCTCCGGGGCCTCTTCGCCCTCTTTCAAGACGTCATCGACCGCGTGATCCAGCGCAGCTGAGATTAAATCTTCCTTTGAGCCAAAGTGTCTGTAGAACCCGCCATGGGTCAGGCCGGCGGCCTTCATCACATCGGCAACACTGGTCATCTCGATCCCGTTCTCCCGAAACAATCGGGCGGCTGCATCGACTATCTTGTTGTGATTTCGTTGTTTTTCTTCGTTCGACACACGCGGCATCAAAAGCCTCCGAAAATCTTCTTGACACTAATGATGATGTATATCATCTATTTTATAGATGACAACTATCATCATTAAGGACCTCGCGCATGAAGACCCTTCCCAAAATTCTCGTGACAAGTGCCGCCGGAAAAACCGGCCTGCACGTAACCCTGCAGCTCCGCCAACAAGGCTATCCGGTGCGCGCCTTCGTACGCCGGAAGGACCATCGGTCAGAGGCGCTGGAACGGGCCGGTGCGGAGGTGTTCGTCGGCAATCAATATTCGCTGACCGATATGCGCACCGCGATGACAGGCGTCAGCCGCGCCTATCAATGCGCTCCGACGGCACCGAATGGCCTCCACTTCAACGCCGTTTTCACGGCAGCAGCTTATGAGGCCAAGCTGGAACATGTCGTGACCCTCAGCCAGTGGCTCTCAAGTGCGGACCACCCGTCGCTGTTTACGCGGGAAGTGTATCTTGGCGACGTCCTGATCGGGATGCGTCCGGAAATGTCGGTCACCACCGTCAATCCCGGCTGGTTTGCGGACAACTACCTGATGGTTCTCGACATGGCCGCGCATCTGGGCGTCTTCACCATGCCGCTTGGTGCGGGGGATCAGAAGAAAAATGCACCGCCGTCGAACGAGGACATTGCTCGCGTCGTGGTGGCGGCCCTGACCGATCCCGCAAAACATGCCGGTCAAACTTACCGTCCGACAGGGCCCGAGCTGCTGTCTCCCAATGATATTGCCGCCGCCATGAGCCGGGCGCTGCGCCGCCGGGTACGCTACATGGACATTTCCGAACGGATGATGGTGAAGGCGCTCAAGGCTTTGCCGCCCTCCAATTACTCCGTTGCCGCCGTAACCCAGCTGGCCCTTTATGCAGACGAATACCGCCGCGGCAGCTTTGCGGTGAACGCACCGACGGATCATGTTGCACGGATTGGCGGGCAGGAACCGGAAAGCTTTGAAGCGATTGTGCGCAAACATGCAGCCGGCCAACCTGGGCTAGTGAAAAGCCCCTTGCGAAGCCTTGGCGCCATGGCCCGCTTTGCCAAGATCCTGGCAACCCGGCCGTTTGACCTGAAGCGCGCCGAAGCGGAACGGGATTACGTCCAGCTGTCCGCGCCGATGTTCGCACAAGACGACGCTTCCTGGCAGGCAACACATCAATCGGCATCCATCACCCTCCCCGCGGCCCGCGTCGCCTGAGCCACTATGAACCGACAAGGATTATCCCCCATGACCCCGCAATCAGAGCTCCTTAACCGCAACAAGGCGTTTGCCTCCAGTTTCGACAAGGCGGATCTGCCCATATTGCCGACACTGCAAACCCTCATCGCTTGCCTTGATGCCCGCACCGATCCGGCTCATCTCTTCGGGCTCGAACTTGGAGACGCCGTCGTGATCCGAAATACCGGCGGGCGGGTAACCCGTGCTGTAATCGAAGAAGTCGCGACCCTGGCGGCCCTGGTTCGCGCGGCAATAAATGGCCAGGAACCGAGGTTCAACGTCATTCTTATGCAACACACGCAGTGCGGCGCGCAAAGACTGGCGCAGCCGGAAATGCAGGCGATGATGAAAGACAAGCTGGGCATCGACGTCTCGGAATATGCGATCCACGATCAAAGGTCCGACTTGATGGGCGATATCGACCGGCTCTGCGCGGCTGTACAGGTGCCCGGCGGGATTTCTGTCTCGGCGACCCTTTATGATGTCGCAACGGGGCTGGTGGAGGAAATCGCCCCCGCAAAATCGCTTCAGGACTGGCGCGCCGAACGTATCCCGACTGCTGCGCTGACAAGCGCCTCGCTTTGAACCTCGCCTAAAACACCCATGATACGTTTCTGAAAAACAAACGGGCGCGCCGATGGCGCGCCCGCTGCAAAAACAGATGGACTGACCGGACCGATCAGTAGGTCATCATCGGCGCCAAGTCCTTGGCCTGATCGACCCACTTTGTGACCTGGGTCTCGCTCGGCACCTGGCGCACGAGGCTCTTTTCGTCGTTCACTTCTTTCATTTTCGCTGCAAGGTTCGCCGCGTTGCGGTGCTTGAGTTCCTTGACGGTGTCCACACCGGCCGCTTCCAGAAGCTCGGAATACTCTTCACCGACGCCGCTGATGCGCATCAAATCGGCCATGTTGGCCCATTTGAGGATGCGCTTGCCGTCAATGCCGGTTTCCTCTTCCAGTGCCTTGCGGCCCTTCGGGTCCTTTGCCCGCTCAAGATACGCTTCCGTTGTCTTGATGCCGATTTCGCCGAGTTTGGCCGCATAAGTCGGGCCGATGCCCTCGATCTCATCGATGGAATAAGACATCCTCAATTCACTCCCGTTGCACCGGCGGCCGAACCCTGGGGCAGTTAGACGATCTGGCTCAGTCCCGGAATTTTCGCAATAACCTCATCAACAACGTCATCCCCGGCTTTTTCTTTAGCATAAGAGACGAGTTCTTTGACAAGCCCTTGTATTTCACCCATGCCGAGCCCCGCTTTGTTGAGCTCGTTAAGCGCTGCCATCGCGCCCATGGTGCCGCCCATCATGTTGCCAAGGCCGCCCAGAAGGCCTCCGCCACTGGTTCCTGCCCGCGCGGCCAGAAGATCGGCAGCGCCCGGTAAAGCATCGAGCACCTGCTGCATTTTTTCTGCCGGTGCTTCCTTGTTCAAAAAGCCAAGGATAATCCCGAGACCATCCTCGGCCTGCTGCTGTTCGATGCCTGCTCTTGCCATGATGCGGCTGATCAGTTCTTGCATGTTGTCACGTCCTGAAGATTGCGCCGGAGGCCTCCGGCAAGTTTGAAGTTGCCTCCCTATACAGGCTCGATGACAGCTTCGTCGACGGCATTTGGTCTAACACGCGCAATTTTCAAAAGACTGGGCTAGGTTGTTTCCGTAAGGGACGGATTCGGGGGACGAATGTGAGTAAGGACAGTCAGATTTTTGTTGGGTTCAGCGGCAAGGACGAAGCGCTTTCATTGAAACTGGCCAACCGCCACGGCCTGATTGCCGGGGCAACCGGAACCGGCAAAACCGTTTCGCTGCAGATCCTTGCAGAAGGATTTTCCAAAGCCGGAGTGCCGGTATTCTGCTCCGATATCAAAGGGGATCTTTCGGGTCTGGCAGCAGCCGGTACATCAAAGGACTTCCTGGAAAAGCGCGCCAAAGAAGTGGGGATTGACAAAACCTACAGCTATGAAGCCGCGCCAACTGCCTTTTGGGATCTCCTCGGCAAACAAGGCCACCCGATCCGCACGACAGTGTCGGAAATCGGGCCCCTTCTCCTGGCCCGGCTTTTGGAGCTGAACGACACCCAGGAAGGCGTGCTCAATGTCCTGTTTGAGCTCGCCGATGACGAAGGCCTTCTGCTGCTCGATCTCAAGGATTTGAGAGCCATGCTGACCCATGTGGCCGAGCGCGCCTCCGAGCTGTCCACCGTCTACGGCAACGTCTCGAAATCCTCGATTGGTGCCATCCAGCGGCGACTGTTGGTTCTGGAGCGTCAGGGCGGCGAGCATTTCTTCGGTGAACCGGCGCTCGACATCCGCGATTTCATCCGGACAGCACCGGACGGGCGCGGCATGGTGAATATCCTGGCTGCCGACAAGCTGATGACGGCGCCGCGTCTTTATGCGGTGTTCCTGCTTTGGCTGCTCTCCGAACTCTTTGAAGAACTCTCTGAAGTTGGAGATCCGGATAAGCCGAAGCTCGTCTTCTTCTTCGACGAAGCACATCTCCTGTTCAACGGCGCCCCCAAGGCGCTTCTGGAAAAAGTGGAACAGGTGGTGCGCCTGATCCGCTCCAAGGGCGTCGGGGTCTATTTCGTGACGCAAAACCCGCTGGACATCCCCGAGACTGTGCTGGCCCAGCTCGGCAACCGGATCCAGCACGCCCTGCGCGCTTTTACGCCGCGCGATCAAAAGGCGGTGCGGGCGGCAGCCGAAACCTTCCGGCCCAACCCGGATCTTGATACGGAGCGTGTCATTACCGAGCTTGGCGTTGGTGAAGCGCTGGTCTCGACGCTGGAAGGCAAAGGCATTCCCTCCATCGTTCAGCGCACGCTGATCCGTC
>CALDSI010000409.1 GCA_937911395.1 uncultured Labrenzia sp.
TTGATGGTTGTCGACCGTTTGCCCGCAGGTCTTTCAATCGACAATCCGCGTCTGGTGCGTTCCGGTGATCTTGGCGGCCTGTCGTTCCTTTCCACGATCGACCAGCCGGATTACAGCGCGTTTTATTCCGACCGGTTCGAAGTCTCGGTCGATGAGAGCAATTGGGGCAACCGGGAGCTGACCTTTGCGTATCTGGCGCGCGCGGCGACACCGGGGACGTTCACGCATCCACCGGCCTCGGTTGAAGATATGTACCGGCCGGACCGGCGGGCAATTACGGAAACCGCCCGGTTCGTGGTGCTTGGACCGACCAGGTAGAAAAGCTGTGCGGTGCATGAACGGATGAACAGACGGTCGCTGAAACGATGGGGGCTCATTGCCGGCGCTGGAAGTTTTCTGGCACTCGGGGCCGCTGCCTTGGCCATTTTTGCGGACTATCGGCAACTGCCTCCTTTGCCGAAGGCTTCCGATCTGTCTGTATCAACCGTCGTTCTCGATCGCGAAGATCGTTTGCTGCGCGCTTTCACAAGCTCCGATTCCAAGTGGCGCTTGCCGGTCAAGCTTGACGAAATCGATCCGCTCTATTTCGAACTGCTGCTCGCCTACGAGGACAACCGGTTCCGCCAACATGGCGGTGTTGATGTTTTGGCGTTGGGCCGCGCCGCTGTGCAGGCCATTGCCAGCGGCCAGCTTGTCTCCGGTGGCTCGACACTGACAATGCAGGTTGCCCGGCTTCTGAATGAGACGCCGACCAAGTCGCTGAAACGGAAGTATCAGCAGATCCTGAAAGCTGTTCAGCTGGAGCAGGTGGCAACCAAGGACGAGATCCTGCATCTTTATGCCTTGCGCGCACCCTTTGGCGGCAATCTGGAAGGGGTCCGGGCGGCAAGCCTCACCTGGTTCGGCAAGGAACCGCGGCGTTTAACCCCGGCCGAAGCGGCCCTTCTTGTGGCCTTGCCGCAAAGCCCGGAGAACCGGCGCCCTGACAGACACCCCAAAAATGCACTGAAGGCCCGCAACCGTGTTCTGGCGCGTGCAGTCCGGGAAGGTGTGCTGGGTGAAGACGAAGCCAGGTCCGCAGCCAACGAGCCACTTCGGGCCGAGCGGCATCCAATGCCGCTGCTCGCAGCCCATGAAACTCGGGAAGCCAGGGCCGCCTATCCTTTGGAGCCGGTTCTGCGTCTGACACTCGATAGGGATTTGCAACAGGCTCTGGAAGATCTTGCACGCCGCAGGGTGGCTGTCATGCCCGCACCGCTGTCGATCTCCATGGTGGTTGCGGATCATAAGTCCGGCGAGATCCTGGCGAGCGTTGGGGCACCCGACCTTCTGGATGAAAGCCGGGAAGGGCACGTTGACATGACCCGGGCAACCCGGTCACCCGGTTCTGCGTTGAAACCCTTTATATATGGGCTCGCCTTTGAAGAGGGGATTGGCCAGCCGGACAGCCTGATTGTCGATAGGCCAACCAACATCGCCGGTTATCGTCCTACAAATTTTGATCGGGGCTATCAGGGAACGGTCACTTTGGATGAGGCCCTGCAACTTTCCTTGAACACACCTGCGGTCCAGCTCTTGGAATCAGTTGGTCCGACAAGACTTCTTGCCCGGTTGAGACGTGCGGGTGTCCAGCCGCAGCTGGAACCAGGCAGTGCGCCGGGGCTTGCCATTGGTCTTGGCGGAATCGGGTTGTCGCTCCGCGACCTCACCCAGATCTATGCCGCCCTCGCGCGGCGCGGAGAGCCAATTAAGCTGCGATCCTGTCGAAACCCATGCAAGTCCGGTTCGGGGCCTGTGCGGCAGGCCATGCCGGTTCTTAACGAGAAGTCGGCGTATCAAGTCACTGACAGTCTGTCCGGCTTGCCGCAACCGCTTAATGCCGCAAAAGGGGCCATCGCGTACAAAACCGGCACGTCTTATGGGTATCGCGATGCCTGGGCGGTTGGATATGACGGTCGCTTTGTAGTAGGCATCTGGACAGGCCGAGCCGATGGATCGCCGGTCCCGGGCCAAACCGGTGCGTCGTCGGCTGTGCCGATCTTCCATGAAGCCTATCAGTCTTTGGCCGCGGGGCGTGAACCTTTGCCCAAGCCGCCGGAAGATATTGCTCACGCCACGACGCGGCCACTTCCAGAACCGCTGAGGTATGCCCGCGTCAAATCCAGGCCCAAGATGACCAGGACCACCAGCCGTTTGGGAATTACCTTTCCGCCAAATGGCGCAAGGCTGCAGATTGGCCGTGCCTCCTCTGAAGGCGCACATCCAATGGTCGTCAAGTTTGATGGCGGTCAACGGCCGTTCCGGCTCTTTGTAAACGGAACACCGACGGGGATGGCCACTTTTGAACGCCGTTTCTTCTGGAACGCAGCAGGCTCCGGCTTTGCCGACCTCATGATTCTCGACGGGAAGGGGCAGACGGCCAAGGTGTCGAGTGTTCTTGAGGAAACCCAATGCCCGGAAAAACCTTAGCTACCGGAGCCGCATTCAGCGACTGTCCTCTGGATTTACGATCCACGAGCGCTCTGCGATCGGAGTTGAGGTACGAAGCGATTCTTTGGCGCGATTCCGGTCTTTCGGGGCTTCGAACCCATGCTGTTCTGTGGAGCAAGACCAGCTCATAAACCCCGTTTGACACCCTCAAACGTCTCTAAATCCTACCAAATCCTAAACGTGGGGGCTGATTTTGTGACATTCACGCAACACCGGTTTCTGAAAACCTTGCCCGGCGGCTCCAAACCGGAGTTCTGAGTTGAACGGCAGATCGGGATGCGTATGGTCACAACTGCGAGCGGCTTCGGGCCGCACTGATTTGCATACCGCGGACGTCCAACCTCCGGCAGGAAGCAAATACAGAAATTATTCGCGGGGATAATGGCATCACTTTGATGCTGGCAAATTTGACTGATTTTGGAGGTCAGACATGAAACTCTTTAAGGGCATGATGCTCGGCGCTGCAGCCGTTGCTACCGCCACAACTGCTCAGGCAGCTGATCTTCCGGTTGCTCCGGAGCCGGTTGACTACGTACGTATCTGTGACGCTTACGGCGCTCGCTTCTTCTACATCCCGGGCACCGAAACCTGCCTGCGTGTAGGTGGTCGTGTTCGTGCCGACTACGGCATCTCTGACTTCGGCAACGACGGCCCGAACTCTTGGGACTCCAAGGCTGACGACAGCCTGCGTTTCCGTGCTCGTGGTTACATCCGCCTCGACGCTCGTACACAGACCGAATTCGGCCTGCTGCGCACCTACACCGACGTTTGGTTCACTTCCAACAACTCCAACTTCGGTTCCGCTGGCGGCAACACTGAGCTGTGGGACGCATTCGTTCAGCTCGGCGGCTTCACTTTCGGTCGTACCGGTTCCTTCTTCGACTACTGGACTGGTGAATCCTGGGGTTCCCGCATCGGTCAGGGTCTTGACTCCCGTGCAAACCTCGCAGCTTACACCGCTACCTTCGGTAACGGCCTGTCTGCAAGCGTCTCTCTCGAGTCCAACACCGGTGAGCGCTCCCCGAGCACTTACATCGGCGGTTACTCCCGCGGTGGCTTCCGCTACCCGGCTCTCGTTGCCAACGTGAACGTAGTTCAGGGTTGGGGCGGCGCTCAGTTGATGGGTGATGTTAAAGCTAACCGTGCTTCCACAGCTCCGGTTGACTCTGAGACCGGTTGGGCTGTTGGTGCATCTGCACGCTTCAACCTGCCGATGCTCGGCTCCAACACTGGCCTCGGCCTGCGCGCTGTCTACGCTGACGGTGCAATCGGCTACATCCACGAAGCATACGGTTCCTACGACGCGACCCTCAATGCTGCTGGCACTGGCCTGTCCAACTCCACCGGTTGGGGCGTTGCAGCTGGTATCACTCACTACTGGACCCCGACCATCTACACCGCGGTTCAAGGTCAGTACTGGGATATCGACGCTCTGAACAACGTCAACGACCTGTCCGCTTGGTCCGCACACGCGACCCTCGGCTGGACACCGGTCTCCGGTCTCGTAATCGGTACTGAATTCGAGTACAAAGACGAAGACTTCGGTGGCGGTGCTACAGACAACCAGGACATGACTGTTACCTTCCGCGTACAGCGCACGTTCTAATCAATCCTTATCTTAAGGTTTGATGGAAAACCCGGCGGAAACGCCGGGTTTTCTTTTTGCCCGGCACGAACTGCGGCAAATAAAAAAGCCGGGCCCCAAACGGGTCCCGGCTTTTTCTGTTTCTGTTTGGGCAACGGCCAGACAATTACGGGGATTGTCAGACCTTGCTCAAGAATTCTTCGATACGCTCATGCGTCTCGCTGTCCCACAAAACAGGCGCATGACCTTGGCCTTCAACCGTGTGAAGCACAGCGTTCAAGTGGCTATCCACCATCCTTTGTGCAGTGTCTTCTCCCAAAAGGTCCGATTTTTCACCCCGGATTACCATGACAGGCCGGTCTTTCAAAAACTCGTAAAGCGGCCAAAGATCGGGAACCGGAGCGCCGTCATCAAGACTTGCAAATTGATGCCCAAGCGCTGGATCGTAGTCGAGTGCGATCTTCCCATCCTTCTCTGAGGCAACCTGGCCCGCCATTTTCAGCCAATCTTCAGCTGAAAACACCGGAAACTGCATTCCGAGCATGTGCCGGAGCGAGCCGGCGACCTCATCGAGGGACGCATAGGACATGTTACGGCCAAGTGTTGCCGCAATTCGATGAATGGCCCGCATCTCGATATGCGGCCCGATGTCGTTGAAAATCACGGCGGCCAGCCGGTCGGGCGGATACCTGTGGGCCATCGCGAGCGCATGCAGTCCTCCACGGGAGGTGCCCAGAACTGCGAAACGATCGAGTTGGAACGCCTCGATCGCGGCATCAATGTCCTTCTCCTCAACGGGAAGCGCATAATTCTGCCACTCCGGATCCCAATCACTGTCGCCGCGCCCTCGATAATCCAAAGCAATGACACGGTGGCCTTGGCCTTGAAGAAAAGCTGCTACCTCATTGAAGTCTCGTGTGTTTCTCGAAAGCCCGGGAAGGCAAAGGACAGTGACTTTTGAATTTGTCTGTGCGGGTTGTGGTGCAGGCCATTCCTTTGCCGCCAGCGTTAGTCCGTCCGGGCTCTGATAGGTCAAGCTGACCGGAGCGCCTATTCGGGCGTCATGTGGCGGTCCCTCTGGTGCTAGCGTCAAGGCGGTTCTCCCTAGGATATGTTGTGTTTTTCTGAAAGATAACGGGAGCGCGCGGCGGCTGCCATAGGAAGATTGCCTAAACGGCGCACCCGCTTGGCACGTGAAATCCGAACCTATGGTGCAACAGCCGCAAGAAAAGCGAAAATGAGCCTTCTAAACAGCAGTTGCAGGATTGCCGGAAGCGGGCCGGGTGAGTATGTTGCGCCTCCATTAGAACTCTTTGGGCAATCGTCCCAAGCTTAGCCACGTACCGCCGATCCAAAAGGAAACCGAGATGTTTAAAGGCTCCATCCCAGCGCTCATTACGCCCTTCATGGACGGTGCGCTTGATGAGAAACGGTTTCAGGAGTTCGTGGATTGGCAGATTGAGGAAGGATCCACGGGTCTGGTTCCGGTCGGAACCACCGGTGAAAGCCCGACGCTCGGCCATGATGAGCACAAGCGCGTTATCGAGCTCTGCATCGCAGCCGCCAACGGCGCAGGCTCGAACAACACGATCGAAGCCATTGATTTTGCTCAGCACGCCGAAAAGGCGGGTGCCGATGCGCTTCTGGTCGTAACGCCATACTATAACAAACCGAACCAGGCGGGCCTCAAGGCGCACTACAAAGCCATTAATGACGCGGTCGGGATTCCGATCATCATTTACAACATTCCGGGGCGGTCAATCATCGACATGACACCGGAGACCATGGCCGAGCTCTTCGAGACCTGCGACAACATCAAAGGTGTCAAGGACGCAACTGCGGACATGGCAAAGGTTTCGCGGCAGCGCCAGTTGTGTGGT
>CALDSI010000410.1 GCA_937911395.1 uncultured Labrenzia sp.
CCTTCAACAAAGGACAGGCGGACCTCGGCCTGGACCCGATCCAGATTTCGGTCGGCGTTCATTTCGGCCCTGTGATTCTTGGTGATATCGGGCCGTCACGCCGGCTGGAGTTTGCCGTCGTTGGTGACACAGTGAATGTTGCAAGCCGGCTTGAAGCAGCCACTCGCGACCTTGGATGCAGATGCGTTGTCAGCGAAGACCTGATGAGGAAGGCTGGATACTCTGATGAAGCGCTGCAGCCTGATCTCGCCGAGTTCTCCGAACAACAGGCCATCAAACTTCGTGGACGCAAAACGTCGATCAACGTCTGCACCATTTGACGCTGCTTGGTGCCAACAGTGATCAGGTTTTGTTACGTCAGGCTGCTTCGCCCTCGACCAGCTGTTTCAAAATAGCTGCATAGTTGTCAACACCTTGGGCCCCGGTGATCAGGTGCCGCCGGTCGAACACTACGGCCGGAACACCTTGAATCCCATTTTGTATCCAAAACTTCTCTTCTTGTTTCACCGGACCAGCGTAGCGCCCATCCTCCAGGACCTTCCGCGCCTCAGTTTCATCCAGACCAACACTGCCGGCAATCTTTACCAGAACAGCATTATCGTTCAGATCTTTTCCGTCCCGGAAGTAAGCTTCAAAAAGTGCCATTTTCAAAGGATGTTCTTGTCCCTGCGGGCTAGCCCAATGAATGAGCTGATGCGCCTTGAACGTATTGACCATCCGGCTTTCATCCGAAAACCGGAATTCAAATCCAAGCTCCTTGCCGAGCTCTGTCAATCTGTCGCGTGCGGCCTGTGACTGCTCAGCGGTCGACCCGTATTTCCGCATGATGTGCTCACGCAGATTTTCACCTTCACCGGCCATATCCGGGTTGAGTTCAAACGGATGCCACTTGATTGCAACAGAGACCCCGGTTTTTTCGATCGCTTGTTCCAGTTGTTTGAAACCGACGATGCACCAAGGACATACAACATCGGACACGATGTCGATCTGGAGCAGTTCTTCCATGTCGAGATCTGTCATGTCGGTCATTGGCTTGGTCCTTTCTGCCCCGTGCACAGCGGGTATTCAAAGTGTGGCATCGCCCTTTGGCGGCGGGTTCCACCCCCGCTCCGTGCGCTCATGCTTTTCATCACCGTGATCAGTCCGCATGATGTCAAACAAAGTTTGCGAGTGGGCGCGCATCGCATCAACATATGACTTGTCGACGCCGCCGTCGTTATAGTTTTCCCGAAGGTCGTCCAGCATCGCACGATCGTGATGCCAGAAGTCTTTTGCTTTGCTGCGCGCCCGGAACGGGTGCACGCCAAGATCAATCAAGGCGCGGCGTCCCATTGTCATCGCACCTTCAAAGACTTCCCGTTCGGCATGATGGGCCCCCGCTTGTTCGAGTTCGTAGACATGGTGGCGATCACGCGCCCGCGCAAGGATCCGTACTTTCGGGTATGTCTTGGCAACATGCTCAACAACCATTGTCTGCTTGTCCCGGTCATCCAATGCCGCAATGAAGAGATCAGCATCTTGCAAACCAGCTCCGTGCAGCAAATCCGGCCGCGTCGCATCGCCATAAAAGGTCTTCAGGCCCACTTTCCCAAGATTTTCAACCGTTTGCGGATCGTGATCAAGGATCACGACATCATAACCGCTTGTAATCAGAAGCCGCCCGACGATCTGGCCAAACCGACCCATCCCCGCAATAACAATGCGCCCTTTTCGGTCGATTTCGTCAGCTGGTCTGTTCGATTGAGTTACGGCTCGGGGCGCGATGACCTTTTCATAGAGAATGAATAGGGCCGGCGTCAGCAACATGGAAATCGCAACAACCAGGGTCAGTATCTGCAGCAGGGCAGGCTCCAGAACACCAGCACTCAACGCAAACCCGAACAGGACAAAAGCGAACTCCCCCGCTTGGGCAAGCCCCAGAGCGAAGAGCCATTTGTCGGCCCCCTGCAGTTTGAAAATTGTTCCCAATCCGAAGAGAAGAGCGAATTTGGTAACGATCAAACCGATTGCCAAACCAAAAATGATAACTGGCGCGCCGAACAAGAGGTTGAAGTCGATCCCGGCCCCAACCGTTAGGAAAAACAGCCCTAGAAGCAGGCCTTTGAAGGGTTCAATGTCACTCTCAAGCTCGTGCCGGTAGTCACTGTCGGACAGGACCACACCGGCAAGAAACGTCCCGAGGGCGGGCGACAGGCCAACGAAGTCCATCAAAAGGGCGATGCCGATCACCAACAGCAGTGCGGTTGCTGTGAAAATCTCCCGCAGGTGCGATTCGGCGATGAACCGGAAGACGGGCCGCATCAAATGACGTCCAGCCACAATAATGGCCGCAATCACGGCGAGGATGACCACTGCCTGCAACCAGCCAGGCAGGCTCGCCAACGCCTCGCCGCCATGCGCAGCCCCATCACCATGTCCGCCGCCATGCCCTGCGCCGTGGGATTCCCCGTAGCTATCACCGCTGTTGCCAACCGCGAGAAGCGGCAAGACGGCTAGCATGGGAATGACGGCGATATCCTGGGTCAAGAGAACCGAGAAAGAACTCTGCCCGCCTTCCGTCTTCAGCCAGCCTTTTTCATTGAGAGTTTGCAGCACGATTGCAGTTGAAGACAGCGCAAGGATCATGCCCAGCGCGACCGCACTTTGCCAGACAAGACCAAAGGCAAGCCCCACACCTGCAAAGACGGCTGTGGTTCCAAGAACCTGCAGCCCGCCCAACCCGATGAGCTGCTTGCGCATTTTCCAAAGCATGGCCGGTTGCAGCTCAAGGCCAACCAGAAACAGCATCATCACCACGCCGAACTCCGCGAAATGCTGCACCTCGGTCGTCTCAGACCCAACGATCCCAAGAACGGGACCAATCACCACGCCAGCAATGAGATAACCGAGAACAGATCCAAGCCCCAGACGGTTCGCAATCGGCACCGCAATTACAGCCGCGCAGAGATAGACAAAGGCGTCACTGAGAAGTTCCATCAGACCGCCTCCCCTTTGAGAATGAAGTCGTCGAGAACATCCGAGATCTGTTTTGCCTTGGCAGCTTTTTCGAGATCGAACCGGTCCGCAACCATCGCCTTCAAAAGATCATCATAGGCGTTGCGGTGCACATTCAACCGGTTTTCTTCCAAGGCTCTTCCTGCACCGAACATGACAAACGGCGCCAGAAAACGCATCTCGCATAAGTCCGCTGTCTTCTCGAACGGGGCGAGCAAGCTGCGAATATCGGAATGATTCAGACCGTCGGCTGAATAGGCTTCCGGTTTGGCACCGGCTGTCGTCACATTCATAAAGCTTTTGCCGACAAGTGCTTTGCCATGAAGGCCATAGGCGAAGCCGTACTCAAGCACCAGATCCTGCCACTCCTTCATGATCGATGGCGCCGAATACCAATAGAACGGATGTTGAAAGATGATGATGTCATGGGTCCGCAGCCGCTCTTGCTCAACATCGACACGGATGTCGAAATCGGGGTATTCGGCATATAGATCAACCGCCGTCACCCCTTGAACGCCTTTTGCAGTTTCAAACAGGGGCTGATTGATCTCCGACCGGTCGGGCCGGGGATGGGCGTAAAGAACAAGAACTTTTGCCAAGGGACACTCCGGTAAGCGAGGAAGGCGGCCAGCCGATAAGGGCTGCCCGCCAACACGGTGAGTTCAAGCTGCTGCGGCTGAACCAATTTTTTGAAATGCTACGCTTTCTTTACGTCAGCTGCAAAACGCGCCGCATTTTCCTTCAAAAACGCGCTTTCATCCGCATCGCCCCAGAAAGCCGGCTGAGCTTTCGGGATCGTCAGGGCTTTTTTAACCGCTGGACGGGCATCGATCCGGTCGAACCAGGCCTTTAAATGCTCCAGTCCATCTATCGAAACCTTTGCCCAAGGATACGCCCGCGCCCAAGGGTAAGTGGCGATGTCGGCAATCGAATACGCGTCACCGGCGAGCCAATCACGGCCCTCAAGCCTCGTGTTCAAAACCTCCAGAAGACGACGCGTTTCATCGACATAGCGTTTGATGGAAAACGGTTCTTCGTGTCCGTTCGGCGCGGCGATGCGCTGGAAATACATGGCTTGCCCCATCATGGGGCCAACACCGGCCATTTGGAACATTAGCCACTGGTGTGTTTCTGAACGGGCCTTGGGTTCTTCAGGCAGAAACACGCCGTATTTTTCAGCCAAATACCACAGGATTGCACCGCTTTCGAATACGGCGAAGTCGCCATTGCTGCGGTCGACTATGGTCGGGATCCGCCCGTTCGGATTAAGCTTCACATAGTCCGGGGCCTTCTGCTCCTTTTTGGAAAAATCAATAAAGGTCAGATCGTACGGAACACCGGCTTCTTCCAGAAAGATCACCGGCTTGTAGCCGTTCATGGTCGCTGCGGTATGGAGATGGATATCAGGCTGCGGCATCGGATCCCCTATCAATGAGAACGCCTATACATTTTGACGGTTTCGCTTGAACTCACACCACAGATGAGCGATTAAGTTACAAAGATCAACCAGTATACTTTTTGTAACCTTAAATCTGAAGAGGATCGCGGAATGACCGGTCGGCTGGAGACTGTTGGCAAACGGCGGGTCGTGCTGGAAGCCTGCACGGAACCCTGTCCCATTGAGCGCGGCATGCGCATTCTCGGCGGCAAATGGTCAGGCTCACTTCTTTGGCACCTGAAAGACGGCCCTGTCCGCTTCAACGACCTGTCAAGGATGCTGGGAGGTGCCAGCAAAAAAATGATCGCGGAACGTCTCAAGCAACTGGAAGAACGCGGCCTTGTCACCCGGACAGTTCTTCAAACTGCGCCTGTCTCCGTCGAATACGAAATCACCGAGTTCGGTGCGACAGCTCTAAAGTTTCTAGATGAACTCCGGGTCTGGTCTGAAAATCTACCGCAGGACCATTTGGTCTATAGCTGAACAGGCGGCGGTCAGAACTGTTTTAGGCGACCAGTCCGCTGGAAAGATCAACCAACGCACCCCGGTGCTGGATAACGGTTCCAGCAAGGCACGCGCCGGCGGCAACGCTTGCATCCACGTCGCCTGAAACGAGATATTCAGCGAGGAAAGCGGCATTGAAACTATCGCCGGCGGCCGTTGTATCAACCACGCTGCGGACGGGTTCCTGCCGGATTGACTTACTGTCATTGTCCGTCGCCACGATTACCTCTTGCGGTCCGTTCTTGACGACAATCATCTTTGCACCGGCCGCAAGATAGCGATCCGCGCTTTCGGATGGGGTCGTGTCGCCAAAATGTGCTTCCTCGTCCTCAAAGGACGGCATCACAAAATCACACAGCCCCGCTGCCTCGGTAACGCAATCCCGCATGGTCTGCGCATCTTCCCAAAGACGCGGCCGGAGATTGGGATCGAAGGCGGCCCTGGCTCCTTTCTGGCGTGCGGCTGCAAGTGACGACAGGAACGTTTGGCGGCCTTCCGGTGAAAGGATGCCGAGCGTAATGCCGCTGAAATAGATCAGCCCTGCCATATTCATCGCCGCCGACAAGGCAGCCGCGTCATTTGCAAGGCACCGGGCGGCGGACTCCGACCGCCAGTAGGCAAAACTCCGTTCGCCATCCTTCAGCTGGATTAGGTAGAGACCGATGGTGCGGTCATTCAGTCGCTGAATGTGATCGGTTGCAAGCCCCGCCCCATTAAGAAACGCAATCATTTCTCCGGAGATCTGATCGTTGCCAACTGCGGTAAGATAGGAAACAGTCCAATCTTGGCTTAAGGACTTGCGCACATACCAGGCAGTGTTCAGCGTATCTCCGGCAAAACCCTTTGCAAAAGTTCCCCCGCCGGTCGGCGCCAATTCCACCATGCACTCACCGATTGCCAGAAAATTTGATGGCACGAACCTTCCTCCGGGGCAGTAAATAGGCACGAAAAAACCGCAGAAATCTGCGGCTTAAATCCATTAGCACGAAACAGGTCAATTGCGGAAGGGGTGATATACGCAGGCACGGTGGCCTGCTCGCCACTGCGATAACCTGGCGTTGGTTCAACCTTCGGCCGTTACTTGATGCCGGCGCGCATGAAGCTCTGCACGAACTGGCGCTGAAACAGCAGAAACGCGATCAAAAGAGGACCGGATGTCATGAGCGTCGCTGCATTGATCACCGACCACTCGATCCCGCTGTCGATGGCAGAAAACACACTAAGGCCAACAGTCACCGGACGTGTTTCGACCGAGTTCGTCACAATCAAGGGCCAAAGAAAGTTGTTCCAGTGGTGGCTGACGGAAACCAGCCCGTAAGCAAGATAGGTGGGTTTTGCGAGCGGAATGTAGACTTTCCATAAGACGCCGAGCACCGAAGCTCCTTCAATCCGGGCTGCCTCGTCCAGTTCCTTCGGAATGGTCATGAAGGTCTGGCGCAGCAGGAAAATCCCGAAGCCGGAAGCAATATAGGGCAGCGCAATTGCCGGAATGGTGTCGACCAGATTCAACAACCTCATGGTCTGATAGTTTTCCACCATCAGAATGTCCGGCATTACCAGCAACTGAAGCAACACAAGAGCAAACAGGACATTCCGGCCGGGAAACTCGAACCGTGCGAAGGCGAAGGCGGCCAGGGTGCACAGGAAGAACTGACCCGCCAGGATCATCGACACCAGAATGAAGGTGTTGAGGAAATACCGGTGAAACGGCGCTGCCTCCCAGGCCTTTGCAAAATTCTCCGTCGTCAGTGGCGCAAAGAGATCGAAATTGGCTTCATAGGCCGATGGATGGATGGCGGTCCAGACCGCATAGGCAAGCGGCAGGATCCACAGAAGTGCCAGCGCCCAGGCAGCGAAGGTATTCAAAAAGCGGTCAAACATGTCGGAGGCGCGGGTCATTTGTAATGCACCTTGCGGTCAAAGAAGAAGAACTGGCCAAGGGCAAGGAGCGACAACAAAACCAACAGGGCAACGGTGAGTGTTGCACCGTAGGCGGTTTCCCAAAACCGGAAGGCAACCTCATAGATGTAAAAGAGCAAAAGCGCGGAGGCATTGTCCGGACCGCCGTCGGTCAGGATGAAGATGTGATCGACAAGCCGGAAGGAATTGATCACCGCATTGACGCAAACGAACAGGGTCGTCGGCATCAGGAGCGGGAACGTGATCCGCCAGAAGACGGTCCAGCGCCCCGCCCCTTCAATCTGCGCCGCCTCCTTCAGGGAGACGGGGATTGCCTGAAGCGCTGCCAGATAGAAGATCATGAAGAACCCGGCTTCTTTCCAGACGGTCACCACGATGAT
>CALDSI010000411.1 GCA_937911395.1 uncultured Labrenzia sp.
CCGCAGGTCCGACAATTTGACCTTGGCGGTCTCGGCAATCAGCTGAAGCGAGACATCATCGTAGGGATGCTTTTCTAGCAACTCCAGAAAAACGCTGAGGATCTTCTGCTTCGTCTTGGCGGTCGCCATGCTCTGGTCTCCTGTTTCCTAACCGGAAGATAGGAGACCAGCGATGCGGCGAAAAGGGGTATCTCGCCGCACCCATTGCAGTTCTAGCCCGCCAGTTCTTTTGCCCGTTTCACAGCCGCAGCGACCGCTTCGGTCATGATGGGCTGGATTCCACTTTCAGACATCAGAACATTCAAAGCCGCCGCAGTCGTCCCGTTCGGGCTGGTAACGTTCTGACGTAGAATTGCCGGGTCCTCGCCAGACTGGTGCATCAATTCACCGGCTCCACAGACCGTGGCTATGGCCAGCTGCTCCGCAAGATCTTCTGGCAAGCCCGCAGCTTTGCCGGCGTCTTTCAATGTTTCGGTCATGTAGAAAACATACGCGGGTCCCGAACCGCTGACGCCCGTTACGAGGTCAATCTGGTCTTCGTTGTCCAACCAAACGACCTTGCCAACGGCGGAAAGCAGCTGGGAGATCGTATTCTTTTGCTCGTCCGTAACTCTTTCAGTGGGGTAAACTGCGGTAATGCCGCGTTTCACCATGGCAGGCGTGTTCGGCATGCACCGCGCGGTTGGGATGTCTCCGAAAAACTGCTGAAACTTGCGCACAGGCGTTCCGGCGGCGACGGAGAGAATAAGCGTACTGGCGTCACAGGCGGACACCAAACCCGGCAGCACATCATCCATCATCTGGGGTTTAACGGCCACCAGGATGATACCGGCGATCACATTATTCGGCATCTGCGCGGCATGGCCAATGCCATGTTTTTTCAAAAGCGCACCGATTTCCGGTGATAAAAAGGGATCAACAACAAGAATGGATGCCGGATCAATTCCCTCCGCCATCCATCCAGACAACATCGCCCCACCCATCTTGCCAGCGCCGACAAGAACAAAGGGGCGCTCTTTGGAAAACGTCATGCTTCTCCTGCAGTTTCAAAAAGGGCTGTACTCAGGGCCTCCGACGCGGAGTGGCCAGCCCAGACCACAAACTGGAATGCTTGATAGAACCGCTCGCAGTTATCTAGCGCATTGGCCAGCATGGCCTCGATTTGTGCCGAAGTCGGCTCCGCCCCGCCTGCGAGCAGCAGGGATTGGCGGAACATGACCACCCCTTCCTTGCTCCAGAGATCAAAGTGACCAGCCCACAGCTGTTCGTTGACCAGTGCCAACAACCGGACAACCTCGGTCTTTCTGATCTCTGTTACCATCAAATCGAAGGCACACGCCAGATGGAGCGCCTCAACATCTTCCATCCAGGAAAAGGAGACGTGGTAATCACACCAGTTTCCGGCAATGGAAATCGTGATCTCATCATCATCTGAGCGCTCAAACGTCCAGTCGTTCAAGGCTGCAACAGTTTCGATGGTATCCACGGGATTCTCAGGTCGCTCGAAGTCGATCTCGATGAGGCTCATATGCCTTCTCCCCTTCCAGCCGGGGCCGAATACCCGATTAGGATAACCGGGTGGGCCGCCGGGGTAAGTCCCAAGCCGAGGAGCAACGCGCATCCTTATCTGGCCCAATCGTTAGACCGGTTCCGCCTTGCTCCGACGAATCCCTGTTGTCCTTGAGTATAGGTGCAGGAAGGACTTAAGGCCTACCTACCAATTTCGAACAGAAAGCCGAAACTTGTGGACGAGTGAGCAGAAAGTAAAGCCTTCCTGCCCAAAAACACTGCAATTCCGCCGGGTTTGACTGTTACATCACTGGCATCATTGATTAACAGAAATCGGCCGAGAACACTCGCAAAGCGACCGCTTAGCTCTTACCGGAAGCCTTTTCACCGCTGCCTTCGAGTGCAGCGAGTCTTTCTTCCACTTCATCAAGGCGATCAAGAGCGCGGACGGCCATTTCCTTCACAGCCTCATGCTCTTCACGCGAAACAAGATCCATGTCGGACAAAAAGCGCTCCGCCTGAGCGCGAAATGCAGTCTCAACCTCGCGGCGCGCGCCTTGCGCAACACCGGCAGCATCGGTCATCAACTTTGCGAAATCATCCAGCAGGCGATTTGGGCCTTGGGTCATGCCTCGCTCCTTTCAAGCATTTAATGTCTATCCGACAGGTATGAGGGTTTAAGGCGAACTTCAAGCGCTTAGATCAGTGAACATCCTCTAGTTCGAACGATAAAACAGTTCGCGCCCCGAAGACGTGATGCACGGTGGCTTGACGCCCGATGCGAGATCGCGCATGCGTTGCCCACATCGGCATTTACTCCGAACCTGAGGGTCCCAGCTTGCCACCGCTTCTCGCCATTCCGTTTCCTGCGATTGATCCCGTTATCGTCGAGATAGGTCCGTTTGCCCTGCGCTGGTACGCGTTGGCCTACATCGTCGGCATTGTTTTGGCGTGGCGGTATATGAGAGCCCTGGTGCTCAACGATACTCTCTGGGGACCACGAAACCGTCCGACCCCGATCGATCTGGATGACTTTGTCCTTTGGGGGACACTCGGTATTATCCTGGGCGGACGTCTTGGATATGTCCTTTTCTACAATCCCGCCTATTACCTCGCGAACCCGGGAGAAATTCTGGCAATCTGGTCAGGTGGCATGTCGTTTCATGGCGGCTTTGCCGGGACGGTTATTGCCATGATGCTCTTTGCATGGAAACGCGGGCTGTCATTGTGGACCCTGTTCGACCTTGCCGGCTGCGCGGCGCCCATCGGCATATTCTTCGGCCGGATGGCGAATTTCATCAACAGCGAGCTATGGGGACGGCCAACAGATGTCCCATGGGCTGTTGTCTTTCCAAACGCCGGACCTGAACCGCGGCACCCGAGCCAGCTTTATGAAGCCGCCCTGGAAGGCGTAATCCTGTTTCTGGTGCTGCGCCTTTTGAGCCGTCGCTTCAAATTGCTGCAGCGGCCGGGCTTTCTTGCCGGCGCTTTCGCCTGCGGCTACGGCGTGGGACGATCCATCGTCGAGCTTTATCGGGTCCCTGATGCCCACATCGGATATTTGAGCGGGTTCCTGACGATGGGAATGCTCTTGTCTCTCCCGATGATCCTTGCCGGGATCGCGTTGATGATCTGGTCCGCCAAACGAACTCCGCAGGCAGCTGATCAGTGAGCGCGCTCAAAGAGAAGCTTCGCCAACAGATCGCAGCCGAAGGTCCTATTTCTGTTGCAACCTACATGGCGCGCTGCCTCGGTGATCCGGAGCACGGGTATTACACCACCCGGGAGCCGTTTGGACGAACAGGCGACTTCATAACGGCTCCGGAAGTTAGCCAGATGTTTGGCGAACTCATCGGTGCAGTCTGCCTGAAAGCTTATGAAACGCTAGGCGCTCTGAGCGACTTCCAGCTGGTGGAGCTCGGCCCGGGCCGCGGCACGCTCATGGCCGACTTTCTCCGTGTGGCATCTCATCGGCCGGAGTTCCTGGAAGCCGCCACACTCAATCTCGTTGAGATGAGTCCGAGGTTGCGGCGGGTTCAATCGCAGACACTTCAAAACACACAGCTTCAGCCCAATTTCCGGAACACGTTTCAGGATGTACCGGACGGCCCCGTAATCGTGATTGCAAACGAGTTTTTTGATGCGCTCCCGATCCATCAGTTCGTCAAGACGCCGAATGGTTGGAACGAACGCATGGTCGGGCTTGATGCGTCTGGGAAACTGGAGTTTGGCTTAGGCCCTGCACAGTTGCCAGCTGACGCTATTCCCGCTGCTGTAAAGAAAGCTCCGGTGGGGAGCATTTTGGAGACGCAACCAGCGGCTAACGGAGCCGCTGAAGAAATTGCCACGCGTATTGCGGAACACGGCGGTTTTGCGCTGTTCATTGACTATGGCTACGCTCAGACGGCGCCGGGCGATACCCTGCAAGCCCTCTACCGGCATGCTTACGATAATGTGCTGGCCAATCCGGGCGAGGCAGATCTCACCGCACATGTGAATTTCGAAGCACTCGCAGCTGCTGCAAGGAGAGCGGGTGCAGTACCGCTCCCCCTCATCACTCAAGGCACTTTTTTGCTTCAGTCAGGGCTTTTGGAACGCGCCGGCGCCCTTGGTGCTGGAAAAACACCAGCAGACCAGGATGCGATCCGGGATGCGGTCGAACGGCTTGCCGCTCCGGACCAGATGGGCGACCTTTTAAAAGTTCTCGCGATTGCGCCTGAGGGACACGTCTTTGCCCCATTCGAACCGCCGAGATAGAAGCGCCCGCAAGACCTTGCAGTGATACACGACGGAGACCGAATGAAAATCGAGGCGAACGAGCTCAATTGCGATGGTATCAAGCACGGTTTCTTCACGCGCAACGGCGGTGTGTCGGTTGGTTTTTACGAAAGCTTGAACATCGGGCTGGGCTCTGATGACGAACGGCCTCTGGTTCTTGAAAACCGCAAGCGGGTTGCCGAGACATTCGGCATAGCGCCGGAATACCTTGTCTCGCCGTACCAGATCCATTCTCCGGATGTTATCACCGTTGAAGGACCTTGGGCCGACGGTGTCGATCGTAAAGCTGATGCACTGGTAACAAAAACCCCGAACGTGGCTCTCGGGGTGGCGACAGCGGACTGCGGACCGATTCTGTTTGCCGATCCGGAGGCCCAGGTCATTGGCGCAGCCCATTCCGGTTGGAAGGGGGCGATCTCAGGTGTCATGGAAAACACCGTTGAGGCCATGGAAAAGCTCGGCGCGAACAAACAGAACATCCGCGCTGTACTCGGACCGACGATCTCACAGAATTCCTATGAGGTCGGACAGGAGTTCTTCGAACGGTTTGCAGATACGTCGCAGGCGAATGAGAGATATTTCATACCTTCGTCGCGCGCAGGACATTACATGTTCGATCTGCCTGACTTCATTACGAACCGCCTCAAAGACCTCGGCCTTGCAAAAGTCGCATCAATTGATGTCTGTACCTATGTGGACGAGGACCGTTTTTTCTCCTATCGGCGGACAACGCATCGCAAGGAACCGGATTACGGGCGCCAAATCAGTGCCATCATGATCGGCGCGTAAGGACACGTGAGGTTGGCAGCGAGCCGTTCTAGATCAAAAACAATGGAGTGACCTGCCCAAATCGCTACGAATAAGGCCGGAACAGTGGTTAGCTGCACCGGTTCTGCACCAAGCCTCTCGACCTACCGGACAAGTCGGGCTAAACCAGAAACCAAATCGGGGTGGGGTCCGGCAAGTGCCGGAATCTGGCCCAAACGCCATATGAGAGAATTCAGGCCAGCCATCTAAATGCCCAATAGAACCGAATTCCCGATTCTCCGGATCCTCAAAATCATTGGGGGGCTGCTTCTGGCAGGTGGCCTTGCTGCCTGTCAGGGCGCAAATCCTCCGCCAGCTGCGATCAACACGACTCCGGTCGCGCCGAGTTTCATCCAACCCATTGATGAACAACAGGGCACGACCTTTGCCTTTGAGCCGTTCACCGGTGCTCCCGGCAACATTGCCGATGAACTCTCTAACGAAATCGGTGCTCAGGCCGCCATTCAAGGACTAAATCTTGTTCGGCGCGTTGGTGCGGATGCAACTTACCGTGTAAACGGATATTTGGCGGCGACGGGTCAGCCCGGAAAAGGCACCATTTTTTATGTTTTTGATGTTGTGGATCGTTCAGGGCGGCGTCTGAAGCGTATTTCCGGTGCGGAAGAAACCGGCGGCTCTACCGGCGACCCCTGGACCGGAGCAACATCTACGGTTCTAACCCGAATCGCCGAACGGTCCGTGGTTGAGATCAAGGCTTGGCTCAACCGGTAAGGTCAACTTTAAGCGGATAAATCAAAACCGGCGTCATAAAAACTAAAAAAACTGCATCTGACACCCTCAGCGCGGTTGTCGTCTGTCCGGTTGGTTGTTACAACGCCGCCGCCTGCCGAAGGTTTTCACCCACGAAGGCTTTGGGCAATCGGCACATTGAACGACCTAACGCCCCAACCGCGTGTTTGCTCGGCCCGTCTTGGCCCTCCAAACCCGGCTCCGCACCAGAAGGACTTGCGGCTTATGAAGATCGTCGCGGGCAATTCCAACCGAGCCCTGGCCGAGGAAATTTCCAAGTATTTGGATGTCCCGCTGGCCAAATGCCAGGTCCGGCGCTTCGCCGACCAGGAAATCTTCGTAGAAATCCAGGAAAACGTTCGCGGCGCGGACGTCTTTGTCGTCCAACCCACCAGCTACCCGGCCAATGACCACTTGATGGAGTTGCTCATCATCATCGATGCGCTGCGCCGGTCATCCGCTCGCAGAATCACTGCCGTTATTCCTTACTTCGGCTATGCCCGCCAGGACCGCCGCGCCTCCGGCCGGACACCCGTCTCGGCCAAGCTTGTTGCAAATCTGATCACGGAAGCCGGTGCTGACCGCGTGCTGACGCTGGATCTGCACGCTGGCCAAATCCAGGGTTTCTTTGATATTCCGACGGACAACCTGTTCGCCGCACCGGTCATGACCCGCGACATCAAGGAACGCTATGCGACCGACAATGTCATGGTCGTCTCGCCGGATGTCGGTGGCGTTGTTCGTGCCCGTGCCCTTGCAAAGCGCATCGAAGCTCCGCTGTCCATCGTCGACAAACGCCGGGACAAGCCTGGAGAATCTGAAGTCATGAACATCATTGGTGATGTGAATGGCTATGACTGTATCTTGGTCGATGACATCGTCGACAGCGGTGGCACACTCTGCAATGCAGCGGATGCGCTGCTTGCCAAGGGCGCGAAGTCAGTCACCGCCTATATCACCCACGGCGTTTTGTCCGGCGGTGCTGTTGCACGCGTGACCTCCTCCAAGCTGAAGGAACTGGTGATCACCAACTCCATCGAGCCGACGGCTGCAATCACTGCCGCGCCCAACATTCGCGCGATCTCGATTGCGCCGCTGATGGGCGAAGCAATCAACCGGACAGCCTTGGAAAAATCAGTTTCCAGCCTGTTCAACTGATTGGTCTGATAGACTTTTTGAAAGCGCCGGTTTTGCCGGCGCTTTTTTGTTTGGGCGAAAACATCTCGGATCGATTGAGTATTGTGTGTAGGTTTAAACTACTGGAAGCACTTGGTTTTCAGAGCCAAACAGATTTGCCATGAGCCCCACCACCACAGGATGATTCTTAAAGATGACAACCGCACATATCTTGGGCGTATATGCCGGAAAACCTGAGGACAGATGGGACGGGAAAACACCGTCTGCCATCCGTAAATCCCTAATACTGGGAGCGGTCCAGCTTACAGAAACCGGGATCGTGGAAGACCAGCAGGCCGATCTTGCCGTCCACGGCGGTCCTGAGAAAGCGCTGCACCACTATCCTTCGGAGCACTACGCCGATTGGGCAGAGCTCTTTGGCACTTCCCCGTTCGCATACGAACCCGGAACATTTGGCGAAAACATCTCGTCTTCCGGCTTCACCGAAGAAGACCTCTGCATTGGCGATGTCTTTGCGGCCGGTACCGCCCGTCTTCAAATATGCCAGGGCCGGCAGCCGTGCTGGAAGCTAAACATGCACACGCAGAACCCCGCCCTCGCGGCCCATTTTCAGAAAACCGGCAAAACGGGTTGGTACTACCGGGTTCTGGAAGCCGGCGTTTTCAAAGCAGGCGACAGTATGACCTTGATTGACCGGCCCTGCCCGGATTGGAACCTGAGAAACGTGATCTTTGCCCGGTTCAACCCAAAGCTTGAGAGCAGCACGGCTTCCGCACTTGCCAACTTGGCCATACTCGCCGAGCCATGGCGGGCCGCCTTCGCAAAGAAGGTCGACCCGGATTTTGTGGAAGATACATCACGGCGGCTACCAGGAAGCTAGACGGTATCGAGCAAGCGAACGCTAAGCAGCTTCAACGGCTTTGAGGAACCGGTCCACCGTTCCGCGAAGGTCTTCGGTTTTGTCCGCCACATCATTGGACGCGCGCAAGACGTCGCCAGCGGACGAGCTGGTCATCTGCGACTTCTCGCTGATCGCCACCATGGATCCCGCGACCGACCGCGTTCCCTGAGCAGCTTCCTGGACATTCGCCGAGATCTCGGTTGTCGCCTGTCCCTGCTCCTGAACCGCTGATGCAATGTTTCCGGTGTAAGTGTCCACCGTTGCCATGGTTTCCGCGATTGTTCCGATCGCCGAAACGGCTTCTTTCGTTGCCGGCTGGACTTCAGACACTTGCGCCTC
>CALDSI010000412.1 GCA_937911395.1 uncultured Labrenzia sp.
GCCCAGAATTGGGCGCCGCAACTTGAAGAATGTAATTTTAACTCAGAAGTTTAAGTTATGGCTGCTTACCAAGTTGCCTGGATAGAGCGAAGCCCGTGCCTCGTTCGAAAGAGTACGGCAGCAATAAAGAAAACTGCATCCGATTGAGCCTTTTCGGCTCTAGCCCTGACGCTGCTGCATCATGGATCTGAGATAGGCGATGTTGGCTTCCGCCTGGCGAGGGTCCAATTCGGCCCGCGCCACCTGGATGGCCTCATCATATTTGCCCTGGATACCGAGGACAAGCGCCAGGTTTTGACGCACGCGGCTGTCTGCACTGGGCAGGGTCGCAGCACGGCGCAGGGTGTACTCGGCATCGGGAAGTTCATTCGACAGCAAGTAAGACAGGCCGAGATTGTTTAGGAGACTGGGATCAACCGGAGCGATCTGCAGGGCCTGCTGATAGATGCTTCGGGCTTTCTTGTGCACGCCCATCTGATCGTATATCGCAGCTTTTGCGGACATCAGCTTCCAGTCCGGGGTATCGGGACGTTGTGCGCCTTTTAGAACATTCATCGCCTCATCGAAGCGACCGTTCATTGCAAGCACTTTCCCATAGGCCGAGGCGATTTCCCGGTCCTTCGGATGCGCGATGACACCAGCACGCAGCACGGCCATGGCTAGTGGTGTCTGACCATTGCGGCTCAAAGCATACGAATACCCGAGGATGGCCATCCGGTTGGTCCGGTCCTTTTCATAGGCGCTGCCCCATTTCGAAACGGCGGCCCGCGCTTGGGCCGAACCCGGATTGGAGTAATGCGTCCCAGATGCCGGGGAATGGGTTCCTGTATTGGATTTGTTCGATGCACAGCCTGTGACCAGCACAAGAGCCGTCATGGCCATGAGCGTCTTTGTCAGGCGGGAGCGCTTGGTTGCCGAGTGTGTCGAGGGCGCTTGCATTGTCAAAGTCCTAGCTGTCCGCAGCATGTAAGTCCTCTACAGCAATAGATAATTAACCCTAATGGTTGGTTAAGCTCAGCTGCAGAATGCGAAACAGCGTTTTTGCTCATCGCGCTTGCTTCTGAATTTCTCGCAGACTAGGTCTTGAAGCACTTGCCCAGTCATTGAATGGAGAGCCCTCGTGCGTGAAACGCTGATCCGTCAAAGTGATGCCCAATCTTCTGTGCCGATTGTCGCGGTTGACGCGGGAAGTCTGGAAACAGTGCTCACCGGGTTGGGAGAAACCGCGAAAGTATGGTGCCGAGCCAATGGCTATTCAGCCAAACCCTCTTCCTTTCAGCTTGTGCCGGGCTTGAGCGGAGACCTCCAAGCGGTTCTGTTCGGCGTCGAAAGCGGAGGAAACGCTGATCCGTTCAGTCTTGGAAGCTTGGCAAATGCGCTTCCAAGCGGCGATTACCATTTGGCTGAAGGATTTCCGGGTGCAGCGGAGGCGTCACTAGCGTTTGCCCTCTCGAGCTACAAATTTGACCGGTACAGCGCGTCTTCAAACAAAAAGGCTGTCCGTCTTTGCGTCCCGTCAGATGTCGACCTTGATCGGCTAACTGCCATTCTCAATGGGGTTCAGCTGGCCAGGGATCTGATCAACACGCCATCCAATGACTTGGGCCCGGAGGAGTTGGCAAGTGCTGTTGAGGCATTGTTTGTCGAAAACGGTGGCGCTGGCGTGATCACCGTCGGGGATGATCTTCTAATGCATGGTTTTCCGATGGTACATGCCGTTGGCCGTGCGAGTTCTAGAGCGCCCCGGATCGCGGACTATTCATGGGGCGCCGAAGACGCTCCGAGAGTCACGCTGGTTGGCAAGGGTGTGATCTTCGACACCGGCGGCCTAAACCTGAAGCCCGGCAATTCCATGACGCTCATGAAAAAGGATATGGGCGGAGCGGCAAATGTTCTCGGGCTGGCCTCCATGATCATGGCCGCAAAGCTGCCTGTTCGGTTGCGGGTCATTGTGCCGTGCGTTGAAAACGCGGTTTCAGGCAATGCTTTCCGGCCGGGAGATATCCTGAACAGCCGGAAAGGGCTTACCGTCGAAATAGGAAACACGGATGCGGAAGGCCGCCTGATCTTGGCCGATGCATTGGCATTGGCCGATGAAGAAAGCCCGGAAATCCTGATCGACATGGCGACACTCACCGGTGCCGCGCGGGTCGCACTGGGCCCGGATCTGCCGCCATTCTACACCGACAACGAAGCCTTAGCGGAAGATATCGCTGTCATGTCAGAAGCGGCCACGGACCCCTTGTGGCGACTGCCACTCTGGAAGCCA
>CALDSI010000413.1 GCA_937911395.1 uncultured Labrenzia sp.
GCTGTTTCTTCAAGACGAACACCGCTCATGCGCAAGAATTTGTTCTCAAGTGCATCGGCATAATCTGGGTACTGCAATCGCAAAGCCTCAATAGCCTGGATGGTCTCAGCTTGCCGGTTGCTCAGGGTCTCTCTCAGAATGTCAGCGACGCGCTCGCCCAGGAGCGGGCGGATGCGGCGTTCATTGAAAACGAGCAGTTCGTCTTCGAGGATCCGGTAAACGAGTAAGAATTCGAACCTTGCCGCGAGTTGGCGCGCCAGAGGCCGGTTGATCTTGAACCGGCGTTGCAAAGTCTGGGCGAGGCGGAAACCAAACCCGAACTTCAAAGGTTCCCGGCTCGCCTGGCGATAGCCGCTCCGTCCTTCACTGCGGGCAAGATCACTCGTCCGGCCGGTGATGGCAAGAAAACCGGCGACCGCACGTCCCGAGATTGTTTTGTGGTGGAAGTGTTCCAAGACGAGTTGTTGTTCCCGGTCCGCGAGCGCAATCAGGCCAATATTAACCCGATCCTTGTCTTTCAACTCCTCCAGCATGTTGGTCTCTGCGGCGGCAGAGGCAGCGCGTTTTTCATAATCGTCGAGAACTACGGAGGCGACATGCGGAGCCACATGATAGGCTTTGGCAGCCTCCCCAAGCTCGGACCGGATGTCGGACAGTGTTAGGGCCAGGTACTGGGTTCGGAGGGCTTCGTCCCGTGCGTTTAGCTGGTCCAGCCCCAGGAGTTTGATCAGCGGCTTCAGGCTTGTCCCGTATACCAGCAATGTGAACAGTACGAAGCCGGTCGCGAGCTTCGTGACAAAGGTTGAAATCTCTGGAGACAAAGCCGCGTGCTCGGACACACTGAGCGCCAGCGTAAGTGTGACCGCGCCGCGCATACCGCCCCACAGCATGACAGCCTTGTATTTGTCGTTCACTGCCTCTCCAGCCTTCATGAAGCTTAGGACGGGCAGCAATCCGTAGATCACGACAGCGCGGGCGGCGAGGGCCGCGACGATCACGATTAGAAGCAGCAGAATGTCGAGTGGCGCAAACCCGTCGACCAGCCGCGGGATAAGAATTGCGGCGAGCAGAAAGATCAGTGATGCGGCCCAGAAGGACATCTGGTCCCAGACCGAATGCAAAAAATTCCAGTTGGCCGGCTGAATCCGGGCCGGACCGTAGAGATTGAAGATGATCCCGGCGGCCACAACGGCAACAACCGCCGACACGTCAGCAAACTGATCACTGAGCACGTAGATGCCATAAGGCAGGGCGAGGCTGAGGGTAACCTGGGCAAGCGGCAGGTCGCGCATCAAATGCAGGAAACTGACGGCAATGCGCGCCAGCACCGCGCCCACAATGACGCCCCCAACGAACGACCTGGCAAAAGCGATTGCCACTTCGCTGCCGGTCAGCGCCTGATCTCCCGTCAGAATGCCAAGAAGCAGAACGAAGATCACGATAGCAGCCGCGTCGTTCAAGAGGCTTTCGCCCTCAACGATGCGCCCTAGGCGGGCTGGCGCTCCGATGTCGCGGAAAATTGCCACGACAGCAACCGGATCCGTTGTTGCAACGATTGCGCCGAGCAACAGGCAGGCATCCAACGGCACACCGGCCATCGGGTAAAGCGCAGCCCCGATTAAGGCCGTTGCCACAAATACCGCAACAACCGCCATGACCAGAACCGGGGCCCAGTCCTCGAACAACCGCCGCACGTCGAGGGTCAAAGAGGTCTGAAACAAGAGCAGCGGAAGAAAAATGTAGAGGATCATTTCTGAATCCAAAGGCGGATTCACAAAAACATTTGCAATGGTGTTAAAGGCGTCAGTGCGCGGCGTATAAAGAAGGTAGGTAGCGCCGATTCCGATCAGCGTGCCGACCATGGCAAGAAGCACACTGGGAGCCACACCGAACCGGCGGGCCAACGGTTGCAGCAGGGCAATTGTCAGCAACAAAAGCGCAAAGGCGCCCGTAATCATTGGTGTTTCCATGACGCCAATGTGCCCTCTGATTATGGCAAATTCAAACTCGCTAAAGTGACCGGCTGCAAAAACGCTGTGGCCACATCAACTGCCTGCCTTGCGTTCCGACAACCAGATCCCGCCCAAAACCAGCAGCAAGGCCAGCCCGTGATGCCACTTGAACGGCTCGCCGAGGATGCTGACAGCAAGGACGGCTGCAAAGATCGGGACCAGGTTGATGAAAACGCCGGCTCGGGCCGGGCCGATCAGTTCAACGCCGCGCATGAAAAAGATCTGGCTGAGGCAGGAAGGGCCGAGAGCTATGTAGAGTACAATCAGCCAGCCTTTCATGTCGGGCCAGAGAGCCGTGTCCGTCGCCATCTCGTAGGCAAGACCGGGAAGGGAGGCGAACACGGATATGGCAGACAAAACGGCAAAAAAGACCAGCCCCGAAACCTGTGGCCGGTTGCGCAGCGCCAGTGTGTAGCCTGAATACAGCACGCAGGCGATCAGCATGACACTGTCGCCCGGATTGACCGCAAGGCTCAAGAGAACGTCGAGACTTCCTTGTGCTGCAATCAAGGTTACGCCCAGCAATGTCGCCAAAATACCGACGACCTGAAGCAACCGCACTTTGGAGCCGAATGCGATAACAGATCCAATGAGGACCAGGATCGGCATGGATCCCTGAATAATGCCGAGATTGACCGCCGTTGTCTCTGTCGCGGCGATGTAAAACAGCGTGTTGAAACCCACAAAGCCGAAGGCGGCCATCAGCACCATGCGGACGAACGAGCCGCGCATGACTGGCCATTCGGACCGGATCCGCGGCCATAAAAAGGGAACAAGCAGGCCGGCAACAATGATCCAGCGCAGAAAGACCACGACCATTGGGGAAACCTCTCCCGCAGCAAGCCGTCCGGCCACGGTGTTGCCGCCCCACAGAAGCGTGGTTGCCATCAACAACAGGATGGCATTGCCATAAGCCAAGGTTCCGATACGTCCGGCAAACGAACTCATAAGGTGTCTTCTTTCCTGCCATTTTGGCAGCCGGGGAGGGGCGTTGGTCTAGAGCGGTAGCGGATTGTTGGCGTTTCGGAAAGGCCTTGGAGGCGCCGAATTGTTCGCTCTGCAGCGATGGTGGTGCGGATTGTTTCGGAAAAGGAAAAAGTCATGAAGGCTCGCTGGCAATTGACCCGGAGCGTTTGACAGCTAAAACACCCACAAATATCAACATAATGCCGTAAAAGCGCTTGGAGAAAATTATGACAGAACGGGTCGACGCCCACGGATTGCAAGTGGCGAAGGAACTCCATGAGTTTGTGAACGACAAGGCCTTGCCTGACACCGGTGTTGATCAGGAGCATTTTTGGAAAAGCCTGTCAGCCCTTGTTCATGACCTTGCCCCGAAAAACCGCGACCTGCTGGCCAAACGTGACGCGCTCCAGGAAAAGCTGGACGCTTGGCATCGCGCCAACCCCGGCACGCCTGAGATGGCGACTTACAAAACGTTTCTGGAGGAGATCGGCTATCTCGTTCCAGAAGGCGAAGCTTTCGAGGTCGGCACCCAGAATATTGATCCCGAGATCGGATCTGTTGCAGGTCCGCAGCTTGTCGTTCCGGTGATGAACGCACGGTATGCCCTGAACGCCGCCAATGCGCGTTGGGGATCGCTATATGACGCGCTGTACGGCACCGATGCTATGGGCTCCAAGCCACAGGCCGGTGGTTTTGACGAGGCGCGCGGCGCTGAGGTGATCGCCTACGCCCGCAAGGTACTTGATGATGCAGCCCCGTTGGCTTCTGGTAGCTGGGCTGACATTACCGGCCTTGCGATTGAAAATGGCATTCTGTCAGCCGCGACGGAAAGTGGCGTGATCGGCTTGCAGGATCCGTCTCAATTTGCAGGCTATTCCGGCGATGTTGCATCCCCGTATAAGCTGTTGCTCGTCAAGAACGGTCTGCATCTTGAAATTAACGTGGACGGTCAGCATCCGATCGGGAAGACAGACAAGGCACATATTTCAGATGTCGTGCTGGAGTCGGCCATGTCGACCATCATGGACTGCGAGGATTCTGTTGCTGCCGTCGATGCTGAAGATAAGGTGATCGTTTACACCAACTGGCTTGGCTTGATGAAAGGCGATCTGGAAGAAACCTTCCAGAAGAGCGGCGAGACCGTCACCCGCCGCATGAACGGAGACCGCCAGTACACCGCTCCAGACGGCACCGCTCTGTCCCTTCATGGCCGTTCGCTACTTCTGGTGCGCAATGTCGGCCACCTGATGACCATCGACGCGGTTCTGGATAAGGATGGCAATGAAGTTCCGGAAGGGCTTCTGGACGGTATGATTACCGCACTGATCGGCCTGCATGATGTTGGCCCGAACGGCCGGAACACAAACAGCCGCGCGGGCTCCATCTACATCGTGAAGCCGAAAATGCACGGCCCGGAAGAAGTGG
>CALDSI010000414.1 GCA_937911395.1 uncultured Labrenzia sp.
GTGATCAGGCCGAGGAGCTCGTAGCCGGCCCGGATCATCCGGTCGAGACCTGGTTCTTCCAGTCCGATGGTCTCCAGGAACTCATCCTGTTCCTCTTTGTCCAGTTGAGAAATCTCAGCTTCGATCGCAGCGGAAATCACAACGGCAACAGCACCTTCCGCTGCAGCCTTCTCTGCGACCTTCCGGGACAGCTCGTTGCCTTCGCCAGCGGACGCTTCATCAACGTTGCAGACATAAAGAACAGGCTTGGACGTCAGAAGGTTGAGACCCTTGAGGATCTTGGCTTCTTCCGCGTCCGCTGTTTCCAGCATACGGGCAGGTTTGCCGTCTTGAAGGAGCGCCAGCGCATCTTCCATGATTGGCAGCACCGCCTTGGCTTCCTTGTCGCCACCGGTTGCTTTTTTCTTCAGCGGCGCGATGCGTTTTTCCAGGCTTTCCATGTCGGCGACCATGAGCTCGGTCTCGACGGTATCGGCATCGGCGATCGGGTCGATGGCGCCATCTACGTGGGTGATGTCATCGTCTTCAAAACACCGCAAGACGTGGGCTATGGCATCGACTTCGCGGATGTTCGCGAGAAACTGGTTGCCGAGACCCTCACCCTTGGAGGCACCACGTACAAGGCCGGCAATGTCCACAAAAGTGATCCGCGTCGGGATTACTTCTTTGGATTGCGCAATATCGCGAATTGCATAGAGGCGTGGATCCGGTACGGCAACTTCGCCGGTGTTCGGCTCGATGGTGCAGAACGGATAGTTCGCGGCCTGTGCCGCAGCTGTCTTCGTCAGCGCATTAAAAAGCGTGGACTTGCCGACATTCGGCAGTCCGACAATGCCGCACTGGAAACCCATAGGAGTTCGCTTTCGGTTTGTGTCTGAAACTGTTGCCGCGCTTCATGCCCGAGGGGACCGGCAAGGTCAAGGGTTTGGCGGTTCCAAGCTGCTTTCGAACATCGAGGAATTGCTGGAGGATGGACCGGCTTAGAGCGTGTGCGATGGATTTGTTCTATTAGATCCGCTGTATATCCGCCGGACGGAAGGTTTGTTCGTTTATTGCAACCCGGATGGGTCGATCAGTCCGCCAGTGCAGCCTATCCCGGTTTCATTTGCGGCGAGCATCAGCTCGCCCAGATCGGAAGTTGGGGTGATCTGGCCTTTCAGGCTGAGCCAAATCTCGTTGATCAAGGTCCGGCCGCCATCGTTGGTACACTTGATCAGAACTCGCGCGCCTGTGCCTACGCCGAAGGCGTCATCAAAGGCGGCCCGAATTTGGGCACCGGAAACCTCGCGGCCGACATTGTTGAAGAACACGTCGCCGACGGCTGAATCGTTTACGAGGCCAGTCAGATAGAGGGTGTCGTCGTAGTACTCGTCCGCGCCGCCGGCGCCGAAGTAGCAGGTGCCGTGTTTGATCCACTCGTGATAATGCAGGAAACTTGCAAAACCGGGCATGGCCGCGGCGAGTGCGTCGGTCGTTTCGGTGTCAATCTCAGGGGCGGGGAGGAGGTGCCAGTTGCCCGGTTTGTCGAGGTTTCGAACAGAGGCCGGCACACCGCAATAGTCATTGCCTTTCGGTTGCGGCCAGAGCCCATGAATGGACAGCTGACGCGTTGTGTGCGGCAGATTTCCTGAATTCAGATCCTGGCACTCTTGCTTGCCGGGCCGGATTTCACAAAAGGCAGGCTGCCAGCTGAGCGTCAGCAGATTGTCTGTGGATTCCTGTCCACTTGTAACAGGCGTGAGGCCAGGGTCGACGACTGGATCGACGGTTACCGTGCCGGCATCCACCACATGCACCCCGCAAGATGTGCTGACCCAGCGGAGCTGTGTTACTGGGGCGTCGTCAACCCGGATCTGAAAATAATCGCCGCCTTGTTTGTTGATGCCCTTGATGTCGTAGGCAATCCGCGGAGACGTCAAGACGTTGCCGGGGTTGGTCTGCCTGTTCTTGCTTTGGTAAGCTTCGCAGGCTTGTTCGGCGATAAAGTAGCCCTCAAGTTTCTTGAAGGCAGCCGCAGGCGTGAGTGTAAGCCCCAGAACAACGCTTGCAAGAACAACCTGGCGCATGATTTCCCCGTTTATCGAGCTTGGGGCCATTATCATGATGCAGGTTACCACAATATGACGTGCGGTTGCGTGATCTAAAATTTCTAATTGTGCTCTATGTTTTGTCGCCACCACCCAGAAGCTTTTTCAGCATGTCCGCCATCGGGCCTGACTTGGGCAAGTTCGCGGCGGGTTTGTTCTGGCGGGCCTGACGAATATGGCTCTGCTGTTTGGGCTTGGGGGCCTTTTCCGGCTTCTGGGAGGCCGTCTTGTTGCCACGCTGAGCTTTTTCCGGTTCGAGCGCCAAAGTCATCTTGTTGGCAAACTGGCTGTCGTTGGCTTCCGCCAAAAGGCCAGCCTGATCCGCAATTTCCGCAAGCAGCGGGTCCAACCAGACTTGGTCCGCTTTGGAGAAGTCGCCCAGGACAAAGCTGGAGACGAGTGTTTTGTCGCCCGGATGGCCGATTCCAAGCCGCAAACGTCGGTACTCCTGACCAATATGCGCCGATATTGATCTCAGACCGTTGTGCCCGCCATGACCACCGCCCTTCTTCATCCGGAATTTGGCAGGTGGGAGATCCAATTCATCGTAGATGACGACAGTGTCTTCCGGCTCAATCTTGAAGAAGCGCATGGCTTCGCCGACAGAGCGGCCTGATTCATTCATATAGGTGGAGGGCTTGAGCAACAGCACCTTTTCGCTGCCCAACCGCCCTTCGGAGACCTGACCCTGAAAACGGGCGCGCCAGGGTTGGAAACCGGAATTGCGGCGGTGGATCTCATCAAGCGCCATGAAGCCAATGTTGTGGCGGTTATGGGCGTATTTCCCGCCGGGATTTCCAAGGCCGACAATCAGTTTCATGATCTGTCTCTGCGCGTTCTTTGAAATCAGGGTGCTGAAACGAAAAGGCAGCCGAAATCGGCTGCCCAAAGTGCAGAAGACGATGCCGTCTTCTGCAAATTTATCGAAAGATCAAGCTTATTCGCTTGTCTCTTCTTCACCACCTTCGGCTTCTTCGTCGTCGTCCTGTACACCGCCGCCAGGAGCAGCAAGTGTTGCGACGGTGAAGTCACGGTCGGTAATGGTCGGCTGCGCGCCTTCCGGCAGGGTGGTTGCCGAGATGTGCAGCGTGTCGCCGATTTCGACTTTCGCAAGGTCGAAGACCAGTGTTTCCGGGATGGCATTCGCCGGAACGATCAGCTCGACAGTGTGACGAACCACGTTCAGCATGCCGCCTTTTTTCAGGCCCGGGCAGGTCTCTTCGTTGATGAAGGTTACCGGGATATCGACCGTCAGGGTCGTGTTGCCGGATACGCGCAGGAAATCAACGTGAAGAACATCGTCGCGCACTGGGTGCAGCTGGAAGTCCTTGGCGATGACTTGGTGCTTTTCACCGTCGATGTCGATGGTTCCGATGTTGATCAGGAAACCGCCCTTGTGCAGGGTGAGGGTGGTTTCTTTCACCGGAATGGTGATCGGCAGTGCCGGTTTCTTGTCGCCGTAGATCACGGCAGGTAGAAGGCCTTCGCGACGCAGTGCTCGTGCGGCCCCCTTGCCCACACGGTCCCGTGCCGACGCCTTCAGCTCATAGCTGGCAGCCATGGCAAACTCCTATAGGTATATGTAACGGACCGGCGAACAGGGTCACCGAATGTTCGATCAGTTGTCCGGGATCGGTCCTACGAGCGCCTCCTCCAGGGGTGCAGGCGCGTGCGCGATATAGCTGAAACCCTTCGGAAAAGCAAGCGGATCCGATAGGTGTACGATTATTGTCAATTCTGCTAGTTCTCAAAAGTAAAGATGATCAATCATTGAGTGTTATTTGTTTTATTTACATTATTGGTTTTACAATACAGTTCACCGGTTGAATATAAATGTAATTCAATCATTAAATATAAGCGACTATACATATGTGATTAAGATCTGCCGCGTTGAATGTCGTTACGGAACTCAACGGAGAGCGATCCATGAAAACGTTTTTGAAGTCCGCAGTAGTTGTCCTCCTAGCAACCGGTGCAGCTAACGCGAATGAATTTAAGTCCGAGCTAGAGGGATTAGCCAACGGCCAAATTGCCGAAATCGCATCCTCTTCTGAAGTGATTGCGGCCGTCAAGGCGCAGAACACACAAACTGCCGGTCATGATCAGGCCAAAATCGACGAGCTCGACAAGACCTGGCGCGCCGAAGCGGAAGCAGTTGACCAGCCGATGATTGATGCCGTGCTGGAAAACGATCTGTCCGGGTATCTGGCCGATCTGCAAGATGGCAGCGATGGTCTCTTTACCGAAATCTTCGTAATGGATGCCAAGGGGCTAAACGTTGGTCAGAGCGATGTGACCTCTGACTATTGGCAGGGCGATGAAGCCAAATGGCAAGACACCTATGGCGCGGGTTCGGGATCGGTGCACATCAGTGATCTTGAAGAAGATGAGAGCACTCAGCTTCTGCAGAGTCAGGTAAGTGTGCCGGTCGTTGATCCCGATAGTGGTGAGCCAATCGGTGCTGTCACGTTCGGTGTAAATGTCGAAAATCTGTAATATTCCAACGGGCAAGGCTGGAGCCTTGCCCACGTCCTTTGCGGAGCAAAGCCCTTGAAAGTCTCTCAGAAACTTCCCGCCATTATGGTCGGGATTGCGTTGTTCTGTTCAGCAGGTGTCGGAATCGCGAGCTATATGTCGGGTGCTCAGTCTGTCCGGGACCTGGCTGAAGAAAAGCTCATGGGCCTTGCTGAAAGTCGCAAGGATGCTCTGACTGATTATTTGTCCTCCAAGAAAGCCCTTGTGACGGGTCATGCAGCCGGCAAAGGACTGAGGGCTGCCTATTCCGACTTTGACAAGAACTGGGCCAAATACGGGGACAAGTCGCAGGCAACCCTCACCAAGGTTTACGTTACCGACAATCCACACCCTGCGGATCAACGGGCGGACCTCGTTAAGGCCGGCCGCAAACCCTACGACCGGGCGCACACCAAGCATCATCCAGTCTTGCGCGATTTTGCCGAGTCCAACAGCTTGTATGAAATCCTTTTGGTCAACTTGGGCGGCGACGTAGTGTATTCCGTCCAAAAGACCGCGGATTTTGCTCAGAATCAGACATCATCTGATTGGAGTGGAACTGCGGCTTCCAAAGCATATCAAGCAGCTTTGGCTGGTGCGCCTGATCAGGTGCACATTTTCGATACGGAACGTTATCCTGGGCCTACAGACAAGCCTGTTGGTTTTATGTCAGTGCCGATTTCGGTCGGGTCAAAAGTCATCGGTGTCGCCATTTATGAGACCGCTGTCTCCCGCGTGAGCAACATGCTCGGCAAATATGCCGGCCTTGGCGAAACCGGAAATGTGTTTTTGGTCAATGCTGACGGTATCATACAAAACGACAGCGTCCGGACGCCAGATGTCGACGAAGTGACGAGCAATCTGCTTCAAGGCAGTCCAATTCTCAATGCGCTGGGCGGTGCACCGGAGTTCCAGGTTCTGGACGACCTGCAGGGACAGGAATCATTCGCGGCGGCAGTGCCGTTTGAATATCTCGGAAAAAACTACGCTCTTGTCGTCGTGCAGAGCGCGGCTGAAGTCCTCGCTCCGCTGGCGAAGCTGCGGAACTGGACGGTGGCGATCGCAGTAATCTGCGCACTTGGTGCCGGGGTGCTCGGCCTTTGGGTGTCTGTTCAGTTGTCCCGCCGTATCAATGGGTTGGCGGGTGTCATGGGCGCACTGGCCAAAGGCGATACGGCGGTAAATGTCCCCAAGCAGACCTCAGATGATGAGATCAAGGAAATTGCCGATACAGTCGCAGTATTCCGGGAGAATGCTTTGGAGCGTGAGCGGTTGGAGGCAGAGCAGAACGCCAACCAGCAAGCGCAACAAGAACAAGCTCATCGGGTCAGTTCCTTGATCGAAACCTTCCGCGATGAAGTTGAACAAATGCTGGATACGGTTGTTCACAACAACAACCAGATGCAAGCGGCTGCCGAGGGACTGAATGGCATTGCGGATGAAACATCCGGCGAAGCGACAAATGCCTCAGCTGCTTCTGAGCAGGCGTCTGCAAATGTTCAGACCGTGGCCTCTGCCTCCGAAGAGCTTTCAGCGTCCATTCAGGAGATTGGTCGGCAAGTTGACAGTACCACGGAGATTATCCGGGAAGCACTTGGTTCAGCTCAGGAAACCAATGAGCGGATTGGCGGGTTGGCGCAGCTTGCCCAGAACATCGGCGACGTTGTGAACCTGATCTCTGATATTGCCGAGCAAACCAACCTTCTGGCCCTTAATGCAACGATTGAGGCCGCACGCGCTGGAGAGGCTGGCCGCGGCTTTGCGGTTGTTGCGTCCGAAGTCAAGGAATTGGCGACACAGACGGCCAAGGCAACCGAACAGATTGAGGCACAGGTGTCTGAAGTCCAGGCGGCAACTAAGGAGGCCGTTTCGGCGATCGGCTCGATCGCGGAAACCATGGCAACGGTGGACAATTACACCGGAAACATTGCATCAGCGGTGCAGGAGCAGGGACAGGCGACAACCGAGATCTCTGTTGTCGCCTG
>CALDSI010000415.1 GCA_937911395.1 uncultured Labrenzia sp.
GTTCCGTCAAGATGAACCACCTGCAGGTTGTCGCGGGTACACTCGTTGAAGCCGATCCCGGACGGCTTGATCACGATCGCATCCGCACTCTCAAGGCGCACCGAAAGGTTCCCGCCAGCATTGGTCTGAAGGCGCAAGTCGAAGCACCGTTTTGCTGCTGCAATCAAGGCGTCTTTCTTGGCTGTCAGGTCCTGCATGGTCCAACCTCTTCACTCGTAAGCATTTTTAATGTCTCGAGTAATGCATTTGTCACGTCCGGTGCAAAAAGATGCGCATCGAGACGATGAAACTGAATATCCGGGTTCAGAGACGCTTTAAGCGTATCGAAACACACCTCCCGCAACTCCGGGTCTTCAATGGGGCCTCCCGGCCGGTCTTGATGAGAAAAACCACCCATTGGGACAATCATTGCGCAGGGACCATCAAGGTTGTTGAGGCTTTCAGCAAGCCGCTGGCAAACGCGCACCATCTCCTCATCCGTCACCTTCACATGCGTAAAATACCCGGAGTGTTCGTAGTGTGGCCGGGATAGATACTCGCTCTGGACCAGCGTCTTCTGGCCGAGGCCGATGAAATTCAAAGCGCCCGGCAGACCGATCCGGGGCAGATCGCCGCCAGCGACGAAACGATCCGGCATGTCGACATGAGCGCCGGCAAGATGAATCCGGGTCAGTTCATGCGGGGTCAGGTCGATGATCGCATTGAAGGCCCCATTTGCAGCGAACCGGGCAAACGCGGCGCCACCGTAACCGTTGGAATGAAAAACAGTGCTTTCCTGTCCGCGCTTTGAAAGCTTAGAAACCAAGGGGGCAACCGCACCATCGGTCGCGCCAAGCGCAGTGATGCCAATCGACGGTGTAACTTCGACAAGCTCGCCTTTTCGCTCCTTCCGGCACAAGCCGGCAGCGATGAGAGCCGCATTTTCCAGGACTTCTCTCAAAATGGCGTTCAAGCCCGCAATATCTGCCAGTGTTGGCACCAGAATGATGGAGTTGTCCGCAACAACGGCGCGCGGATCAAACGGGAGTGTCGTAACCAGAATCTTGGGAAACGTGATCGGCATCGCACGGAGCACCCGAAAAGCGATCTCTCCGCCCGTACCGCCGCCAATCCCCAGGACGACTTCTGTCTCACCGCCAGCCGCCGCCGCAACATCTTGAAGAACATTCAAGGCTGCCTGGTCCATGGCCTGACGTTTTCCGGCGCCATCGAGAATCTCACCATTGGACTGCAGAGAAATATCGACAACGCGTGCAGACACACCACAGTCAATCAACTGTGTGACGAGGAAATCAGCCTCCGCCTGTTTCGTCTGCAGCGTCGCTAACACCAGAACCTGCGCCATGACCTAACCCTTGACCGCACCCGCAGTCATTCCGGTGATGATCTGACGGCTGGCAAACAAGGTGAAAATGATCGGTGGGATGGCAAGCAACATGCCGGTCGCCATGATCACACCCCATTCAACGTTGAATTCGGACATGTTGTTCACAATCAGAATGGGCACCGTTTTTGTGTTGCGGTCAGACAGGGCCGAGGCCAACAAGTACTCATTCCAGGCGATGCGGAATGTGAAGATGGCAGCAGCTGCAAGACCCGGTTTGATCAGTGGCAGCACAATCTTGAAAAAGACCTGGAACGGGCCGGCACCATCCACACGCGCCGCCTCCTCCAGGGATCGCGGCACCTGCACAATGAAGCTTTGAAGGATCCAGATCACGAACGGCAGATTCATTGCGACATAAACCAGAATGATGCCGGAATGGGTGCCGGCAAGGCAAACATCGCCCCGCCCCCCGAAGGTATCCCTGATCCAGCCACCGACCATTGTCGCCTTGTCGATGCAGAATTCATTGTTCCAGAGCCCGAAGACCGGCACCAGCAAAACGGCGGGCGGAACCATTCTTACCATCAGCGTTGACAGCGAGATCGTATCTCGTCCCATGAACCGGAAACGCACGAGGGCATAGGCAGCCATGCAACCGATCACCAGCGTAATCACTGTAGACGCAAGTGCAATGATCAAGGAGTTGATGAACGCTCCGCCGAACTTTAGTGAACAGAAGTCGAGATGATCAGGCTCGTACCACAACACATCACACAGCGCGGTTTCGTAATTGCGGATTGTGGGCAGAAAAAGCAAACCTGTCCGGCCCCCGATGATGTCCACATCAAGCTTGAAGGAGTTAACGAACATCAGCAGGATTGGGCCAACTGACATGAAGATCAGAGCCGCCAGAAGGGCATAGAAAGCAGGATTTTGGCGTTCGTACTGCATGCCGGTCAATCTTCCTGAATTTGCCTGGCCGCGCGTTGGGCACGGGCCTCTTGGAGGCGTGTGATTGCGAACATTGCGACTGTCAGCAACAAGAGCAGCATCAACAGATAGTTTGACATCGCTGCGGCGACCCCAAGTTCCCTGAACTCCGTAGCCGTCCGCGATATCCGCAACGCGACAATTTCGGTCGACAAGCCCGGTCCACCCTCGGTCATGACGAGGATCACCTCCAGCACCTTGAAAGCATCAATCAATCGCAGGAGCCCGGTGACGATCAGAACCGGCATCATCAAGGGCAGTTTGATGTGAATGATTTGCTGCCAGGCAGTCGCGCCATCAATGCGGGCCGCTTCCAGGGCAGACCTTGGCAGCGACTGGAGCGCGGCAAGGGCAAGGATGAAAATGAAAGGTGTCCATTGCCATACATCGGCAATAATCACGGACAGGAGGGCGTTTTGACCCAGCCAATCGATCCCGTCGAATCCCCATGACTTCAGCGTCGTGTTAAACGTGCCAACCGTCGGATGGTACATGTAGCGCCACATCAGGCCGACCACGACCGGCGCGATCATCATCGGCAGGATGAAAAGCGTCCGCAAGACGGACATGCCGCGGATGTTGCGATCCAGCAGCAGCGCCAAACCGACGCCGATGACCATCTCGGCAACAACAACGGCAAAGGCAAATGTCAGGGTAACGGAGAGACTTTCGCGAAAGGCCGGATCGAAAAACAAGGTGATGTAGTTCTTCAGGCCAACGAATTCGCTTTCGCCGATACTCTGGCTCGGGTTCCAATCCCGGAACGATCCGTAAATCATGTACCCGAGCGGATAGAGCAGCGCGATGGCCATGATTATGGCAGCCGGCGCCATGAACATGTATGGCGTAGCCCGATTGAGGGTTTGCGCACGCAAGATGATCGCTCCGAAACTGGATAAAGGGTGCGCAGCCCGAAGGGGAAATCGGGCTGCGCGGGTGCTGGAGCTTACTGCCAGGTGTAATAACCGGCTTCGTCCATCACAGCTTTTGTCCGCTCGGCCACACCGTCAAGCGCTTCTTGTACATCCAGGTCTTCGGTCAAGACCTTGGACAACGTGGTCCCGAGATCCGCATTGATCTTGCCCCACACCGGGATGATCGGACGCCAATCCGGATCCGCATGTTTCAGAGCTTCCCCAAAGGTCGCCATGTGTGGAAACTTCTCATTGACGTCGGGATCTGCGTGCGTGGAGAAGCGCGATGGATTGCCACCCTGCATGGCAACCAGCTTGTCACCATGCTTTGACGTCAGCCACTGCATCAACAGGAAAGCTGCTTCCTTGTTTTCTGCGTTTTTGGGGATACCTATGCCGAAACCACCGGTCTGCGAGCCACGGCGCACGCCCATCGGATGCATCGCCCAGCCAACTTTGCCAACCACCTGGCTCTTGGCAGGGTCATTGATCTGACCTGCCACCACGGTGGTGTCCAGGAACATCGCCGTGTCACCGTTCAGGAAGGATCCAAGAGCCTCGCCAAAGCCGAAGGAAGCTGCACCCTCGGGGCCGCATTCCACGATCGTTTTCAATGCATTTGCCGCCTGGACCCCAGCTTCGTTGTTCACGATTGGGTTCCATTGATCGTCAAAGATCCGGCCGCCAAGCGGAGCAAGATGAAGCAGAAACGCATGCGAGGCATGGTGACCGGAAGCCGCACGCGAGGACAATCCTCCCATACCCGGTTCCAGTTCGGGGATCTTGCACGCGATCTCAAGAAGCTCCTCATATGTTTCGGGCACCTTGAGACCGTGCTTGTCGAAGATATCCTTTCGGTATCCAAGGACAGACGTTTCTGATCCGTATGGAATACCAAAAAGCGACCCCGTTTTACCTTCTAGATAGCCCTTGTTGCCGCCGGCGAAACCGATGTTGTAGACATAGCCGTCAATCAGATCGTCGGCATCGTATGCGGGATCAGCAAGTTTCGGGTTCATGAAATAGCGCGCTAGATTTTCAAGCTGATCTGCATAGACATAATCGGCTTTCGAGAACACCACGTAGGCGATCAAATCATATTCGCCCTCATCTTGCGCCAGTTCGAGCGTTTGACGCTCCCGCATCTTGAGGTAAGGCAGTTGATCGACTTCAACCTCGATGCCGGTCTCCTTTGTGAACTCCGGCAGGATTTTCATCACCGCATCAAAATGGGGGTGCGCAGGAAAATTCACGATCAGGGTTTCACCTGCGTATTCCTCGTAAGGATTGGCCAGCGCAGCCGTTGTAAGGGCGAGCGCTGACACGACGCCAAGAGACGCCTGTCTTAAGACTTTCAACATTGGAGTTCCTCCCGTTCGGCTCCATTGCGGGCGCTACAGCGCCGTTCCTGTTTTGCGGTCAAACAGATGAATGCCCTCAGGTCTGACCGCAAACCTGAGTGTCTCCCCCAACGCGATCGGTGTTTCCGATTTTAACTCCACCGTGACGTTGGCCTGTCCGCAAACGCACAAGAGAACTGATTGTGCGCCGACATACTCTGAAACGATCACCTCCAGATCGAGGCCAAGACCTGGCGGCGCGTCCGGGGCGTAACTGAGATCTGACGGGCGAATGCCAAGGGTAACCGCGTTATCAGACTGACGAAGGGCATGGGCCTTGTCCGCCGGAATGGCGATCCGAAACCCCTCACCCGCTGCATAGAGAGTGTCTTCCAGATCAATCAGTTCGGAGTCCAGAAAGTTCATCGGCGGCGAGCCCAGGAACCCGGCAACGAATTTGTTTGCGGGGTGCTTGAAGAGCTCTTCCGGAGAACCTTGTTGCTGGATGTAGCCGTCGCTCATCACAACGATCCGATCCGCAAGCGTCATCGCCTCAATCTGATCATGGGTGACGTAGATCATGTTTTTCTGAACCCTGTGCCGCATAATCGCCAATTCGGCACGCATCTGCCCCCGTAACTTTGCATCAAGGTTGGACAACGGTTCGTCGAACAGGAATATGTCGCTGTCTTTTGCGAGCGCCCGCGCCATCGCAACCCGTTGCCTTTGACCTCCTGAAAGAGCTCCGGGTTTGCGCTGCAGATAGTCGGTGAGGCCAACAATCTCGGCAACTTCCTTGACCTTGGCCTTGATTTCCTCTTTCGGCCTTTTTTGAAGGCGCAGCGCAAACGAGATGTTGTGAGCGACATCCATATGCGGGTAGAGCGCATAGTCCTGGAACACCATCGCCAGACCACGATCTTTCGGCTCAAGGTGACCGACTGGCTGATCACCGAAAAAAATCTCGCCATCTGACACGGTTTCCAGACCCGCGATCATACGCAAGGTCGTGGACTTTCCACATCCAGATGGGCCGACAAGAACCGTGAACTCGTTCTCTGCCATATTAAGGTCTATTCCGTGCAAAACCTCTACATGGCCGTAGCGCTTGATGAGGTTCTGTAAGCGAATTTGCGGCATAAAAGGGCGCCTCCAAAGATCGCCCTACTATTTTGTATGCAAAAGAATTTGTAAATATGCAAAATAGGATTTTTGTAATAAAGTGTTTTTCGATATATGCGGAAGACGGAATTCAAAACATGCTAACAGGCTCAACAACCACAGAAAACAGGCAGCCCGTTTCGGCTGTACAACGTATTGAGCGCGGCCTGTTGGAAGAAATCGGCGCAGGCGAACTTGCCCCCGGACAGCGGCTGGATGAAGCCGGCCTCGCAAGCCGGTTTGGTGCTTCCCGCACCCCTGTGCGGGAGGCCCTTTCAAGGCTGACCGCTCAAGGTGTCTTGGTCCAGGGGGAAAAGCGGGGCGTGTTCGTGGCGGAATACAGCCGTGAACAGCAGAGCCAAATGTTTGAGGCCATGCATGAAATAGAAGCCGCCTGCGCAAGGATCGTTGCCCAACGACTTGATTTTTTATCTAGATCTGAAATCGAAGCGGCTCAAGCAGACTGCGTGAAAGCGGCTGAGGTGGGCGACCGCACAGCATACCTTAGAGCAAATGAAGCGTTCCACCAGGCTATCTACAAGGCCACGGGCAACCCCTATATGGCAGAAATAGCATCCGAATTTCGGCAAAGAACCGGCCCCTTCCGCGCAAAGAAATTTGCCAGCCGCGAAGATCTTCTCTCCTCCGCCCAAAGCCATCAGGCACTTTTGGACAGCATTTTCTCCAAAGACGCGGCAGCCGCATCGAAAAGCATGCGGGACCATATGGCCGTGAGCTTTCTGGAGACCCTGAAAGCAAACTGACCCCCCCAACAGGAACTTTATTCTTGCTTTTGCATGCAAAACGTATTTTTGTATGCAAAAGCACAACCTCTTTTTGGGAGAAGCC
>CALDSI010000416.1 GCA_937911395.1 uncultured Labrenzia sp.
TATGGCGTGCAGCATGTGACCTTATTATTGTTCAACGGCAAAGGTGAGTTGAAAGATGTTTTGGAAGGCCAACGCGGATCTTATCAGCTCAAGGCAGCGTTTTCGCGCTTGGTGGCCAATTGAAACAAGGACTATCCGCCGGGTGACAGGATCACCTGAAAGAGTGACGTCTAAAACCACAAGTCGCGGTTGTTGTGCAATACCCAAAGCGGCTATACTGGATATTGTTGCTTAATGTCCGGAATGGTCTCGTATCTCAACAAACAAGCGATTGCCTTCCACCTTACCAGTGGCAAAAGGCTGCTGCAGGTTTCACGAAGGCATTCGCCGAAACCAGCTATACAACGCGTTGTCCACGAAACCGGTACCTTTGAGAGACTATCTTGCTCTGAGCTTTAAAAGGTTACTCACGAGTAAACCGCGTCTCCGCATCGGTTTTTTTAACACGACCGCGATAATATGATGACAAATTTGCGCGCTATCGTGTGGCTTTATCCGGCCAAGAGTTGCAAATCGTGCGCACCAGTTTTTGAAGATCGCGGCGAACATCATTGGATGGCAACTGGTGGAGCATGCCCGCTATCCGGAGGATCTCAGAATTGGTGCCGGCATCCAAACGGTCAGTCTTCAAGAACTCTGTCACAGGGACGCGTAAGGCCTGAGCAATCTTCACCAACCGCTCCACAGTGATGCGGTCAATGCCCTTTTCTTGTTTCTGCAGTTGCTGATGACTGATCCCAAGACGGGTGCTCAGTTCCACCATGGTCAGATCGCGCATGATGCGCATCATTCTGATTTTGCGGCCGAGGTCTTTGTCAAACGCGCTTGGCTGTCTTTTATTGCTGTCCATGGCTGCCTCCCGTCGTTTTGATCGGCGTTGCTGTAGGGTCATTGGCAATCGACGCCATCAATAGATCCGTCAGCTCCCGGTGATCGTGGCGCGCATCTGAATAGAGTGCTGTCATTGAGCGCGCATGCTCTCGCAGCGCGCGCCCCTCATGACTGCGGAAGACATCAAATAAGGCGTTGACGGATTGCCCGGTCTTCCACTGGCGATAATCGGCCAAAGCGAGTTTCGCCCGCTTGCGAAGGCGCTCAACCTCCGCTTCGGCCTCTTTCAGTGTGAAGAAATCAACGTCTCTGTAGCTGCCGCCACGCTTGAGGGCCCGAATAGCTTCATTGGCTGCGCTTTCAGGCAGGCGATTGAAAAATCGATCCCAAAGTGTTTCTTTAAATCTTGTCATGTTCTTTCCCTTACAAATAATAAATAAAACAAGTAGTGAATGTATAATTACGTAATAATGATTAATATTTCGTTAAAAATAATCTTTACTATTATAATTATAAGTATTATGATGTGTAAAAACTGATTTATTGATTATTATGATGGACATTGCTCAAAAAACACGCGCCTCACGCGCATGGCTAAACTGGACGCAGGAAGATCTGGTCAAACAGTCCGGACTGTCCCTGGCTGGCATTCAAACAATTGAACGCGGCGAATCCTCACCAACTGTCAGAACACTTAAGAAGCTGGAAAGCGCATTTGCAGACGCGTATGTGTTTTTCACACAAGACGGCATTGAGTGTCGTCCGTACCAAACACGCACGTACAATAGCTTCGTGGACATCCTGGAGGATGCCTATTCCACGTTAGAGCCAGATCAGGAAATCATCATGCATTGCGCAGATGAAAGCCGGTCATCGGACGCCGTCAACCAGATGCTGCAGAAAATACGGCGGAAGGGCTTGATCCTTCGCATGACCCTGAAAGATGGCGACACGAACATTTCCGGCGAGCCTGAATTCTATAGATGGATCGATCCGGACTTGTTCATGAACTCACAGGTGGAAGTTATCTACGGCGACAAGTTTGTCTTTCACCTGCAGGAAGACGAGCGGAACTTCTTTGTCATGACGCACAACAAAGCCAAGTCTCGCAATGCACGAAAACAGTTTGAGTATCATTGGAAAAACGGAAAGACATGGGACGAAATTCAAATGACATAGCCACTTTTGACTGGCGCGGTTACACAGGAAACAAGGCTGTTTTCCCTGTGTGCATGCGCTCTCCGGCCGTTCGGGGACGGTGTTTGACCGCGCAAATGAAAGCGGCGGCGGAGCACGTTGAGCACCTTGTTCTTCTGGTTTGCGACAGTCTGGATCGCCACAATATCAAAAACATCGAACACCCGAAGCAAGCGGCCTTGGATCTTGCCCAAACATGGATTGAGGGCAACCTTGAGCGCGTTACGCCTTACTTCAAATCAGTAACGGTTTTGGGATGGGAGGCGGATATTCGCAGCCATCCCCTCTTTACCAGACGTGTTGCTCAACTCTCCGAGCTTCGGAAAATGTCTCCGCACTATCGCGATTTGGTCCACACTCTTTCCACCTACTATTTGAACAGCAAGCGTAACCGATTTGAAGCGGACCAAAGACGCGGACTTGCAACCTGGTTCGACAGCCAGGAAGCCTACGAAAGCTCACGCGATTATTTGGAAGAAGAGTTTGCTGGCAACATGGTGTGCCATGCCATCACCGGCGGACTGCCGTTCATCTATCACGGCCTTTGCATTGACGATTATCAGTTTTTTGCCCGTAGTTCGTCCTCAGAAGCGCTCACCTATCCAGTCTTCTTGCCTGTAAATTCAAAACGCTTGGGGCCCTCAATTCCCGCCAGCTCTTTGTTTGAAGGAACACAACAAGTAGCCTAGAGACGTTTTCTCAAGCTTATTGGGGAAGCCGAGAGGCGCTGCCTCTTCTCTCCCCACAAGAGGAATAGCCCAGACCGTGGCTCGGCATGCCTGCGCCCGCACCATCATGGGAAACTCCTCTTTGCCGCTCCCTCATGTATCTAGCGTCGCACAAGTACAGAAAGCCCCAGAAAGGGAATGTACTGTGGCAGCTGATAGGTAGGTGCAAGTCTGAGCATATCGCCAGACAGTCAATCACTGGATATTGGGGGTCAGAGATTAGGGCGATCTGCTCAACACTTTATGTTAGTGGTATAGCATTACCAAATAGTTATCCTTGAGTAACGCAAAATAAAACCGGCTAAAAGCCGGTTAGTTGCTGCTTTAAACAGTGTCAGTGCAGGAATATAACTACGGTATGCATAGTTAACAATTCATTGTTTTTGATCGAGGACGAAAACTGAATTAGCTGTCCCGAATTGGCGGCAGACAAAGACCGGTCAAGCCCGGCAACAGCGCATCAGGCCGCGGATACGTCTTGCAAGAACCGATCAACTGTCTGTCGCAAGCGTTCGGTTCTTTGACTGACATCGTTTGAGGCTTGCAGCACTTCGCTTGCCGCATCGCTTGTAATGCGTGATTTGTCGCTGATTGCCATCATGGATCCAGCAACTGAACGGGTGCCTACAGCCGCTTCTTGAACATTTGCAGATATCTCCGTGGTGGCTGCTCCTTGCTCTTGAACCGCTGTTGCTATTGTTCCTGTGTATTCGTCAACCTGCTCCATGGTTTGCGCAATACTCGCAATCGCTTTGACCGCATCAGAAGTTGCTGCCTGGACCTCAGATACCTGCGTTTCAATCTGTTCGGTAGCCTTTGCCGTTTGGGTCGCAAGCTCTTTGACTTCCGAGGCAACGACCGCGAATCCACGCCCCGCTTCGCCAGCCCGGGCCGCTTCAATCGTTGCGTTGAGTGCGAGAAGGTTGGTCTGTTCTGCGATGGCAGAGATGAGGTTCACCACTTCGCCGATGTTTTGAGCCAGTTGAGCCAAACCTCCAATGCGATCATTGGTCTCTTGGGCGGTTGTAACAGCGTCACGGATTACTTGGGTCGTGTTATCAACATGCCGGCCGATCTCTTGGATAGATGCCGAGAGCTCTTCAGACGCAGAAGCGACAGTTTGAACATTCGCCGAGGCTTGTTCAGATGCAGCAGACGCATTGGTCGCCTCACCTGATGTCTCATCAGCAATACCGTTTAAGTTCTCAGCTGTGTGCAGCATCTGATCATTGTTCTTGACTCCTGCACTAAGCATGTCTTCATCATCACCGCGGAATGTGTCAATGAGCCCTCGGACTGCTTCGGATTGAGCCACCTGTGCCTTTTGAGCCGCGCTTTGCTCTTCTTCGAGACGTCCACGGGCAAGAGCGTTGTCTTTAAAAACAGCGACGGTTTGTGCGATGTCTGAAATCTCATCACGTGCTTTTTGCGCAGGGATTTCGACAGTCGTATCGCCTTCAGCCAAACGTCCAAGAACGCCCGCCAACACGCGAATACGGCTGGACAGACCATTTGAAACCATCACCGCAAGGATCCCGGCTGCTACAGCGGAAACGAGCGCTATCAGGATTACCCAATTCCGCAGACTGGCAAGTGGCGCCAAGACCTCTGCAGTGTCTTGAAGGAGCACAAGGGCGTAGTCTTTGCCAAGATAGGTAAACGGCACTGAAGCCTTAAAGACGTCCCTTCCTTGAAAATCTTCCAATTGGCTAAAGACGGCCTCAGAGCCCAGCACTTTTGTCACTTCCGGCAGAGCCAGAATGCTGCTCAAGACCTCTGAACGATCTTGTGTACGAAGACTGTCATTTTGAATAATCCCGTCTTCGTTTACGAGAAAGACATCACCTGTTTCACCGAGCCCGGCATACTTTCCAAGCATTGAGCTGATTTTGGCAACTGCCGTCTCATAAATGGCAACGCCAACAATTTTAGACCCGATTGATATGGGCACAGAAACGAACCCTACGGGCACATCTGCTGATGGAGCATAAGTTTCAACATCGATAATATGCACCTGATCCGGCGCGCCCTTCAAAGCAGATTGATAAGCTTTTCCGGCCGCAGTTTCGGCCCATCCTTGCGTCATCAAGTTCTGTGCGAAGTCGTCTTTTTTGCCGACGGTGTAAACAACATCTCCTGCAAGGTTGACCAGCATGAGCTCATGAAAGCTGTTTGCCTTTGCAAACTCCCTCAACACTGCATGATGTTTTGCATGGGCCTTGTCGTATGGTTTACGCCCCGCTTTAACGAGTTCGGCGCGCTCAGTAGCAGGATGCGGATTGTCTGTTATGTAAATCTTCGTAAGGGTCGCTTGAGCTTTGTCGCCATACTTCGACCAGCTTTTGTCAAAATCGGAATAGGCAGCGCGGAGGCCTTTTCCTGAGGCATGCCCCAAGATGGTTGCAGTCTTGGTTTCGAAGTAATGCGTTAGTGCATCTGCTCGGCTTTGCGCTAAGCCCATCAACCGTTCTTCAGCAAGTGATCTGACAGTTTGCGCTCCAGAGAGGTAACTTGCAATTCCAACGCCCGCAGAACAAGTAATTGCGATGCCCAGCATAATTGCTGGCAGTTTAACTGATACTTTCACGGACAGCGCTCCTGGAGAAAGGGAAGCAAGGCCCTAAAACAGGCCTTGCTGCGATAAACGCCTTAAAGATTTTCGACGTTTACACCGAAGGTCACGGCGCCAATCGGAGAACCGCTTGCCGGGTCAACGACTGGAACACTCACCTGGCTTTGCAAGACTTGTGTGCTTTCGTCTTCCTCCAGCTCACTGACGTGAACTGACCCGGCCCCGGCCCCAAATGTGTCCTTCCACTTAGCTTCATCACCTTGCCAATAATCTGAAGTGACGTCGCTCTGTCCCACATTCAGGCCTTTGGCATCCATTACAAAAATTTCTGTAAAAAGGCCGTCACTGTTTTCTTGGATATCGGCCAGATAACCAGAGAGACCATTGTCCAGGATCTTGTCGATCATCGGTTGATCGACAGCTTCTGTTTCTGAGCGCCAAGTTTTGTCCAGCTCATCGATTTTGGCTTGATCGTGGCTTGCGGTTTCGGTGTTTTGTGCCTTAACAGCCTCAATCACCTCACTTGCCGCAGCAATCTCTGCAATCTGACCACTTGCAAGTGCCTCCAGTTCTGACTGGAACTCATTCGCTGCAACGCCAGTAGATAGAAATGCAATCAGAATGACAGAGTTAAATACAGACTTCATCGGGCTTCCTCCGCTAGGTTCTCCGACGGAATGCAAGCCGACATACATTAACCAGAGATGTATGAATTCCTAAAATCTAGGGTGCGTATACGAGTCGCGAATATCTTCAATTGCATTTTGTAACCTATGATTATTTCACTTTTTGAAAGTAATTCCAGGTTGCCACTCTCTTACTGTAAATAATACCATATGCAATATCTGCAAGTAAGCTATCTGCTGACGTCTTTTTGAGTCAAAACGGATCCTAATTTCCGATGATTCGGATGCTAACAAACCATACATCCAGAATGCAAATACCAACTGCAATGCCCGGAACACCCCTTCCTAAGCAGTAGAGAGACACAAGAGTTTCTATGCCAGTATCAGCCCTAAAAGGAGTTTGGTCTTCTGGGTGCAATTGAGAAAGGGTACGGCGTTGATTGACGAAGCTATGTTAAATTTACTGACGAGTATCCAAAAGGATCTGGAGAGCGCAGTTTCCGCTGAAGAAGAAAATGATCTTTTGGGAGCTCGTTCGGCGATCGATCAGGCACGTCAGCGAATTCGCACAGTCCTAGAGCCTTTAAAGATAACCGAAGAACACTCTGGCTCCGAGGATTGAGAGT
>CALDSI010000417.1 GCA_937911395.1 uncultured Labrenzia sp.
GATGTCCCGCAGCCGTGCCGGGATATCGCTGACGCCGCAAGGCAAGATGTTCCTGCATTTTGCACAAATCTCGCTCGCAAGCCTCCAGCAAGGCCTGGACGGTGTCGTCAATGCCGGTGAGCAGGCGCGGGCCACTTTGACCGTGGGAGCTTTGCCGAGTGTTTCGGGGAGCTTTTTGCCAGCTGCTATCCGTGAGTTCACGGATCTTGCGCCAAAAGTCATGCTGAAAATCCTGGATGGGCCGCATGGATATCTGATCGAGCGTTTGCGGTTGGGTGAAATTGATCTGGTGATGGGCCGCCTCGTACGCCCGGCCACCATGGAAGGTGTTTCGTTCACGCAACTCTATTCTGAGCGGGTCGAGTTCGTTGTCCGGGCTGGTCATCCGCTCCTGGAGGCGCCGGATATCAAACGCATTGTCGACTGGCCGGTGCTCTATCCGCCGGACGGGTCGGCCATCCGGCCATTGGTTGAGCGGTATCTGATCGCCAACGGCGTTGCGGAAATACCAAACCGGATCGAGACCGTGTCCGGCGCGTTCGGTCGCATTTATACGCGTCAGTCGGACGCTGTGTGGATCATTTCTTCCGGCGTGGTGCGCAATGAAACGGCTGATGGCGATTTGATCCGCTTGCCCTTCGAAAGCGACATCACCAAAGGGCCGATCGGGTTGATGACGCGCCCCGATGCCCAGCCTAGCCCAGCCGAGCAGGTCTTCCGGCTCGCCGTTCAAACCGCCATTGAAGATTTGGAACTCTCCTCATGAGCAAGACTACAACGCCCGTTGTCGATGACGATGCATTGCCTTCTGAAAGCGGGATTGAAGAGACTGTATCCATCACATCCGGAGGGGCTCTGCTCAGCCGGATGAAAGCGATCGGCATTGACTATATTTTTGCAAATTCCGGAACGGACTTCCCGCCGGTGATCGAAGGTCTTGCCGAGGCTGATGCCAAGAACATTGATCTTCCGGAAGCGATTGTCATCCCACACGAAAGTGCGGCCATGGGTATGGCACATGGTTATTACCTCGGCACCGGAAAAACCTCTGCGGTGATGGCGCACACGAATGTTGGTCTCGCCAACTGCGCGATTGGCGCGATTAACGCTTCGGTTGAAAACATACCAATGATGCTCTTCTCCGGGCGAACCCCGACTACAGAACAAGGGCGGTTCGGATCGCGAACCGTTCCGATCGGTTGGGGGCAGGAAATGCGCGATCAGACGTCGCTCGTGCGTGAAGCCTGCAAGTGGGACTACGAGCTGCGGTTTCCCGAGCAGGCGGTCGAAACGGTTGACCGGGCGAAAGCGCTTGCCGAGACAACTCCGCGCGGTCCAGTCTATATGAGCTTGCCGCGCGAGGTCCTGTGTGAGCTTTGCCCTGCGGATCAATTGGGCTCGCCGGCTATCATGGTCGCGCCGCAGCCGGGTATCGACCAAGACGCTATTGCACGGGCAGCCGAACTCATTACCCAAGCCGATAATCCAGTGATCTTCGCGCAACGCGGTGCCGGAGGTGGCGACGGCTTTGCAGCTCTTGCCGAGATGGCGGAACGATGGGGTATCCCAGTCTGCCAGTATTGGGCGGTCCGTCTGGCGATGGATCTCGACCATCCAATGGCTGCCGGAAATGATCCAGCTGTTCTTCTTGAAAATGCGGATGTTGTTCTGGTTATCGACAGTCTGGCTCCCTGGGCACCGGACAAACACAAGCTGAAGCCCGGATGCAAAGTGATACACCTTGGCCAGGACCCGCTCTTCAGCAAAGTGCCTGTGCGCAATTTCCAATGTGATCTGGCAATCGCATCGGACGTGCAGCCGGGAATCGTCGCTTTGAAGGCAGCTTTGGATGAGCTTGAGCTGTCCGAAAAAGCAGCTCCAAGGCGGTCAATCTGGGCTGCGCGCAATAAGGCGAACAGACAGGCGGTGCTCGCATCCGCTGAAACTGACGGAAAAGGCGGCATCACCAAGAATTTGGTCAGTCTGTGCCTGTCACGCGTATTGGGGGATCGAAAAGCATCGGTGCTTTCCGAGCTCGGATGCCCTCCTGCGCCGATGAGTTTAAACCACTGGCAGGCCTGGTATCAGGAACCTCATGCTGGCGGGCTCGGCTGGTGTTTTCCAGCAGCCCTTGGCATGAAACTGGGCGTGCCGGATCGGATTGTCGTGGCGACCATGGGAGACGGGTCGTACATGTTTTCCAACCCGGTGGTTTGTCATCAGATTGCCGAAGCGCTCGACCTGCCAATACTTGTGATCGTCTTAAACAATGCAGAGTGGGGGGCGGTACGCCAGTCTGTTCTGGATCATTATCCGGATGGCTACGCGGCCCGAAGCAACAGAATGCCGTTGACCCAACTCTCGCCGGTGCCCGACTTTATGCATGTTGCCAAGGCCAGTCGCGCCTACGCTGCTCGTGTCGAGCATGCAGCAGATCTGGAGTCAGCTCTCAGAGAGGCACTCAAGCAAATCGAGCAAAACAAAACCCTCGCATTTTTGGATGTTGTTGTGTCGCGGTAGATTTGGCTTGCGTTGGTGCTTGCGGTTTTTGATCTAAAACTGATTGTTCGTTCAGGTTTATGCGTTGTTCGAGTAATGGTGCCAGTAACCGAAATTATACGAATGATGTGAAATAACTTTACTTGAACAACTGCATAGTCAGGCCGCTGGCATCATTTTGCATGGCCGTTTCTGCAATGGGGAAGCCGTGCTTCACAAGATAATACGCGTGATGATCGCGGACGACAGCTCAATAGCTCGGGACATCGTTGCGGAAGGTATTCAGGCCCATCGTGGTGAACGCTATATCGAGATTGAGCAAGCATCGAATGGCCGGGCGGCCCTTGAGATACTCCAAGCGAAACGCATCGACGTCGCCTTCGTCGACATTCACATGCCAGGTCTCAACGGTCCGGAAGTCGTTTCCGCAATGCGCGATACACAGTCGAATGACTGTTTGACCGTGGCTATGTCGAGCAGTCTGGATGATAAGGCGGAATCGGTGCTGAAGCGGTTCGGTGCCTATCATTTCCTGCAGAAGCCTTTCAGCCCCGCGGAAATCTCCGAGATTATTGCCACCTATCGCATCATGACCCGGTCCTATCCGATCTTGGTTGTCGACGATTCTGGAACGATGCGGAAATTGACCCGAAAGGTCTTGGAAAGCAGTCGCTTCGAGTTTGAAATTTCGGAAGCAGATAGCGCTGACGCTGCGTTGAAAGCGCTTTCTCGTGGCAAGTTCGAACTGGTCCTGACCGATTTTCACATGCCGGGTCTAGACGGCTTGGAGCTTGCCGGCTCCATCCGGGATTTGTCCAGCAAGGTTGGCATCTACATGATGTCGACAAACGATACGACGTATCTCGAACGGTCTGCCGCCTTTGTCGGGATCTCCGGTTTCTTGAAAAAGCCGTTTAATGCGGCTGACATCGATATGCTGATGCATGACTACCTGGAAATCGACAAGCCGAAGTTCGGCAAGGTCAGAGACGTGTTCAGTTTCATTGAACGCGAACGCAAGGCGTCCTGAAGAAACCAAACCACGGATTTTCGCCCAGATCACTTGTATTGCCGGGATTAGAATCAAATTTTCCCGGTATTATTTGCCGTTTTCCTACAATCATTTTGGATAGTGCTGTGTCTGTCTTGATTGTAGACGGTCAAGTTGATTCAATGAAAGAATCAGAACTTCAGCGGATGTGTAGCGATTTCGCCCCGATATCAAGGAGCGCGGCGTGGGCAAAACAGCACGGCTTGAATATCTCCGGCGCATACTACCACTAGGCTTGGCGGTGCTCGGCATTGCCGGTTGGTTTTACTTTATGACGCTGCTCAGCAGCATCATGTGCCTTGTCGCTGCGGCTGCGATTTATCTTGCGCCACCCCGACCACAGCCAGCCTCCGGAGCGATCCGGCCAGTGTCCCGCCCGTCCGTCCTGACCCTCGACCTGATTGGTTTCGGGTTCGGACTATTTTTTCTGCCGCTCGCAGTCCTTGGTCTTGCATCGGCAACAGGGGGCTTGGCTGTCCTGGCTTTGATTTGCTTGCTTCCGGCCAGCTTATCTATCGTTTTCTTCACCGTAGCTGTGCGCCAGGAAACGTCTTGGGTGCGTTTTTTCGGCAACGGTTTCGAGTTCACGCAATTCGGATTGCGCGTGCGCGTGCCCTATACCGATCTTGAAAAGGTCAGCGTGAAGCTGTGGCATGCATCGGGTGCCGTGGCCTGGTTCCAGTCGACGATTGGCTCCAGTGGGCGGAAAAAAGCGGTGCTGCTAAACGGTGAAGAAACGACCAAAACCTTGGTCTTCCGCCGCAATGACGGGTCCACATTTACGATCTCATCTGAGCTCATTCCGGACCTTCAACGTGTCCTGATTGGCATGGACCGCGCTGACGTGGATTTGCCGGAGGGCATTAGCGAGTGGCAACGCAAGAAAATCCGGCGGCGGCGGGAAAAAATGTACCGCGTTGAGGAGCCTGCACCGAAATCCGAGCAACTCGATGTCGCCCGGATTGCAGCTTTGATCGAGCACGCCCGCCGGAACGCGTAAGGCATCTGATCCTCAGTTCGTCCAGGCTGGTTTTCTCTTTTCGAAAAACGCAGATGTGCCCTCATTGGCGTCCGGCGTTTCCCACGTGTCAGCCAACCTCCGGATGGTGTCGTCGATGACGGCGTCTGTAATGACCGGACCCTGGGAGCGGGCGAGGGCTTTTGAGGCGGCGACAGCCGCCGGAGCGGCGCTCAGATAAGGTTTGATTTCCTTCTCGATGGCCGCATCGAGGTCATAGACGCTCACCACCCTTGCGGCGAGATCAAGATCCCGGGCTTCTTCCGCACCGAAAATGCGCGCGGACATGAACACCCGGCGCGCTTTGCCTTCGCCCATCCGGGCCAGGACGTAGGGGCTGATGGTCGCCGGTATCAGGCCAAGCCGAACCTCGGTCAGGCCGAACTTCGC
>CALDSI010000418.1 GCA_937911395.1 uncultured Labrenzia sp.
CGGGCGTGGATTTATGGCAAGTTTGTCTACCCTTCCATGCGGGATGCCGGGAAGAAGGTGTGGGATGACGGCTGGCGTCCCCGCCACCTCCACTTCATGATGACGACCTATAAGGAACACCGGGACATCACGGAAAAGGTGATCCGGTCGATCTGCCGCGAAATCCGGGACGCCGGTGTTCCGGGCACGATCTGGCTCGGTTCCGGCGACCGGTATGACGAAGCCCTCATTTCCAATCTTCTGGCTCGGGAATGGTCCGACCTCGATGTGACCCTTCATGTCGTCCGGCAAAACCAACCTGGCAAGCGGTTGGCGATTGGCCTTGTGTTGCGTGCGATGAGCCGGGGTCACGTGGAAGACGACGACCTGATCATCTTTATGGACGGCGACTTTATTCTGGCCAAAAACGCTGTTGGCGCATGCCTGCCGCTTTTCAAACTCTACCCGGACCTGCAGGCCTGCACGACAGATGAGGAAGTGCTTTGCATCGGCCCGCGTTGGATTGCCAACTGGCTGACCATGCGCTTTGCGCAGCGCCGGCTGGCCATGCAATCCCACTCCCTTTCCGGCCGGGTTCTGACCCTGACGGGGCGGATGTCTGTTTTCAGGGCGAACCACCTGACAAAACTCAAGTTCATCCGTCTTCTGGAAGCGGACCATCTGGAACACTGGCTGTGGGGCAAGTTCCGTTTCCTGTCGGGCGACGACAAGAGCACCTGGTACTACATGCTCCAATCCGGCTGCCGCATGCTCTATGTGCCTGATGCCATGGGCTACACGGTTGAAGTCATTGAAGGTTCGGGCATGGACCGGATGGTTCAGAACTTCCGCCGCTGGTCTGGCAACATGCTGCGCAATGGTTCTCGCGCCCTGGCATTGGGCCCGGGCCGGATGCCGTTCTTTATCTGGTGGTGCCTTTTGGACCAGCGCGTTTCCATGTGGACCATGCTTGTGAGTCCGGTGCTCGCGGTCTGCACCACGTTTCTCTACGACCCCTACTACATCTTCGGATATGTGGTCTTCATCTGCATAACCCGGATGCTGCTGTCGCTGTTTCTCTACCAGTACGCCCGAAAAGTCGACCTCAGCTATCCGTTCATTCTCTATTTCAACCAGCTGATCAACGCGTCGGTCAAGGTCTACTGCATCTTTCGTCTGTCGAAACAGCGCTGGTCCAACCGCGGCGACCAACGTGCGGGTGAAGGCGACGGGCTTATCGCCACCTTGCAGAACCTGATGGCCAGCTATCTCACCCTTCTTTATGTGACGATGCTGTTCGTCGGTGTGTGCCTGATGGCGGGTCTTATCGAACCACCGAGTGGCCTCATGATTGCCAACGTTCTCGGACTGCCGGCCTGAGCGGTCGGCTTTTCCAATTTGCAAAACCGCTTTTACGCAATTGCTAAGCCCCACCTGTTTCCAAAAATGCGAATTCTTCACAAGCTACTGTTTTTATTTATTTTATAACTCAATAACTGAATTGGCCCAGCTCTTGAAAGGATCCAGTCAAATGGATCAAACGAGGGCCACAGCTATGAAGCTGAAACCGAAACTCTACACTGCTGCATTGACCCTGACCGCGTGCTTCGCTCTGACCCCGGTTGCGTTCAACGGTGTGGTTGATGCTTACAACCACAACCGGATCGTCGATCTCGGTCTCGACAAAACGGAAATCAGCGTCAAGGCGCATTATCCGCTCTACAAGATGATTGAGTATCCGCGCATCAAGGCGCCGACGGTTGTTCTGGGAGACAGCCGCGCCCGTGCGCTTCAGGACAAGTACTGGCAAGAACTCGGACGCGACGATGTCTACAATTTCGCCTATGGCGGCGCGACCGTTTTCGAGATCTATGACACCTACCAATATCTGAAGGATAACGCAGAACTGGAAACATTGATCGTCAGCCTGCCGCTGCGGTCCATGGATGCCCGGTTCAAGGGCGGCATGAACCGCGTACCGGAAGCGATCTCGCTCGCAAATGACCCGTTTGGCTATTACACGAACTGGTTTGTAGCCAAGATTGGCTGGACGCTTTTGCAGGACCGCTACCCGCAGGTCTTCGAAGCTGTCGAGAAGCTGGCACTGTCCCCCATTTCGGAAGCAAAGGCTGCTGAACTCAGCGGTCTTGAAACGCTCTCCGTCGACGCACTGTTAGACCCTGCCTTATGCGATGAGTGCATTTTGCAGACACCGAACGGCACATTGATCCTGCCGGCAGTTTATCACGGCCGGGGGCTCGGTCTGGGCCACTGGGCACGCTACTGGCCAGATATCGCGATTGACCGCGATCTACCGTCCCTTTTCGCCAAGCAAGTTGGCACCAATGGTGCGGCCGACTGGAGGCGGTTCAAGCAATCAGAAGATCTGTGGGCGATGGTCGAAGAGATCGCAGCCTGGTGCGACAAAAACGATGTCGAACTCATCTTCTTCATTCCGCCGACGATCTCCGAGATGCAGCAGCGCATCAATGATTTCGGACTTGCTGCGACAAACCACAAGTTCCGGGATCGGCTCTCAAAACTTGCGCCCATCGTGGACATGGATTTCGACACGGATTTCACACGGGATCTGAAGAATTTCACCGACGCCTATCACTTTGGGTCCAACCCGGCCCGCAAAATCGTCGGCGAACTGCTGCAAGTCATCGATAGCGATAAGGCCCGTACCAAAACGGCGATGGATCGCCGGGCTGATCTCGCCTGTCCGGTGCGTCCGGACGACATTACCCAAACCCACAACGAAGGCACCCTTCAGCTGATCGAAGGTACCTCCTGCAGAATCTGGAGGCAAATCAATGGCTAAGTCGAACAAGACCCTTGAAGAAATCCTGATCTGCGTAACCGGTTTCATAATTGGCGCCATTGCCGCCTCAAGCTTCACCGCGATGCCTGAAACCACTGCTGCGGAACCAAACCGCATCGATTGGCTGTTTGATCATGCTGAGCCCATGTACCGGCAAACGTCGACGGAAGGGGATGAGCCGATCTTTGAAATGGAGTTGCTGAAATGACCCGCAAGCCATCAAACCGAAACATTCTAAAAGCAGCCTTTGTCGCCGCGATTATCGGTGGTGCCGGCACAGTCGCACTCTCCGGCGATGCGGTTCGCCCGGCAGTAAAGTCCGAGCGGATCGATCCGACAATCGAGGAAATGATCAAACAGGCCCGCGGCCTGCAAAAGGTCGGTCGCTGGGAAGCTGCCGCCGATCTCCTGACCCAGCTTGCCAGCGATGGTCATCCGGTTGCACTTTATCACCTGGGCCGGGCGTACAAAAACGGCTGGGGCGTTGACGCGGACCTTGACCAAGCACGCCTTATCTTCATGGAGGCTGTCCGCTACACCTTCGCCTATCGCGGCGAGACAGCTTACGAGTTGGGACGGCTGTTCCAGCGCTCGTCCGGCGAACGGTGTGCGGAAATCGCCTTGCAGTGGTTCCAAAAAGCCCTCGGTTGGGACTACCCGAAAGCGCACGTTCAACTCGCAAAACACTATGAGCGCGGCATCGGCACAGAGCGCGACCTGGCCCTCGCCTTTCACCATTACGAGAAAGCAGCGATTGCCGGATATCCGTCTTCGACCATCAAATACGCCCGGATCCTCCTGAATGGCCGGCATGGCTCAACGCCCAACCCGGAGCAGGCTCTGTTCTGGGCCGAGCGCGCCATTGCCGGTCTGGAAAAGAAGGCCCGCGACGGATCGGCAAGCTCTGCCAAGACGTTGGGTCGTCTTTACCGGGACGGCGAGTTCATGACAGCGGACCGGGCCCTTGCCCGCGACTGGTTCCTGCGCTCTACCGACCTCGGCGACGCCGGTGCCATGCATGACCTGGCGCTGATGATGCTGGCAACCTCCGACGACAAGGACACCACTCAGGAAGCTTTGAAGTGGCTGCGCCTTGCCGCCAAGGCAGAACATGGCGGTGCCCTGACAGGCCTCGCCCGCCTGCATCTGAAGGAAAAACACGGTCTTAAGGCCGATGCCGCCATCGAACTTCTGGAGCGCGGGGTGGCTGCCGGCCATCCGGGCGCCATGGAAGAGCTCGGCCGGCTTTATGCGAAAGGCAAGCTCGTTGAGCAAGACCGGACCAAGGCGTTCGAACTTGCCCAAAAAGGTGCCAATCGCGGCCACCAGGGCAGCGCCAATCTGCTCGAAGAGCTCAAGAAAATCGACGAAGCAAATCTTACCATTCTTCTGCGGACCACTCCGCAAACCACCAGCAACAAGGAGGGCTGAGTCATGGTTTTCAGTTCCCTGGAATTCATCTACCTGTTCCTGCCGCCGGTTTTCATCGGGTATCTCCTGCTCCGCCACTGGGGTTGGGAAAACGGCATCATCTGGTGGCTGACCATCGCCTCGCTTGTGTTCTACGCCTGGTGGACCCCGGTCTATCTGCCCCTTCTTCTGGGCTCCGTCGTGATCAACTACGGTTTCCACCGTGTGCTCCGGCAGGTCCGCGACAAGTTCATCTTGATCGCGGGCATCATCTTCAATCTGGCGCTGATCGCAGTATTCAAATATGCCGACTTCTTCATCGGCAACGCGAACCTCTTGGCCGACGCGGACATACCGATGCTGAACCTGGTCCTGCCTCTGGCGATCTCGTTCTTCACCTTCCAGCAGATCTCGTTCCTGATCGACACCTACAAGGGCGATATCATCCAGTGCGATTTCGGCCGGTATATGCTGTTCGTGGTGTTCTTCCCGCAACTGATCGCAGGTCCGATCGTCATGCAGAAAGAGACCATTCCGCAGTTCAAGCTGCCGGTGTTCCGTAACAAGTTGGCCCTCAACCTTGCCGTCGGCGGCACCCTGTTCGCCATCGGCCTGTTCAAGAAAATCGTGCTGGCGGACGGTATTGCGCCCTATGCCAACCAGGTTTTCTCCCTTGCAGAGACCACAAATGGTGTCCCGCTTGAAGCTGCCTGGATCGGCGCACTTGCCTATACCTTCCAGCTTTACTTCGACTTCTCCGGCTACTGTGATATGGCGCTCGGCCTGGCCCGCCTGTTCGGCATCCGCCTGCCCGTCAACTTCAACTCGCCTTACAAGGCAACCAGCATCTCCGACTTCTGGCGCCGCTGGCACATCACCCTGTCACACTTCCTGCGGGACTACCTCTACATTCCGCTGGGCGGCAACCGCAGTGGTCCGATCCGCCGCTATTCCAACCTCATGATCACCATGCTTCTCGGCGGTCTGTGGCACGGAGCAAGCTGGACCTTCGTCTTCTGGCGCGGTCTGCACGGCGCGTATCTTGCGATCAATCACGGCTGGTCCGCCCTGTCCGAAAAAGGATACGTGCCGAATATCCTTCCCCGTCCGGTTGGCAACCTCCTGAGCCGCGGCATCACGCTTCTTGCCGTTGTCGTTGCCTGGGTGTTCTTCCGCGCAGAAAGCTTTACCGGTGCGAGCAACATCATCCACGGCATGACCGGCCTGGCGACGGTCTATGAACCGAAGCTCTGGGAAGGCGCCTTGCGCGGCACCATGCAGGTCTGGGCCATGATGGTCGCCCTTGCCGCCATCGTCTTCCTTCTTCCGAATGCCATCGAGTTTACCGAAAAGTACAACCCGGTGCTTGGCTTGAAGAAACTGGTCGCGCAGCGCCGCTCGGAAGGGTTCCTGCCGGTGCGCTGGCAGCCGACCACCGGCTGGGCCCTCGGTGTCTCCGTCCTGTTTGGACTGGCGCTGATCCAGACCTATCGGCTCGCAGAAATGACCGAGTTCATCTACTTCAACTTCTAAGCGGAGACAGCTGATGCGCTCGTTTTTTCTCACACTTGCCTTCTCAACGGCCCTTTGTGCCGGAACACCAACAACTTGGGCCGCACCGGAAGGTGCGGCTTATAATTCCCTTCTGGTTCTCCCAACTCAAGGCCTCAAAGTCGACCTGAAGAGCGGAGATGTCACCCGAAAGGGCGTGACCGGCCAGTGCCTTGAAACCGTATCGAAGGCTGGGTCCAACCTTCTGGTTGTCGCGAAGAACCCTGGCGATGACAAACCGATCGTCTCTGTGGATGGCGTAATCCGGGATCTTGGTGGACGTGACCAAGAGGGAGCCCGCCTTGGCACCATTCGTCTCGCCCGCGATGGATCATTGGTCCACATGCGCACCTGGAAGACCGGTGACAAGCAGACCGAACTGCTGCAGGACGGTGTGGTCCGGCTCACGTTCAAGCGCGGTACAATCGCGAAACTGTTGCGCTTTACACAGGATCAGGCGCTTTTGCTTGTCACCCGTCAGGGCAAACCGGCGCAGCTCATTCGTCACGAACGTGACGCGAATGGCCGCATATCGGCGGAGCCGGAGGTTCTCCTGAACTTTGCGGGCTGCGCGCCTGAACGTGTCTTGGTTCGAGGCGATATCCTTTGGGCCCGGATGGAATGTGAAGACACCGAAACGGCCGGGATCTACCGGATAGACCTTGCGAAGGGGGCCATCGAAGCGCCCATCATGACAAGCGAAACCGCGGACTTCATGACGCTTCCACGCGCAGACCGTCCTGACGGCGAAGCCGTTCTGACAGTGTCCGGATCACCTTCCGGTTTGAATTTCTTTTATGCAGTCACCGGCCTGCTTGCCGCGCAGCCCGGCGAAGTGCGGGCCTGTTCATCAGACGCGGAAGGATTGCAAAGCTGGAACCAGAGTTACCGGCTTCTGGCCCTCGCCAGCCTTTTTGAGAAGACCGGAGATCTCGTGTTTGCCGCCCTTGCCCGCAAGTCGATGCGTCTCACCCTTGCAGCCCAGGACGGCGTCAACGGCCGCACGAGCGATCAGAACCCCGCCTGCGGCTGGAGTTCAACGATTTACGCAACCGACACGAACGACCGGATGACGCTGATGATCAATCAGGCGATGATTGCCAACAGCCTTGCAAAGGCCTGCGCGATCCTCGGTGACGGGTGCACGGAAATCCTGGCGGACAGAATAGCCGGGACACGGGCCTGTCTTGCCAGAACATACGAACCGGATTTCGACGCGGCTGCCGGGCTCTACCGGATCAACGCAGACATCGATTTCAGGTTCAAGGGCAGCATTGCGCCCTGGAACTGGCAGGTCACAATGGCAGCTTTGCTGATAGATTTGCCCGACCCCGCCCTCACCGCTAGGAGCGCGGCCATCCTGGAAGGCTTTTATGACGAATGGAGTGCAGATGAGAATGGTGCTCTGTTCCGCTACTGGCCAACAGCAGCCTTTGAAAACCGTGATGGCTCTCCGTCCAAACGCGCCGGGGAGCGCTACGAAGATACAGGACACGCCGGGATCTCGTTGCTGAGCGCAGCCGAATTCCCTGATCTAATGACCGCCGACCATGTTGCCGCGCTCAAAAGCCGGGAAGACTTCCTGCTCACTTTCGGTTCTGAAACCCCTCGTGATCTGGATGGTGCGGGACCGGCCGGCCCCCGATGGTTTCCCGCTGGCGGTTGGTCATCCGTACCGTCCGAAGCATTCAAGAAACGATTTGCGGGCCCTGTCCCCGGCGTTCAGTCCGCCGACACAGTCTTTTCGTATGCAAACCTTTTTGATCCTGATGCGGAATTCCAACTCACGCTCAAAGTTCACAGTTGCAAAGACAGCTGCAAGCTGCACCGCACCTATTCTTACAAAAACTGGCAGGCCTTCATGGAGGATAATCCTTTCTTCAAATTGCAGCCGGATTAAAGCCCGGCTGCAACCAAGACCTGAACTTACCGTTTCTTCTATAAAGCGAAATTTTACATCCTATGGCCAAACTACCCTCAGGAAACAGCCGAAGTGTTTTGAATTCTCAAAACACACCAGCCAGGGACAAATCCATGCGGAAGTGGATATCTGATGTCGCGCAGGACGCCACTTTCTGGCTGGTCCTCGTATTCATATGTGCATCTGCAATTTCGGCGTACGTCATCGCGGTCGATTTCGGACAAAAGGCGCGAACTGCGGATCTATCCGCAGCGGCACAAGCGCAAAATGAACTGCTCACCGCGACCCGCTCTTTTTATTCGCGCGAAGTGGTCGACAAACTCTACTCCTCCCAAGACGTCACTGTCAGTCATGATTACCACGGCAACGAACTGACAATTCCGGCTCCTGTCTCCATGACGTTGGCGCTGGAAAATGAACTGGCGCTTCTTGGTGCGAAGAGCCGGATCCGGATGCTATCCAATCATCCCTGGCCATGGCGCCATGACCGGGAAATCGATGATTTCGAGCGTGAAGCTTTGGCTGCCTTGGCGGCGAACCCGGAACAGCCGTTTCAACGGCTTGAACAACGCGAAGATGGTAACGTTTTCCGCAGCGCCACCGCCGTTCGTATGGAGGGAAGCTGTGTCGCTTGCCACAACACGCATCCAGAATCCCCGAAGACCGATTGGGAAGTTGGCGACATCCGCGGTATCCAGGAAGTCGTGCTCCCGGCGAGTGCTCTTTACGGAGGCAGCCTGACATCGATCAACAGCCTGATCGTAATGCTCGGCATCGCCTTCTTCGCAGCAGCTGCTCTCACCTTTGTTCTGTCGACCCAACGCCAAAGAGCCTTGACACGTGTTCACGATCTCGCAGATGCGGAGCGCGAGAAAAACGCTGCACTGGAAGCGGCCATCATCCGGGCAGAAACCGGCGAAGCCCAGGTCAATGCGGTACTTGAAACAATGCTGGATGGAGTGATCACCATTTCATCTAAAGGCGATCTGTTAAGCGCCAATCCGGCTGCGTTGGACATGTTTGGTGCAGCATCTCTAACGGACCTGAGAGGTTACCAGATATGCGACATCCTGCCGGAGACCGAATACTCCGACCTGCCTTTTGATTGCTGCATCAACACACCAAACGCTTTTGAAATCAATGACAGCACCAAGCGCTTTGAGACATTCGGTCGCCGGGTAGATAGCAGCACCTATCCGGTTGAACTGTCCTTATCAAAAACGAATACCAACGATAAACGCACCTATACGGCCGTGTTACGCGACCTCACCGAGCAAAAAGCAGCGGCCGCGAAATTACGGCAAGCAGAGACCCGCCTCGTCGATGCCATTGAGTCCCTACCCGACGGCTTTGTTCTTTATGACGCCGAAGACCGGTTGGTTCTTTGCAACAGCAAGTACAAGGAATTTTACAGCAGCAGCGCCGATCTGATCCGTCCCGGCAGAACGTTCGAAGAAATCATCCGGGAAGGCGCGCAACGCGGCCAATATCAAGTCTCAGGACAAGTCCTGGAAGACTGGATTGAATTGCGGATGGAAAACCACCGAAATCCGGGCGCTCCGATGGAGCAGCATCTGGACGACGGCCGTTGGCTCCGGGTCATTGAGTCACGCACCAGCGAAGGCGGAATGGTCGGCTTCCGCGTCGATATCACGGAACTTAAAAAGCGCGAAAAGGAGTTGATCAGCAGTCAGGGGCTCCTGCGCAATGTGGTCTCCGCCTCTTTCGACGGCATCATCGTCATGGATGGCAACGGAATGGTTTTGGACTTCAGTCCGGCTGCCGAAGAGGTATTTGGCTGGTCCGGAATTGAACTCGTTGGACAGAAAATGTCCGACTATATTATCCCGGAAAAATACCGCGCCATGCACGATGCAGGCTTGAAGAAGTTTCTTGAAACAGGTGAAGGGCCCGTTCTCGGTAAGCGGATCGAAATCGAGGGCCTCCACAAGGATGGGCACGAGATCATCGTGGAACTCGCCATCCGGCACACACGCGGTGAGAAGGGACCATTGTTCCTGGGCTATGTCCGAGACATTACGGAACGCAAAGCCGCTGAAGAAGCCCTTCGGGTTGCCAAGGAGAAAGCGGAAGCTGCGAATGAGGCCAAGGCGCAGTTCCTTGCCATGATGAGCCACGAAATCCGCACCCCAATGAACGGGGTTTTGGGTATCTTGAGTTTGCTCCGGGATACCGATCTTGACCCCGGCCAAAAGGCATACGTGAAAACGGCCCGTGAATCCGGCCGCTCCTTGCTGGAACTCATCAACGATATCTTGGACTTCTCCAAACTTGAAGCAGGACGGACCGAGCTCGAAAAAGCGCCCTTCCGGCTCAAGACCGTCGTCAAGAGCATTGCCGACTTGTTCATGCCGATTGCCCAGGAAAAGGGGCTGACAATTGACCTGAACTATCCTGCCAACGTTCCACAGGTGGTAAGCGGTGATTCAGGCCGGTTGCGGCAAGTGTTGCTGAACCTGGTGTCGAATGCGGTCAAGTTCACCGAAATCGGGTCAATCGATATCAGTGTTTCCCTGGACCAGGATGACCCGGTTCAACCTGTTTTCCGATTCTCCGTCAAGGATACCGGCATTGGCATCGCGAAGGATAAGCACCAAACGCTGTTCGGAGATTTCGTTACCATCGACACGAGCTACACCAAAAAACAGGGTGGCACTGGTCTTGGGCTGGCCATCAGTAAACGGCTCTCCGACTTGATGGACGGAGAAATCCATGTTGAGAGCCTGCCCGGCGCGGGCAGTACGTTCCATTTTTGTGTTCCTCTTGAGCGCGCCGACGATGCTATAGAATTGCCCGAACCTGAAGTCGCGATGCTGGAAGAACACATTCCAGACGGCTTGACTGTCTTGGTCGCTGAAGACAATGCGACCAATCAGATCGTGGTATCGCACGCTCTGGAACGCGCCGGCTGTGACATCGATATTGCCAATAACGGCAAGGAAGCGGTCATCGCGGCCCAAAACCGAGATTATGACTGCATTTTGATGGACATTTCGATGCCTGAAATGGATGGCCTCGAAGCTGCGCAACACATTCAAAACGGGCAACGAAACGCAAAAACGCCCATCATTGCCCTCACCGCTTATGCCTTGCGCGGCGATAGAGAACGGTTTCTGGCAGCCGGCATGTCCGATTTCCTGTCAAAGCCGGTAGAGAAACAGGATCTCTTGGCATGCATTGCCCGCAATGTCCGTCATCATGCTCCCAAGCTGGACCATGCTTCACCGCAGGCAACGTCTCGGGAGCTCGGAGAAGCCCGCACCCTCCTCGCAGATATGCCACCGGAGTTACAGGAAAAGCTCCTCAACCAATTTAAGGCCGACACCAGAGAGAAAAGCGAAGCGGCACGTCTTGCAGCTCAAACGCATGATTTCACCCAACTGGAACGCGCCACACACGCCTTGAAAAGTGTTGCGGGCACCTTTGGCGCAACACGCCTGACCACGATTGCAGCCGAAATCAACACGCTGGTGCGCGAAGAAAAAACAGCCGCAGCCCTTACACGGGTGGACGAACTCCAATCAATAAGTGACGATACGTTAGCAGATGTGAAAGCTTTGGCGGGCGAGATGGGGATCAACCTGACCTCTGATCCATGATAGCTCCGCAAGACTTTGAGGGAATTGATTTGAAAGTTCTGATTGTCGAAGACACGCTGTCTCTTGCCACCGTTTATGAGCACCATCTGTCCCGTGCCGGGATAGAGACGACTCATGTGGAGACCGGGCAGGCAGCCCTTTCCAAGATCCGCAAGGGCGGCATCAGCGTCGTTCTGCTCGATCTGCAATTGCCCGACATGAATGGCCTTGAAGTCCTGGCAACCGTTCGGGAAGAACAGCTGCCAGTGACCGTTGTGGTCGTGACCAGTTCAGGATCGATCAAGACCGCGGTCGACGCCATGCAGGCCGGCGCCTACGACTTCATCGTCAAACCGGTTGCCGAAGAGCGCCTGGTCACAACGACCCGCAACGCACTGGAGCGTGAAACCCTAACGGAGGTCGTTGCAGAGGTAAGAAAACCGTCCGGCGGAAAGGCCAATCACGGCTTTGTCGGCTCGTCCCTGCCGATGACCGCTGTCTACAAAATGATCGAAAGCGTCGCCCGATCCAATGCGTCTGTTTTCATCACAGGTGAAAGCGGTACCGGCAAGGAGGTCTGCGCAGAAGCAATCCACAAATCCAGCCCGCGCGCCAAAAAACCTTTTGTGCCCCTCAATTGCGCGGCCATTCCGAAAGATCTGATCGAATCTGAGATTTTCGGCCACGTGAAAGGCGCCTTTACCGGGGCGACAGGTGATCGGGATGGTGCGGCGGCCCGCGCTGATGGCGGCACCCTTTTCCTCGACGAGATTTGTGAACTGGAACTGAGCCTGCAAGCCAAACTGCTTCGTTTTCTGCAAAGCGGCACAGTCCAGAAAGTCGGCAGCGACAAGCTGACCAAGGTCGATGTGCGCATTGTCTGCGCCACCAACCGCGACCCGCAGGAAGAAGTCGAAGCTGGCCGCTTCCGCGAAGACCTCTATTACCGTCTTCATGTCCTGCCTATCGGATTGCCACCCTTACGCGCTCGCGGCGCCGACATTTTGGAACTTGCCCGGCATTTTCTAACCAAGTTCGGCAGCGAAGAGGGCAAGACATTTGAAGGCTTTTCAGTGGAAGCCGAAGAGCTTTTGATGCGCCATCCCTGGCCGGGCAATGTCAGGGAAATGCAAAACACGATCCGCAATCTGGTTGTTCTGAATGAAGGCCCGATTGTCGAGGTGGACATGCTGGCAACGTTGCAGGGACGTCAACCCTCAGCGCCCAAACCCGCACAAGCCGTTCCCCTCAGCGTGCCTCAGGCGGCAAGCCCAGCTGCAACGGTCGTCAGCGACACGGGCGATGTCTGGCCACAGATCACACTGTCTGTCGGTCAACCTATCGAAACGCTTGAACGCAGCAATATCGAAGCGACGATTGACGCTTGCGGCGGTAGCCTGCCGCAAACCGCGCGTGTTCTCCAAGTCAGTCCCTCAACCCTTTACCGCAAAAAAGAAATCTGGGCAGCCCAAGATGGGGACGACACCGGCGTTGCCGACTCCGAACCGGACGGGGACGATATGGCTGTCAATTCCTGACAGCCTTTGCAGACAGCCCAATTGCCATTTTTATTAGGCACCACTCGCCCTGATCATGGTCTCGGCAATCCCGACTGCGGCTGCGTGAGATGTTATTGGCAGAGCCCCGTTCACAAGGTCTTGTTGAACTCGTTTTCTAGACCGCAGCCTGAGTTGCATTTCCTCCAGGTCGCCAGGACATGGATCACTTAGTTGGATGACATGGCGGGCGACAAAGATATGTCCGAGCGCGACCCGTTGGTTTCCGTGAAGCACCAGGGCCGGTCCTGCGGTCCAGCGGCCACCGCCATAGCCCGTTTCTTCCAGAAGTTCCCGGCGGGCGGCAAATTCGGGGTTTTCACCCGGATCAATTTGTCCGCCCGGAAGGGTCAGGCACACATGCCCGACGCCATGTTTGTATTGCTCCAGAAGCAGAACTTCGTCTTTCTCCGTAACAGCATAGACTGTCGCATAGGTCGGGAGATCTATCTGATAGTAGTCCTCTACACGGGTGTGGTCTGGCAACTCGACTGTCTGTCGAAGAACTTTTAGACGATCTCCGGCTTCAAATACTTTTTCACTGCCCAAAAGCGTCCAGGTTGTTTGGTCCAGGGGGGCGATTGGCAATCCCATCTCAGGCCTCGACCAATTCGTCGGCCCGCTCATTCACGGCGGCTTCTTGTTGCGTGAGACGGCGGAACTCATAGCTCAGCAGCTGACTGACATCGCCCGGCCCTTTGATTGTCGAGAGCACGTCGGCACTGCCAAAAGCGTCGCAGAGCGGATTGGCGTAGGATCCGGCGGCTTGCGGTGTCACATAGCCGATCAGGCGGGCATTCTTGTGGCGTTTCAACAGATGGCTGACCACAAGAGCGGATGAAAATGTCCTAGGGACGATCATCAGGCTTGTGTCGGTATCTCGGTAAACATCGTGGTCCGGAAACCGGGCTTTGAATTCATGCGTAATGGTCGCGAGCTCAAAATGCTCTTCCTCCCATGCGGCATAATCTTTCATCTGGCGAAGCGTTGCTTGAGAACCCGCGATGCAGAGACGCAGAGACGCGGAACCACTTTCCAGCATTGGCGCTTGTTTTTCCGGGTACGCGCTTTTCTGTACGACCTTGACCATGAACTCATAGAGATCATCGGAGAACTCATGCTCATGCTGCACAAAGAGATCCTCACCGACCCAGAGTTCCGTGCCTCCGGCCGCGAACAGACCGGCACATGCCGCGCGGACCGATGCCGGAACACGGGTCATCATGTCCGTGATGCTGGTGTTGGACAGAATGTAGCATGCACGCTTGCGCGCAAATGCGCTCAAGTACCGCGCGAAATCCAGATCCATCTGACCTTTCGGGCTTGGCACGAGAGCATCAAGATCGAACAGATAGACGTCATTTACCGGAACCGGGTCAGTCCAGCCAATGGGGCCTGTGACTTGTCCGACCGGGGCAAATACAGCTTGTGGAAACATGACTGCCTCTCCTTTTCGAGAATTGAACTGGAGACAGCTGTGCAACAGGCTTGCCAAATGTAGCGATCGTGTCGTATCGGTTTTTTTCTTCAATTAATACAGATACCTAGCTGAAACATCGACTTAAAGACGGACGATTGCGCCAGGTATCTTTTCTGAATTCCGGAAGCGCGTTTTCTGAATTCGCGAAATTCGAACTGATGTTTGTTGCCAAATCTGGTGCGCACTCAAATCCGACTGTCAGTCTTTATAATATAGGCCGCGTTTCATCAGCTCGCCGATCGAGGTTTTGCTGCGCAAACTCCGACAAACACCGCCTTCCGAAATCCCGAATACTGATTGTTCGAATTCGAATTTTTGTTTTCAAAATCAAAAGACCAACCTACCGGTAGTTTTGTGAAGATGTTTTTAAATACCTGTATTCATTGACATTCCCCATGCCAATTCAACTTGGCACGGCGCTTGTAACTGGTGTCCCAGGACCATCACACTGGGAGCAGTGAAATGAAAATGCATGTAGGAAAATTCGAAGCCGTTCAAACTCTCGACGCTTTTGACTGGCG